>DATGXN010000378.1:0-10805 GCA_035298945.1 Chitinophagaceae bacterium | reverse complement strand
ATGCTGGCCTTGCCCATCCTCTTTATCATTTCCTGTTCCAAAACGGATTTGAAACAGAATGACCTCACAGTTAATACGGAATCAAAAGCCAACTCAGGAAAAGCAGAGAGGGACAAAGCAGATGTTGCACACGACTGGTATATTCTGCAATACCATATTCTGCTGGAACGTAACTCAGCATTCAACGCCATTTACTATGCCTACCAGGGCATAGGCCTTTATGAAGCCGTTCGTCCGGGCATCAGGGGAGGCCAAAGCTTTTACGGAAAGATCAGGACGATGCCCAAAATGCCTGAGCCGGAAAATAACCAGGGCTATAATTATGTCATTTGTGCTAACGCAGCCATGGCAGATATGACGAGGATGTTATTCACCGGATTGACAGATGCCAACAAAAAAGCAATTGACGATCTTGAAGCCAGGTATAACGCCCAGGAAACACCTGGCATGGGTTCAACGGTTTTTGAACGTTCCAGGGCCTATGGAAAAGCTATCGCCCAGGCAGTCTATAACTGGTATAAGACTGACGACATCATTACAAACAGTATCGGATATATTGTGCCCACTGGTCCAGGTTTGTGGGAACCTACACCACCGGGCAATGTTTCACCGCCGGTAAATGCATTCTTTGGTAAAGGAACAACTATGGTGGCTTCGCTGAATGATGTCATTTGCAAGCCCTTCCCTTACACTTATTCAGAAGATCCTGCCAGTGATTTCTATAAGATGGTAAAACAAGTATACGATCAGAAAAAAATAAATACACCGGCCCAGGAACAGACAGCCAGACATTGGATAGATCAAGGCAATGGACTTGGTTATACGCCGGGCGGTCACGATTTTTATATCATGACACAATGTATGCAGCAAGCAGGTGTCTCACTTGATGTAGCAGCAGAAGCCTACGCCAAAGCAGGAATTGGTGAAAGAGATGGATCAATTGTCACGTTCAGGTCCAAATACAAAAACAACCTGGTCAGGCCTATTACTTACATCCGAAAAGTAATTGAGCCTGGATGGAATTCATTTATCACTACACCTCCACATCCTGAATATCCAGCAGCCCATGCCGGCGTTACAGGATCTGCTATGTTAAGTTGCGCTACTGTAGTTGGTGACAATGTCCCTGTAGTGGATAAGGCATATGAATTCAGGAGTTTTCCTGACAAACATTATACCAGTCTTTTCGATGCGGTTCATGATGCAGGGATCTCCAGGAACTATGGAGGAATCCATTACCTGATCTCGATCAAAGAAGGAACTGAACTGGCTCAACAGGTAGCCATGGAAGTGGGAAAGATCAAAGTAAGGGACTGATCAAAATATTATTTGAGTCTGAATAGTCATAAACACGGGCGTTGATTTTTCAACGCCCATTTTATTTAATATCATTTGACCATGTCAGATAAAAGATCAAGCAACTGCTTCATGCTCCTGATATCATCAACGATCAGCATGAAGTTCCGGCCGGTCTGTTTAAGCCGGGCTTTATTCGTACGTGTTTGCACGTACAATAAGATCTTATTGAAAACAGCGGATTCAAAATAGGGTGAATCCGGATTGCTGACAAAGAACGTTTTCAGTGTATCGTCTTTCAGGATCATCCGTTCAAAACCCAGTTCCACAGCCACCTTACGACACCTGACTGTTGTGAACAGATCTTTTACAGAGTCTGGCATTGGACCAAACCTGTCTTCCATCTCTGCATAAAATTCATTCAGTTCCTGTTCACCCCTGGAATTGTCAAGCCTGGTGTAAAGTGCCAGTCTCTCAGCTGTATTTTCCACATAACTATCCGGGATAAGAATTTCAAGATCCGTATCGATAGTACAGTCTTGCACAAAATCATCCTGCAACTGGATTTCTTCCTTGAACAGGTCACGGAAAGCTGTTCTTTTCAGTTCCCTGATGGCTTCATCCAGCACTTTCTGGTACATTTCAAATCCGATCTCAACAAGAAAACCACTTTGCTCGCCTCCAAGCAGATTACCTGCCCCACGGATATCCAGGTCACGCATGGCGATCTGGAATCCCGAGCCCAGGTCACTGAATTGTTCCAGCGTCTGCAGCCTCTTCCGGCTGTCTGTAGGAAGTGCGGCCACCGAAGGAGCCATCAGGTAACAAAATGCTTTCTTATTACTACGGCCCACCCTTCCCCTTAACTGGTGCAGATCACTGAGACCGAACTGGTGTGCATTATTGACTATGATCGTATTCACATTCGGAATATCAACACCGCTCTCCACAATATTGGTACAAACCAACACATCATATTTCCTGTCGATGAAATCCAGTATCCTTTCTTCCAGCTCATGCCCCTCAAGCTGGCCATGAGCGAAACCTATACTGAGATCAGGACAAAGCCCACGGATCAGGGCCGCCATTTCGGATAGACTCTGCACCCTGTTATGGATAAAAAATACCTGCCCACCGCGTTCCGTTTCAAAATAGATGGCATCACGGATAAAATCTTCATTGAACGTGTGCACTTCGGTCTGCACGGGTTGCCGGTTAGGCGGCGGGGTATTGATGATACTCATGTCGCGGGCACCCATAAGACTGAACTGCAGTGTTCTTGGGATAGGCGTAGCCGTTAGTGTAAGACAGTCAACGTTGGTCTTCAGCGTTTTGATCTTCTCTTTATGTCCTACGCCGAATTTCTGCTCTTCATCAATGATCAGCAGACCAAGCTCTTTGAACTTGACATCTTTACTGATCAGTGCGTGTGTGCCTATAATGATGTCAACTTTGCCTTCTTCCAGTTTTTTGAGCGTTTCTTTCTTTCCTTTGGATGATTTGAACCTGTTCAGATAATCCACCGTTACAGGAAAATCTTTCAACCTTTCACTGAAGGTTTTGAAATGCTGAAAGGCAAGAATGGTAGTGGGTACCAGTACTGCAGCCTGTTTACCGTCGAGACAGGTTTTGAAGGCTGAACGCACTGCCACCTCAGTTTTACCAAAACCCACATCACCACACACAAGCCGGTCCATTGGATGGGGTGCCTCCATATCCTTCTTGACATCGGCAGTTGCTTTGCTCTGGTCCGGAGTATCCTCATAAATAAATGAAGCTTCAAGCTCCATCTGCATATAATTATCAGGCGAATGCTGAAATCCAGGCTGGGCCTTCCGTTGGGCATATAGTTTGATCAGGTCGAACGCGATCTCCTTGACCCTGGTTTTGGTTTTCTCCTTCAGCTTCTGCCAGGAATCGCTGCCGAGTTTATTCACTTTGGGAACATGCCCCTCTTTGCCGGTATACTTGGAGATCTTGTGCAGCGAATTGATATTGACATAAAGGATATCACTATCCTTATAGATGATGCGAACTGCCTCCTGTATTCTGCCGTTGGATTCTATTTTTTGCAAACCGCTGAACACACCTATACCATGATCTATATGCACTACAAAATCTCCAGGCTGCAATTCCCTCAACGCCCGGAGCGTCATCGCTTTGTTCTTGTTATAAGCCTGTTTGACTTTATACTTATGATATCGCTGGAAGATCTGGTGATCAGTATAACAAACCACCTGCAATTCCTCGTCTATAAAGCCTTCATGAATGGCCACCGGTACAGGCGTAAAGCTGATCTCAGCTTTCAGATCAGTGAAGATGCTATGCAGCCTTTCAAGTTGTTTGGGATTTTCGGCAAACAAAAATATTCCGTACTTCTTCCTGTCAAAACTCACCAGGTCGCGGATCAGCATATCGAATTGCCTGTTGAACGATGGCTGTTCTTTTGTTCTGAAAGCAAACAGATCTGATTCAGGGAAAGACCTGGATGAACCCCCGGTATCCGGTCCAAACTCGATCACGGTTCTGCTGAATAACAAATCTTCAAGCACAGATGCCTTTACAAAATCTTCTTCCCTGACCGTTGTTTTTTCGGCCCCCTCTTCTTCCAATGTATCCCCACTGTCTGGATTTCTCAGTAAAAAAAGTTCAAGGTCTTCCTCCTGGGTAAGCAGGGTTTCCCGGAGCACCTCACGGTCTTTCAACCAGATCACCGTATTCTCGGGTAGAAATTCGGGGAGTGATATTTTTTCCTGGTCGTCGAACTGGGTTTCCACATTGGGAATGATGGTCACCTGCATCAGCTTTCTTTCGCTGAGCTGTGTTTCGGGGTCGAAGATCCTGATCGAATCCACCTCATTCCCGAATAACTCGAGCCGGTAGGGTTTATCGTTGCCGTATGAATAAATATCCAGGATACCGCCTCGCATGGCGAATTGTCCGGGTTCATATACAAAATCCGTTCTTTCGAAACCATAGGTAACGAACTGCTCCATCAGGGCATTCACGTCTAGCGTATCATTGGTTTTGACGCGGATCAGGTGCCTGGAAAGTGTTTTGGGAAGAACCACTTTCTCAAAAATCGCCTCAGGATAGGCAACCATGATCCTTTTGTTGCCATCTGTACTGAAACGGGTTAGCGCTTCCGTTCTGAGCATTACATGGCTGCTGTTCAGCAGTTTGAAATTTTTCCGGTTTTTGAATGAAGACGGGAAATAATATAGATCGAGCGCTTCGGTCAGATTTTCAAGGGTGTTATGGAAATAGGCAGCTTCTTCGGCATTGTCAAGGATCACCAGGTGGTTCAACTTCGCCGCGGAGGGATGGCCATAGACCGCGGCCAGGATAAATTGCGGGGAACTGCCGGCGAGATGGGTTAGCCTGAGCTTGGCAGGTTGGGGCATGGAGATCCGGTCCGCGATCGTTCCGATCCGGGGGGTTCCAGCATATTTATCTAATAACACCTGCAAGTTCATAAGTCCACCGCCATTTATAGAGGCGATAGGCGAGAGGCGTGAGGCGAGAGATAGCCTATCGCCTCACGCCTATCGCCTCTCTCCTCTTGCCTCCATAATTGGGTTGCAAAGATACTATAAACCTAACTGCCGGTTGAATTGTAATTAAGTTGTCCGAGCAGTATATTATTATCAGAAAGAATTAAATTGCCAAATACACTTTTTTCGACATGCAAAAATTACTTTTTCCCCTGTTCGTAGGATTTCTTGTGGTTTCAGGGGCCTGGTACCTGAATGATAATGCTGAAAAGGCTGATGCTGATGAATTGGCCGAGAATGAGCAGGAAGCTGGTAAAAGAAGGGCTTATTATGAATACCTGATCTCCCGGGACCCCAATACCGGGCTGATCCCTGACGATATCCGGCAATTGGAAACGGAATGGGTAAAAACCGTACGGTCAAGGCGCAGCGGGATGCTGGGATCCCTGGTGAGGAATACCTATGTAGCTGTTGGGCCAACACAAAATGGCGGCCGAACCCGGGCACTGGCTTTTGATGTGCGCTATAATGGCACATCAAACCGGGTGGTGATCAGCGGCGGCGTCCAGGGGGGTATATTCAGGAGTGAGGACGGAGGGCTCACATGGGCTTTCGTACACCCTGCCAATGAAGTAAGGAGTGTGACTTGTGTGGCGCAAGATCGCCGGGCCGGCTTCCAGGATACCTGGTACGCAGGTACTGGTGAAGCGATCGGATCAGCCTACTATCCCAATGCGCTGGTATTTGGTTATGGCCTGTTGAAGTCTACTGACAACGGGAAAACATGGACAAAGATCGCATCAACTGTAGGCACTACGGCCGAATTCAGTTTTGACAATTCTTTCGATTTCAACCATAATATAGCAGTCCATCCAACCACCGGAGATGTGTATGTTGCAGCCCATCAAAGCATATTGAAATCAACCAATGGTGGCACCAGCTGGAATTTTGTTTTGAGAGGGACTGTAGCGGCAACCAATATTGCAGGTATCACAGAGATCCTGATCAATAAAGCCGGCACAAAACTATTTGCTGCTTTTTCCGGAAAGAATCCTGACCGCGCTATTGCAGGTATCTGGCAATCACCATCTGGGGATGTGAATACCTGGACCAGGGTAGCCGGCGGTGTCCAGAATGCATCTGACTCAGTCAATGGATGGAGGGCCTATGATGCTGATCCGCCAGCTAACAGCGATAACGGCTGGGGAAGAATTGCACTCGGATTTTCAGCCAATGAAGATCTGTATGCACTGGTTGAAAATTATAAAGACGCTACTAATAATGTTTCTGAAGCCGATCTGTTCCGGGCAAACATAAGTGGCGCCAATCCAGCCTGGAGCGCAAACCTCGGCAATAACCTGGTGGCAAAACTGAACGGAACGGAAGATAATTTCTTCAGAACCCAGGGCGGCTACGATATGGAGATCATTGGCCATCCCACTAACAACCAGATCATGTTTGCGGGGGGTGTGAGTCTTTACAGGTCTACCGATGGATTCTCAACGGCCGGCAACTCCTATTATATGGGAGGAAATATCGGAGGCCGGGTTTCTTCCACCATAGATGATCCTGATAAAGTGTCTCACGTGGATATTCACCGCATCAGGTTTGACCCGTCTCAACCTAACCGTATGCTGGTTACTTCTGATGGAGGAATTGCGATCACTAATGACGGCACATCATCAAAGGTGGTGTGGACAAATGGTAATTCTCAATATCAGACCATACAGTATTATCATGTGGGAATAGATCCAATAGTTGGAAACAGGAATTATTTCGGCGGCGCCCAGGATAACAATACAACATTCAGGGATCAGTCGGGCATATTCGGACCACTCCTCACCGACTCCAATGATCACTACCTGATCGTAGGTGGTGACGGTGGACAGACTTACATGTTCCGTGCCAGCCCTACCCAGCCCTACCTATTGGCATCAGTCCAGGAGCAGAAACTTTTCCGAGCTCCGTTATTTGGATCAGGCGGACTTACCGAGATCACCCCGCAGAATATTGCCAAAGAAACCTTTGTCACTTATTTCCACCTGGATGAAGATAATCCGAGCAATCTCTATTATCCCAGTAATGATACATTGTACAGAACTACAAGTCCAACAACTGTGACATCTTCATCCTGGACAAGAATGGGTGGCATAGACCAGGCACTGTCCGGACAGATATTTTCAATGGCCACAACCAAAGGCAACTATACATCCAACAGCATGTTATACATTGGCACATCCAATGGAAAGATATACAGGCTGAAAGATCCGGCTAATGCGGATCCCTCAACTGCTCCATCCAATATTGGGCCTTCATTCATGCCCAGTACCGTATTGGTTAAGGATATTGCTGTCAACCCACGCAATCATGACACCGTAATTGCTGTTGTATCCAACTACAATGCAGCATCTATTTATTGGACCGGGAACGCAACATCAGCAAGCCCTACCTGGGACATCATCGAAGGCAACCTTAGTCTGCCTTCTGTAAGAAGTTGCCAGATCGTGGTCACTACCGCGGGTGTTGAATACTATGTGGGAACAACCGTGGGTCTATTCAGTACCAGTGCCGTAAATGGAACCAGCACTGTATGGACAAGGGAAGATGGCGGACCCAACGGCATGATGAACACAAGTATTGTACAGTCCCTGGCTTACAGGTGGAAAGATAATACCATGATAGTAGGCACGCACGGTAACGGAATGTTCGCTACCTATATAGGTAATGCCATTAACCTGCCAACTGGTGTTAACGATCCAATCAGGGATGACAAGAATTTTATTGTCAAAGCATTCCCCACCATTACCAATAATATTTTGAACTACCAGGCAGGCACCATGCTCAATATCAGGAGCATCCAGGTGCAGGTGCATAATATTGGCGGACAGTTATTGTATAACAAGAACACAGCATACGGGAGCGGAACGGTTAATGTTGGCGCATTGCCAAGAGGCACCTATATTCTTACGATCACGAGTAACGACCGTAAATATCAGTTTGTGCGAAGGTTCACTAAATCTTAACAAGGGAAAAGAGGACTACGGTCCTCTTTTTTTATGTAATCAATTGCCGGAGCGCATCATTAATACATGAAACGGAATCTGCTCATATTGGGTTTACTGATCAGCCTTACCCTACAGGCTCAAAAAACTGGTGTTAAGCTTTATGGCTATAGCCAGGGCATATCTAAAGGGATCAGGAAGACCACAGTGAACGAGAATGGTGAAACGAAGACAGAAAAGAAAAGCCATAGCAAGTCCTTTCTTATTTACCTGGAGATCCCATCCGGAATGAAATTGGACATCACTGAACTCTGGATCAACGGCGAAAAATATCGTTTTAAAATATCAACGGAAAAAACACCAGTAGAAATGAAAACTGGGCTCCATATGCCCGGGCAAAAAGAAAGGGTATTGATATCCAAAACTGAGAATACAATAAACCAGGTTCTTCCACTTGAGAAAATAACTACAACTGAAAAGACTACACGAAATATTGTACAGAAAAAGGCTTTAGTTGTTTTCTACACCGTCGATGGCAGATCCGGCTATCGGTCACTGGAAAAACTGGAAGAACTCCCGGATGTGGTCCATGAATAATTCCCTGCAACCTGCAACCTGTAACCTGCAACCTGCAACCTGAAAAATAGGTATCTTCCAAAAAAAATTAGGCATGTCTGCACATCCATGGCATAAAGGGAGAGTTGTGATGATCAAAGAAGAAGCCCCTAATAACCATCGGTTCATTATTGAGATGACGGATCTGGAAAGATTTGATTTTTACCCGGGTCAATTTGTAACTCTTGATCTGCCGATCGGCGAAAAGAATTCAGAAAGATGGAGAAGTTATTCTATTGCTTCAGCTCCCGATGGTACAAACAAATTTGAACTGGTGATCGTAAAGGCAGAAGGCGGCAGAGGTACTGAATTCATCTGGGACAACTGGAGCATAGGTTCTGAAGTGCTGGTCCGCGGACCACAAGGCAAATTTGTGCTGCCTGAGGTGCTTGACAGGGATCTTTTCCTGATCTGCACAGGCACTGGCATTGCACCATTCAGAAGTATGGTCCATCATATACTTAATAAGAATATCGCACATCAACATATTTACCTTCTATTCGGTTGCAGAACAAAATCAGATCTGCTTTATTACGCCGAGATGAGGGATCTTGAATACAAAGATGAAAAATTCTCCTACCTGCCTACCCTGAGCCGCGAGCAATGGGAAGGAAATACAGGATATGTACACGAGATCTATAAAAAACTTTTGAAGGATAAGCCTCCTGCCTACTTTTATTTATGTGGCTGGAAGAACATGATCAACGATACAAGGCACAATCTCCAGGAGATAGGCTACGACAAAAAGGATATTCATTTTGAACTCTACGGCTGATCATGTTCATCGTTTCCAAGATCATAGGCTTCCTGCTTGATCCTTTTATATGGATCTTATTGTTATTGCTGGCTATAGTTTTCATTCGCGATAACAAGTGGAAGAAGATCTTGCGCAGAACCGCTTTGCTTTGTTTTCTTTTTTTCTCCAACAACTTCATCATCAACAATGCCTGGAACAGTTACCAGGCGAAACCCGTAAATCTTGCTCCGGGAGCCGTCTATCAATCAGGCATTATTTTAGGTGGGCTTGCAGGCTATGATGAAGAACTGCACCAGGGATTTTTCAGCCAGGCATCGGACCGTTTCATACAGGCCGCGAGATTATACCATCTTGGTCATATCAGGAAGATCATTGTTACAGGCGGAAATGCACTTTTTGTTAAAGAATCGGGATACAACGAAGCGGATTTCATTGCAAAGAATCTTCAGGACCTGGATATTCCTGCGGGAGATATTTTGCTCGAAAAAAAATCCCGGAACACCATTGAAAATGCTTTGTTCTCCAGACAATTAATGGACTCGGCCGGAATCCATGAAAAAAATCTGCTCATTACATCAGCAGTACATATGCCCCGGGCCCTGAAGGTATTTACCAAACAAGGCATCAGCGTAGAGCCATTCCCCTGCAACTACAGGATACTGCCTGCCGATGCAGAATTCACCTGGAAAAGCCTGGTACCATCCGTTGAAGCGTTTGGGAAATGGAACATTCTACTCAAAGAGCTTTTAGGTACAATCTTAATATAGAGGCGTAAAGGCATAGTGGTTAAGAGGCGTAGAGTTTTGTATTCATTTTCACTCTCCACTACGCCACTACGCCTTTATGCCTCTATGCCTCTTAGTTAAAATGATTTCTTCACGATCTCACGAAGCTTGCTAATTGGAACCCGTTCCTGCTTCATCGTATCCCGGTTCCTGATGGTGACCGTATGATCTTCCTTGGTCTGGTGATCTACAGTAACGCAGAACGGCGTTCCCAGGGCATCCATACGGCGATACCTTTTTCCTATGCTGTCTTTTTCTTCATAGAAGCAATAAAAATCCTGGCGGCAATCTTTGATGATCTCCCTGGCAATATCAGGCAACCCGTCTTTCTTTGTAAGTGGTAACACCGCCATCTTGATGGGTGCAAGTTTGGCTGGAATACGAAGTACTACCCTGCTGTCTTCTCCACCATCTTCCTTGGTCCATTTCTCTTCCGTATAGGCATAACTCAAGGTGAGCAGGAACATCCTGTCAAGGCCGATGGATGTTTCGATCACATAAGGGACATAGTTCTGGTTGATCTCGGGATCAAAATACTGCATCTTCTTGCCACTGTACTGTTGGTGGTTGGCCAGGTCAAAATCCGTGCGTGAGTGGATGCCCTCCACTTCCTTCCACCCGATGGGGAAGTTGAACTCGATGTCCACAGCCGCATCGGCATAATGCGCCAGCTTGGTATGGTCATGGAAACGATAGGCATCAGCAGGAAAGCCAAGGGACGTATGCCATTTCATGCGCGCTTCCTTCCAATAGGCATACCATTCTTTCTGGGAGCCGGGACGTATGAAGAACTGCATCTCCATCTGCTCGAACTCGCGCATGCGGAAGATGAACTGGCGCGCCACGATCTCGTTCC
>DATGXN010000377.1:0-3725 GCA_035298945.1 Chitinophagaceae bacterium | reverse complement strand
CAGGGCCCCGTCTATGATCACCGAAGCACCGATCCATTTGCTATAAATGGCTTTGCCTGGAAAGGGGATATGGGCACCGATCAGATGCCTGAGCTGCAGGGCAAGCATGCCCGAGGCATACACCACAATGAACCAATTGATGCCGATCAGGACGGGTACACCATTGATCTTCCAGCCTAAAATATCACTGTAGACATAATTGCCAAATAAGGCCCCGGTTTTCACGCCTATCATTTCGCTGGCCAGACCGGTTATAAAAGCTACCCCAAAAAACAGGAGGACCTTGGAGGTCCTGACGGGGAGGGTCCAGATCAACAGCCCGAACATCGTCAGCAGGTTGAAGGGAGTCAGGATGGCAAACAGCTTGTCCAGTCCAAAAATGATCCCGATCGCCCCTGCCAGGTGCATGGCGATTGCCAGAATAGTAGCAAATTTGGTTCGGTTCTGGACAGGCATAGAAAAAAAACCAATAGAACGGGGAAAGGTTCAATATAAAGATAGAAAGATAGGGAGAGAGGGAAATAGAGAGTATACTCCATCAACCCGCGACCAGGAAGCTCTCTATCTCCCTCTCTCCCTATCTCTCTATCTAATTTCCTATCTTTGGCCCGGATGAAAAACAGTTTCCGTTCTTCAATCCTGGATGCCATTTGCGACCTTCATGAAGAGCTGATCTCAGTTTGGGATTTCAACAGCCATGAACTGGTTTATTTCAACAAAGCATTCAGGGAATATGCCGCTCACTCGCTGAAAGACAACCTTTCTTTCAAAACTTCCCTGGCAGAATTGCTGGGATATGGATCCAGTGTGGACCTGATCATAAAAGAGTTGAACGAAGCTGGATTCCAGAGTAAAGACCTACATTTTAAGGATGCACGGGGTAACGGATTCCTGGGCAAGTTGCTTTTGAACCGGTTTGAAAACGAAGGCCATACCTACATTCTTCAGCGGATCGTCAATATAGAGGAACTCAGTTCCGCCATTAAAAGCATCAACGAAGAAAAACAGCGTTTCGAGGCTCTGTTTCAATATGCCACCATGGCCATCATTGTGGCAGATGCCAAGGGCCATATCACCATGGCCAATAAATTTTCCAAAGCCCTTTTTGGCTATGAAGATGATATTTTCGACCTGGTGGTGGAAGACCTGATCCCGAGGAGATTCCGCAGGGAACACGAAGGATACCGCCAGGGTTATAACAAGAACCCCCAAAGCCGGGCCATGGGTCATGGGCTCGACCTGTTCGCCATCCGAAAAGATGGGGCAGAGTTTCCGGTGGAGGTGAGCCTGGGCCATTACAAGATCAACGAGGAAAAATTCACCATCGCCTTCATCATCGATATTTCGGCGCGGAAGGAGATAGAGGAAACCATGGTGAGGCAGAAAGAACAGCTGGAAAGAAGTAACCGCGAGATCGAGCAACTCAATGACGAACTGGAGATCAAGGTGATCACCCGTACCAAGGAGCTTGAAGAAACTTTGACGGCATTGGAAGAATCCAAATCTGAACTGGAGATCGCGCTGAACAAAGAGAAAGAACTGAGCGACCTGAAAACCCGTTTCGTGTCCATGGCCTCCCATGAATTCAGAACACCGCTGAGTACCATTCTTTCTTCGGCTTCACTGGTGGCCAAATACAAACAATCAGAAGAGCAGGATAAAAGGGATAAGCATATCCAGCGTATCCGTTCCGCCGTCAATAATCTTACCGATATTTTAAATGAATTCCTGTCTATTGGCAGGATAGAAGAGGGTAAGGTACAGGCCAATTTCGTTTCTTTCAATGTAAAGGAACACATTCAACTGGTATGTAATGAGATGGCCACGATCCTCAAAAAAGGCCAGCGTTTCAATTATACGCATACCGGCGATACCCGGGTTTACCTGGACCTCTCCCTGCTCAGGAATGTATTGATCAACCTCCTGTCAAATGCCATAAAATTCTCCCCGGAAAATGCGGTAATCAGTGTACGGAGTGAGGTAGATCAAAAAACTATTTTAATTTCGGTCAAAGACAATGGCTTAGGCATACCTGAAGATGATAAGAAGCATTTGTTTGAGCGGTTCTTCAGGGCCAATAACGTTACCAATATCCAGGGAACCGGGCTGGGACTTCATATTGTTTCGAAATATGTGGAGCTGATGAACGGTAACATAGCGGTAGAAAGCGAACTCGAAAAAGGAACTACATTCACTATACAATTCAATTATGAGCAAGATCCTGTTGATAGAAGATAACCATGATGTCAGGGAAAACACCGCTGAAATTCTGGAACTCGCTAATTACGCCGTGGTAACCGCCGAAAATGGCAAGATAGGCGTGGAAAAAGCACTTGAGGAAAAGCCCGACCTCATTATCTGCGATATCATGATGCCCGTGCTTGACGGTTACGGCGTACTGCACATGATCAATAAACACGAAGACCTGAAGAACATCCCCTTTATATTTCTCACCGCCAAGGCAGAACGCGGGGATTTCAGAAAGGGTATGGAAATGGGCGCTGACGATTATATCACAAAACCCTTCACGGATATCGAACTCCTGAATTCTATAGAAAGCCGCCTCAGGAAGGTGGAACTGCTCAAGAAGAATTATACCACCGATATCAAAGGCATGCATGAGTTCATGCAGGACCTTGGTAAAGGGGATGCACTGAAAAACCTGGCTGAGGGCCGTAATATCAATCATTACAGGAAAAAGCAGATCATTTATACAGAAGGTAACCACCCCGGCCGGATGTTCTATGTAGTGAGCGGAAAAGTGAAAACATTCAAGTCGAATGACGATGGAAAAGAACTTACTGTAGGACTTTATTCCGAAGGGGAATTTTTCGGTTATATAGCATTGTTAGAGAACGGGGTGTACAGGGAATCTGCGGAAGCTATGGAAGATTCAGAGATCGCGCTGATACCGCGTGATGATTTTGAATCACTGATCAACAATAACAGCGAAGTCAGCCGCAAGTTCATCAAGATGCTGGCTCATAACGTGGTAGAGCGCGAAGAGCAGCTGCTGAACCTGGCCTATAACTCGCTTCGCAAAAGGGTTGCAGATGCCTTGATCACTTTGCAGCGCAAGTATAAAAGAGGTACCGAAGAACATTTCTCCATACATATCTCCCGCGAAGACCTTGCGAATATTGCGGGCACAGCCACCGAGTCGCTGATCAGAACATTAAGCGATTTCAGGGGCGAAAAACTGATCGATATAAAAGACGGGAATATTATTTTGCTGAATGAGAAGAAGCTGCAGTCTATGCTGAATTAACGCAGAGACACAGATTAAAACACAGAGACGCAGAATAAAACACAGAGACACAGAGGAATACTCCGTGTCTCTGTGTTTTATTCTGCGTCTCCGTGTTCTTCTCTGTGTCTCTGCGTCCTTCTCCGTGTCTCCGTGTCTATCCGAAGATTTGAGAGGTCAGGTAAGTGTTGAATTCGTTCCTTAAGTCAGCGAAGTCTTTTTCCAGGTACTGCATCTGTTCGCGCAGTTTGTCCTGCACAGAATCAAAAGATTCCAACGGGCCGTTGACCGGTTGTTTTTTGGTGTAGTCACGTATCATTCTCACTTGTTCATTCACGTCATGTTTTAACTCGTCAATAAACTCGTCTTTAATGATAAACTGGTTCTGGAAATGTTCAGCCTGGGCCAGAAAATATTTATCCGATGTTTTATCAACTACCTGAGTAAGCCTGTCTTTCAGATGGGCATTTTCCTGTTT
>DATGXN010000376.1:0-12903 GCA_035298945.1 Chitinophagaceae bacterium | reverse complement strand
CTGCCTCCGTGTCTCCGCGTCTGCCTCCGTGTCTCCGCGTCTGCCTCTGTGTCTCCGCGTCTGCCTCCGTGTCTCCGCGTCCCCTCCGTGTCTCCGCGTCCCCCTCTGCGTCTTTTCCTAATAACTAAACTTGACCGTATTTGTCTTCGTAGTACCGTTTTCTGTCACAGTTTCAACTGCCTGAGTAGGAAGACCCTTTGAATTATAAGTATAGTTGAAAATGCTGGTAGAGGTAACCTGGCCGTCTTCGTCTTTCTCAACCATTTTGCCCGGGTTGTTTCCAGCGTTGACACCGAATAACAAGTACCCAACCAGGCCGAATTGGGCAAATGGGTTGACCTTACTATCGTACTGGGAATATTCTATTGTTTTGGTCAACACGAAGTCAGAAACGTTCTCATCATAGAAATAATACCTTGCGGCCTTCACATTGCCGGTGTTATCGTTATAGTAATCATACACAATCCTGAAAAAAGGAGGGAAGATCGCGGGGTTGGTGGTCATGCTATATGTGGTCACCTGCTGCAGGTAGCCGCTTGCCGAATAATAAACAAGTTCGTTGAAACTTATTTTCCCGGTCCCATCCTCAAGTACGTCTACCACATATGGTTTCCCGTTATTGTACTTTAACTGGTAGGTTAGTCCGTCTTCTGAATGTATTTCACTAAGCGATCCGTTTGCGTAAGTGAAATTTGAATTGCTGATTTCGCCTGCTTCAGCAAATACCATTTTGCTGATCGTATGATCAGGGTTGTATACGAAGCTTGTGTACTCGTCACTGCTGTATTCAACTTTTGTGACCCTGGTGCCTGATTGTTCCGGTTTTGCGTCATTTTTTTCGCAGGATGAAATTAAAACCAGTAAAGCCATACTTAAAATAGATCCGATCTTTCTCATAACTCTTGTTTTGTATTAGTAATAAAATTGTCAGTAAAAAAATTCAATGGTACCTGTGGTGGTGGTTCCGTTCTCGGTAACAGTTTCATTCGCTTTTGCGGGAAGATTATTGGGCCTGTAATTAAATGTGAACTGCCTGCTGCTCACAATATTTCCATCCTCATCTTTCTCCACCACCTTACGGGGGTTGTTGGCAGAATTCATTCTGAAGAAAAGGTATCCGATGATGCGTAAATGAGTGATGGGATTCACCTTGTCGTCGTATTCTGAATATTCGAAACTTGCAGAAGGAATGAAATCGTTCAAAGCGTCGATCCAGGTCTCATGGGTCACTAAACGCGGATTTCCCTTGCCATCGTTGTAGTAATCGTAAGTAGTACGAATGCTTGGTGGAAATGCTGCCGGATCAGCTCTTTTAGTGAATGTGGTCATTTGCCTGAGGAGGCCCCCGCCGGTATACGAGATCTCAATAAATGCGATCCTGCTGTTCTGGGCGTTGAAGATATCGATCACCGTTATTTCTCCCAATGCATATCTCATACGATAAACGAGGCCATCGTCCAACCTGATCTCGCTGATCTTCTTCTCACTGTTATATTGTATAACTGCCTCGCTGACCTGATTGTCTTCTTTGAATCTGAGTGTGTTCAGCAGTTCGCCGGAGTAGTTGAATGTAGTTTCATCATTGTTTCCGTATGAGATCTTTAAGATCTTATTGCCATTGAATTCGGTGTCTGGCTCAGTGACCTTGTTGCATGAAGCGGCGGAGACAAATAAAGCCAGCACAAAAATAATTCCATTCTTAAACATCCTTCTTCCGTTTTGTTGAGGGCAAAGCTATTTCAACAAAGAAGGGCGGACAATCACATAAACAAGGGTATTTAGGCCCGTTTAAGCACTGTTAATCACATTTTCATGTGATTGTATGGCGTTGGACGCTGGAATATGTTTGTCGGAATTAAAGAATCAAAAGATGAGAAATATTTACTTAGCCTTATTATTATTGGTCTTAGCCACCGGATGTAAGAAAGATCCATTCAGTCCTGATTCTATGCCCCAGGCCGACTTCACACTCAAGCGTGCCAGAACCTATACCAACGGGCAGAGCAATACCCAAGTGGAAACGGCATTGAATTTAGATGCTTCATCCACTTTCAAGGCGGAGTTCCAGGTCAAAGGAGCTAACCTGGTGTTTGATATCGGAGGTAAGAAGATCACCACAGTTGAGCCTACCATGTCGGCATCGGTCGTATTCTACAACCAGACCGATCCATCCAAGATCGCTGGCACATATAAACTTCCTGACGACGAGAATATTGTCAATGTATTTTTTTGCGATGTTTTAGCTCAGGGCACCATCTGCATGGATGAACCCCTGGAAGCTGATATAGTGATCCAGTACGATCCGGTACTGAAGAAATGGAACGGCAACATTACCAAACTTAAATATAATATTCCCCCAGGTGCAAATTATACCTATGAGGAGTGTACTGTTAAGTTCAGTGATATCATGTTTAAGGAGTAGATGGTGGACTGCGTTTCAGGTGAGCAATTTCCGTATATTGAAATGAAATACATCATTTGAGAAAGCTCACTGCTCCGCTGGTTGTTGCGTTCATTTTATTCGGGATTGCATTGGCAGATATCCTGCGTTGGATACTGATCACCACCAGGATCGAGAATTTTGAGGAAGCCAGACAGGAGTTTATCTTTTTCTATCCCGGTTGGCTGCAGAACGCGCGGGTATCGGCCTTGCTGCTCATTGTAATGCTTGTTATAGCAGCCATTCTATTTCGGAATGAAAGAAAAAAGCAGGGTAAATCCCTGCTTTTAAAAATATTCTTTATCGCGTCTATTGTATTGGCAAGCTGGCTGTTGTTTACACTGATGTAGCTCTGCTTACTGCTTACCGCTCACCGCTTACTGCTCAGTCGATAATTCTCAGCTTCGCATAATTCAGCATGATCTTTTTTTCACCATTGTTGTCGAACCTGATGGTAGCAATGGGATTATGTGCAGCACCTTCCATTTTGAGCACTTCGCCAAAACCGAATTTTTGGTGTTCCACTTTCATGCCTGCTTCCAGTGCAGTGGTATCGCTGGGTTTGAAATCAGCACTGGGAATGTGCTCCACTACTTTAGGCGGCGCCTTCGGGGGCATGAACGAAGGCGTTGATTTTGGAGGTGCACCGTAGCGCTGCTCCGCTTCCCAGGCCTGATTGCTGCGGCCTCCACCATTTGAAGTATTCTGATTTCTCCAGCCACCATGCATCCTGTCGTAGGCACTTCCACCACCAACACCCTGGTTTTTAATTCCGCCACCGGCAAATGAGCGATCGATGAATTGCTCCGGAAGTTCATCAATGAAACGGGAGGGTTCGTTCTGCACAAGTGTACCGAACTTATATCTTGTATTGGCATAGGTGATCCAGAGTCTTTTCTTGGCCCTGGTGATCACTACATAGAACAGCCTTCTTTCTTCTTCCAATTCTTCTCTGGTATTAATGCTCATAGCGTTCGGGAAAAGCATTTCTTCCAGCCCCGCAGCAAATACACAGGAGAACTCCAGGCCTTTGGCAGCATGTATGGTCATCAGTTTTACCGTATCTGCATTCGGATCTTTTTCATCAGCATCGGTCAATAAGGTGATCTGTTGCAGATAGGCGCCCAGTGTTTTGCTGATCACTTCGCCTTCGTCAGTATCAGGACTTTCCACCCATTCTTTAATTGAGTTCAGTAATTCCTGGATGTTCTCATAACGCTGCATGCCCTCCGTGCTCTTGTCGTTAAACAGTTCTTTTACAATATTGGTCTGTTTGCCAACATGTATGGACACATCATAAGCATTCTGTGTTTGAAGCATGGAGGTGAAACTCTTGATCATGAGTACAAACCCATCAATGGCTTCCAGCGTATTGGCCTTGAATCCATACATGGCTGCATTGCACAGCACTTCCCACATGGTCAGGTTCTGCTCATTGGCGATCAGCACCAGTTTGTCGATGGTGGTTTTACCAATGCCGCGCACCGGATAATTGATCACGCGCTTCAGTGCTTCTTCATCACGCGGATTCACCGTGAGCCTGAGATAGGCAATAAAGTCTTTGATCTCTTTTCTCTGGTAGAAACTGATACCGCCGTAAATGGTATAACCGATATTCATACGGCGAAGCGCTTCTTCAAATGCACGGCTCTGTGCGTTGGTGCGATAAAGTATGGCGAAATCGCGATTGTTGTAATGATTACGGAGCTTTTGTTCCTGGATGGTATCGGCTACAAATTTTCCTTCGTCGTTATCCGTTGCTGTTCTTACGAGGTTGATCTTTTCACCATGGTCATTATCGGTCCAGAGTTCTTTTGGGATCTGGCCTTTATTATTATTGATGATCTCGTTGGCTACGCTGAGGATGTTCTGCGTTGAACGGTAATTCTGTTCCAGTTTCACTACATGCACGTTATCATAGTCTTTCTGGAACTGCAGGATGTTCTGGATGGTAGCGCCGCGGAATGAGTAGATAGATTGTGCATCGTCTCCCACCACACAAACGTTTTCATACGCAGCACCCAGCAATTTAATGATCTCATACTGGGCAGGATTGGTATCCTGGTACTCATCGATCAGGATGTATTTGAACTTGTGCTGGTATTTATGCAAGGCTTCGGGCACGTTTTTCAGCAGTTCATAGAACTTCAACAACAGATCATCAAAATCCATGGCTCCGTTCTTAAAACATCGTGCTACATAGGCTTTATAGATCTGGCCAATGGCCGGACGATTCGAGCGCATATCTTCCTGCTGCAGGCCATAGTCATTCGCATAATCTTCCGCATTGACCAAAGCATTCTTGGCAGATGAGATACGATTGTAAACGGTATTGGGTTTATAGTGCTTATCGTCCAGGTTCAGCTCATTGATCACGGTTTTCAAAACACTTTTCGCGTCGTCCGTATCATAGATCGTGAAGTTGGCGGGATAGCCGATTTTGGGAGCCTCTACCCTCATGATCCGGGCGAAAACCGAGTGAAAAGTACCTATGTAAAGATTTCGGGCTTCATTGTTCCCTAAAATATGCTCCACACGTTCTTTCATCTCCTTGGCAGCCTTGTTGGTGAAGGTCAGCGCCAGGATATTGAAAGAATCCACGCCGTTGGCCATCAAATGGGCAATCCGCGTGGTCAATACCTTGGTTTTACCACTTCCTGCACCGGCCACGATCATCAGGGGTCCGTCAATATGCAATACTGCTTCACGCTGCCGTTCATTCAAACCGGCCAGATAGTCTCTCATGTTGCAAATGTAAGTTGAAAGCTAATGTGGGAAATGTGGGAATGTGATTAATGTAAAAGTGTTTTCCACAGCTTATAGTTCGATCCCGATCTTTTTCATCAGGATCGCAGCGTTGAAGCTTTGGCAGATCCCTGTTTTTAAAGTGTAGTCAAAAAAAAGTTCCGGCCCCTCGATCTGGACATCGAAATGAAAATTATGGATGGAGGCCGGGAATTCATTTTCCAGGCTGGCCAGCTCCAGGTCGTGGGTGGCAATAATGCCCGATGCATTTTCGTGGATCAGCTGCCTGATCAGGGATTTTGAACCCGTGTGCCGGTCGTGCGAATTGGTACCGCGGAGGATCTCATCCAATAATATAAATACAGGTTCTTTTCTTTTTACTGCATCTATGATGCTCTTCAGTTTTTTCAGTTCTGCATAAAAGGTGGAAGTGCTTTCTTCCAGGTTATCTTTCACCCGCATACTGCTCATCAGTTTCAGGGGAAATAATTTCAGTTTTGAAGCACATACAGGCGCCCCCATCGAAGCCAACACCATATTTACTCCCACACTGCGCAGGAAAGTACTCTTGCCTGCCATGTTGGAGCCCGTGATGATGCTGATCTGTGCTGTACCGGTTGTTGAATAATTATTGAGCACAGATTTTTTAGGATCTATCAATGGATGGCCAAGCCCCGTTGCAGTGAATTCAGGATGTATGGTATTCAATTCTGGAAAACACCAATGCGGGTGGTTGAATGCCAGAGTGCCCAGTGTTGATAATGCTTCAAACTCTGCCAGGGTATGGAACCAGTGATTAATCTTACCGTTATTGTTTTCTTTCCATTTTTCGAGCTGTAGCATCTGCTGCAGGTCCCAGAGGAATAATGTATTAAGCGGTATAAATACAAGCGGGTTATGCCTGTAATCAAAACGGTTGAGGATCTTGTTCAGTTTATGAATGGAATGCGATGCGGTAGTAATGCCCGCACCCAGGTCGTTTTTCAACTCGTTCATCAGCGGATCATGCATGTCTGAACGTTCTATAAATGCTATGCTTTTTGCCAGGGTATCAATTTCCTTTGCGATCTTATTCAGCATGCCATAAGCCGGGTAAACTTTCCTGGTAATGGAAGATGCGATCACAAAGAAAAATACCAGCAAAAGCATGAATGCCGGATAACTGATCAGGTCGATGGTATATGTAACCACAGTGGCAACGGCAAAAGCAGGTACTATAAATCTGACCAGCTGCCAACTCCTTTTATGTATGAACTCATTCTTTTCTTCCAACCAATGTTCAACAGTTGTTTCCGCATGGATGGTAACAGGCGATTCGCTGCTGATGGCCTGCAGTTCCTGTCGCCATTCCGGTTTCTGCGAGAGTTCGTGTACGGCTTTTTGTCTTTTACTGATCAGTTCCGGCGATGCAGGATGCAGCAGCCATTTAGCCATGAACTCATTTCCCTGTTCCGAGTTGGTTCTATTGATATACTGATAGAGAGAAGCGCGGCCGAAAATATCCAGGTCTCCTGCGTAGGGATGCTCATCGTTATAGAACTCGTGGCCATCCTTATGGTGGATGAACTGGTGTTGCAGGTAAAGCAGTTCCTGCTGGTTGATTTTCACCAAAAGTTCAGAATGATCAATGATTTTCTGATTTGAAAGATCTTCCGATACCAGGGCCAGGAAGATGAACGCGATGACTACCAGTACGATCATGATAGGGATGACGCCATTCGACCAATTCAGCCAAACCAGGAATATCCCGGCCAGGAAACTGAGCAACCTTAGCCAGCCAAACAGATTCTTCTTTTTGTAATGGCCTGCCAGTAAATCAGAAAGTTCTTTGATCTTTTGTTGGTAGTAGCTTTGAGGACTTGCGAACTCAGACATATGGTAAAACTAGCACTATTCCCGATTGAAAATGTTGCTTTGAACAGTGCTACTGCCTGGGAGGGTTAGAATTTCTGGTGACCTTCGTCATATCTGCCTTGCTTGTGCCGGCGTAACTTTAGACCAATCATAAACAAATTGAAAACCGCATTTTTCATATTGGTGCTGATGGTTTCGAAACTGGGATCTTCGCAAACGGCCAGAGAGGTGATGGTGAAAATGGATGAGAAGATGCGGGGCAATACCTCTGAGGCTACCATACTGATACGAACCGTGCGACCATCGTGGAACCGGGAGATGCGCGTGAAAACCTGGGCCAAAGGCCTGGACTATTCCATGATCTATGTGGCCTCTCCCCAGAAAGATAAAGGCATAGTGTACCTTAAAAGGAAGAATGAGGTCTGGAACTGGATGCCTTCGATCGAAAAGATCATCAAATTGCCACCCAGTATGATGAGCCAGAGCTGGATGGGAACTGATTTCTCAAATGACGACCTGGTAAAGGAATCATCTATCGTAAACGACTATACCCATGTTTTCAGTGGAGATACGGTGATCGATAACCGAAAATGCTGGCTGATCAACCTTACGCCAAAACCTGAAGCAGCAGTAGTCTGGGGCAAGCTGGTTGTGGCCGTTGATAAAACTGATTTTGTGGAGCTGCATGTCAGATTCTATGATGAAGATGGAGAGCTGGTGAGCACTATGAATGGTTATGACGTGAAGATGATGGATGGACGGATCATCCCAACTAAATTCTACATGGTGCCGGCCGACAAGAAAAACCAGCGTACAGAAATGATCTACGAGAAAATAACATTTAATAAGCCCATAGCTGATGGATTTTTTACAACCGAACAAATGAAATCAGTGAATTGATGGGTCAAAGGAATCACCATGTGGCTTATAAAACTGGCATGGAAGAATCTTTGGAGGAACCGGAGCAGAACTTATATCACCACCTCAGCTGTTGCATTCGCTACAGTGGTTTCCATTTTAGCTAAAAGTCTGCAGGAAGGTATTTTCGACAATCTCGTTAATAATATAGTAAGCTCATATACCGGGCATATCCAGGTACATCTTAAAGGTTATAATGATGAGCAGGTGCTGGACAACAGCATGAAAAGATCAGATTTTCTTGAACAAAAATTCAGCACCATTCCGGGTGTGGTGGCGGTTACAGCGAGGCTGGAGGCTTTCTCACTGGTATCCTCAGGCGAAAAAACCAAAGGCTGTATGGTGATCGGCATCGTCCCGGAAAAGGAGAGGGCCATCACGTTATTTGATCAGAAAATCGAAACGGGCAAATATCTGGGCAATGGTTCAAATGAAGTCCTGGTTGGGAAAGAGTTGTCAGAACGAATGGCTTCGGGGGTTGCTGATACCGTGATCCTGATCGGCCAGGGATATCACGGCTCCACTGCCGCAGGAAAGTACAGGGTGAGCGGGATAATGAAACTGGGTTCACCGCAATTGAACAGCAGGCTTTTGGTTATGACGCTGCCCAGGTCGCAGGAACTGTTTGGTGCAGATTCCATGATCACCTCTTATATCATTTCATTGAAAGAAGGCAGGGATCTCAACGAAACCGCCAGTGAGATTCATCATCTAGCGGGAGCTGCATATGAAGTGCTCACCTGGGAGGAGATCATGCCGGAGATCAAACAGCATATCGAATCCGATTCCCGCAATATGAATGTGATCCAATGGATCCTGTACATACTGGTGAGTTTTGGCATTTTCAGTACCCTGCTGATCATGATGGTAGAACGAAGATTTGAATCGGGGATGCTGGTGGCCATCGGGATGTCGAAACCCAGGTTGCAGTTACTGGTATTGCTTGAATCCATGATCACCGTGATGATGGGTTCACTGGCTGGGATGATGATCAGCATACCTGTAGTTGCCTATTTGAGCAGGCACCCGATCAGGCTGACGGGTGAATCTGCTGAAGCCTATCAGCGTTTCGGATTTGAGCCCATATTCCCTACATCAACAGATCCGCGCATCTTCCTGGTGCAGGGTTCGATCGTGTTCATTATCGGAATTGTGCTTTCCCTTTACCCGGTGTATGTAGTGGCAAAACTTAACCCTGTGAATGCGATGAAAAAATAAGGACCATGATCTTACAATTAGCCTGGAGAAATATCTGGCGTAACCCGGTAAGGAGCCTGGTGATCATCATTTCGGTGGCGGCAGGATTGTTTGCGGCCCTGGCTGTATTGGCTTTATATGATGGGATGATGATCAGCAGACTGAGAACGGTGATCGATACGGAAACCGGGCATTTGCAGGTCCATGATCCCGGTTTCAAAGATGATATGGAGCCCCGTTATGTGATCAAAAACCAGGCACGTTGGGCAATCTTGCTGGATAAGGACCCTGCGATAAAATGCTGGTCATCCAGGGTAGTGAGCTCGGGCATGCTGGCTACCCCTTCCGGCAGCGCAGGCGTTCAGGTAAACGGGATTAATTCCGGCAAAGAAATGCCGGTATCGGGCATTTATGGTAAGCTTCTCAGGGGCCTGGGGAACAGCAGTGAGCAGGTAGCAGTGAGCAGTAAGCAGTCGCGTTCTGTGGACACTGGTTTAGGGCTTACCGATGGGCGTTCTATACTGATTGGCCGCAAACTGGCCACCAAACTCAAACTGTCCCTGGGTAATAAAGTGGTATTGACCATGACCGATAAGGACGCCAATATGGTTTCATCGGCGATGCGGATCAGGGGCATTTATGAATCGGCCAATACACCTCTGGATGAGCTCAATGTGTATGTAAGCGAAAAAGAGCTTGCGGAAACACTCGGAGTGCCGGGATCCATTCACGAGCTGGCCATCATTCTCAAATCAGATGATTCCGTTTCGGCTGTGCAGCACCGTTATAGTTCATTATTTCCCGGAGACAGGGTTGAATCGTGGAAAGAGCTATCCCCTGAAACCAACCTGATGATCGACACCGTAGATCTTTATTCCTATATCATAGTTATTATCATCCTTATTGCCCTGTCATTTGGTATTGTGAATACCATGCTGATGAGTGTACTGGAACGAAGAAAGGAAATTGGTATGATGGCGGCCCTGGGGATTGGAAAGAAACGTTTGCTGCTGATGGTATTGACCGAAACTATTTTTCTTTCCCTGGTTGGGGTTCCCATTGCACTGGGGATCGGCTGGCTTGCAGTTTCGTACTATCACAAGAATGGACTTGATCTCTCTGGCATGGGCGAAGAATTAATGAAGAGCTTTGGGTATGAATCACTGATCTATCCAACTTACCCTTCGGATAAAATTCCTGCGATCATCTTATTGGTTCTGATATCAGCCATACTGGCATCCATCTTTCCCTCCCTGAAAAGTGTGAATATCAAACCAGCTGAAGCACTTCAAAAATGAAGAACATGAACACAACAGTCATCGATGCGCATAATATCAGTAAGGTCTATAACCCTAAGACCATTCCTGTGTATGCCGTGAATAATGTTCACCTTCATCTTACAAAAGGTGAATTCACAGCGTTGGTTGGGCCTTCGGGTTCAGGGAAAACAACACTGCTCAACCTGATCGGTGGACTTGATCAGCCGGATAGTGGAAATATCCTGATCAATGGAACGGATATTACCAGGCTCAGTCCATCGCAACTGGTGAAATTCCGACTAAAGAATATCGGCTTCGTTTTTCAATCTTACAATTTAATACCGGTTCTTACTGCCCGCGAAAATGCGGAATTCATCATGTTATTACAGGGCATGACAAAATCCGAACGGGACGCGAGGATAGAACAATTATTCAGGCAGGTTGGACTTGAAGGGCTTGACAATCGCAGGCCTTCGGGTTTGTCTGGCGGCCAGCAACAACGTGTGGCGGTAGCCCGGGCGCTGGCAACAAAACCCCAATTTATCCTGGCCGATGAGCCTACGGCCAATCTGGATTCCAAATCTGCATCGAACCTGCTGGATGTGATGTACAAACTGAACCAGGAAGAAAATATGACGTTCATCTTTTCCACTCACGATCAACGGGTGATCGAAAGGGCGAAACGTGTAATCACTTTGGTTGACGGTCGTATTGTTTCTGATACGGCTGAGGTCAATGTAATGGAAGCACATAAAGCAGATGAATGATCCGCTGGTTCACGATATTATTATTGATGCCAGTGTTCGCTATAGCGCAAGACAGCAGCAAATCATCACCGCTTATATTTAACGGCTACCTCAAAGAGATGGGGCAGTTTGTTTTGCCCAATGATCCGATTCCTTTTCAATATACCAACCTGCTCCACAACAGGCTCAACTTCAAATACAAGCCGCAGGGGCCATTCAGTGCGGGGGTTGAAATCCGGAACAGGTATTTTCTTGGTGATGCGGTAAAGAATGATCCCAACTTTACAAAGAACCTGATGAATCCGCAAGACCTTGTCAACATGAATGTGGTATGGTATCAATCGAATGCTGCTGTATTGCATAGTAATGTAGAAAGGCTTTGGGTGGGGTATCAATTAAAAAAATTCAATGTGCGTGTTGGTCGGCAACGCATTAACTGGGGTATGGCCAATAGCTGGAACCCTAATGATATTTTCAATTCGTACAACCTGCTTGATTTTGATTATGAAGAAAGGCCGGGGGCAGATGCGGTGAAGATGCAGTACCTGATCAGCGACCTCAGCAATATTGAAGCGGCGATCGCCAATGGTCCTTACAAGACGGCCACAATGGCTGCCAAGTACACTTTGAACCGCGACGAATATGATTGGCAGTTTTTGGCTGGGACTTATGCGAAAAGATTCACGGCGGGTTTGGGCTGGTCTGGCAATCTTGGCAAAGCTGGATTCAAGGGGGAGACGCAGATGTTCTATAAAAAAGACAGCCTGGTAGTAAATGTTACTGCAGAAGTGGATTATATCACAGAGAAAGGCTGGTATCTGAATGCTGGGTTTCTTTTTAATCAGCAGGGTATCTATACTGAGATCGATGACTGGAGCAGTTTCAATTTTAAGAACACGCCCGATAATCTGATGCCAACAAGGTGGAATTTCCTTGCGGGCTCTACCAAGGCATTCACACCTTTATTTACCGGCAGCCTGATGCTGATCTATGCGCCGGGCACCAATATGCTGATTCTGTTTCCTTCGCTCACCTATAGTCTGATGACCAATCTTGATCTGAATATTTTCTGGCAATCCTTTTTTGCGGACACCGGCCATGGGTTCAACGGTATTGTTCACACAGGATATCTCCGTTTAAAATGGAGTTTCTGATGGTGTTTTTCTTCACCCTCCAAGGGAGGCTGGTCCAAGGGAGGGCCCTTGGACCAGCCTCCCTTGGAGGGTGAGAGGGAAGCCGGGTTTTGCAGGATTGGTACAAACTGCCTAATTTGAATGTTACCAGCATTCAAAACCTAACAAATGAAGAAAACGATTTTTATTCCCCTGCTGTTTTTTGTTTTGACGATAAGTGCACAAAGCAAAGATGAAGTTGAAGTAGCCAAAGCGGTGGAATACCTGAAGAAAGCGATGGTCGATGGAGACCGGACTGCATTGGAAAAGATCAGCGCCGATAAACTCAGCTATGGCCATAGCAGCGGACTCGTGGAAGGGAAAAAAGAATTCGTGGAAAAGATAGCATCCGGTATATCTGACTTTGTTGCCATTGATCTAACCAATCAATCCATATCTATAAGTGGAAATACTGCTATTGTAAGGCATGAACTCCACGCAAAAACCAACGATGGTGGCAAGCCGGGAGAAGCACATATAAAAATTCTGCTGGTCATGCAAAAACAATCCGGCGCATGGCGGATGCTGGCCAGGCAAGCTGTGAAGATTCAGTAAACACATATTCTGCATCC
>DATGXN010000375.1:0-5183 GCA_035298945.1 Chitinophagaceae bacterium | reverse complement strand
TTTGATCTTGTACCGGTTTGGTATTTGCTTCTTCCATGATGTTTTTTTAACTACCAGCGGGCAGGAGCATCCTGTCGGGATTTAGTTTGTAAGTCCAGGGGCAACTTGAATTCTTCCATCCGTTTTTCATGCGCTGCCCGTTATATACACTGAAGGGGTCATCTATAGTATCGCCTTCCATTTCATCAATGATCTGATAGGCTTGAGTAAAACCTTCTTTTGCCAGCAGGTTGACGGCGATTGCACTCCTGCCTCCTGACCTGCACATTAACATGATGGGGTCTTCGGGTTTAGCAATTTGCTTTACCCTGGTTACAAAATCCGGTAAAATGGACATTGGGTATTTGCCTTTTTCTGCATTCCAGGCATATGATTGTGCAGCTACCGGAATTTTCCATGCCATAGTTGGATGTCCAACGAATAGATATTCTTCAGGCGTACGCACATCAATGATCTTGATCTTGTCCGGATCCTTCTGCCACATTTCGAATGCTTCACTGGCAGTTACATATAACCCGAGAGAAGTCCGTTTTGGTTCTGGCAACGCAGTGCTGTCTATTTCAGCACCCTGGTTAATTGAGATTCCGTTCATGGTCTTTTTTTTAGTGGATGTAAAGGATGGCAATCCTATTGCAATTGAAATCAGTTACAGAACTGCCATCCTCTTTACCAATCTCTATAAAATCGGTTTACCCTTTTTATCCAACTCTTCTTGAGGCGCCGAGTAATTCAGTGGCTACAGGCAATTTCTCTGTGGTCACCTTGGCCCATTTTTCTTCAAGCAGCTCTTTTGCAGCCTGCTCAAGGAATTCTGGTGCAGCCCATTCGTGTACATCAAAGTTGTTCTTGATATAACCATGGCTGAACATGAAGTCTTTGCCGATCTCTATAGCCTTCAGATTCTGGGGAGATAGATTTGGAACCATGTCTACATCTTTAATGCCCCTGTATGTATCTTCCACATCCAGATAGTATGTCTGTTTATCAAGGATCGCAGCGGCTGCATGTTTGTGTTCGTTGCTCCATCTTCCTACTTTGATCATAGCTTTCAGGAACGTCACAACCAATTCAGGATGTTCTTCTGCCATCACATCAGTACAAGTGATGACCGCAGGAATATTCGCAATCTGTAAGGTCCAATCAGGATAAAGTGAGAGGTCTTCGATCGCTTTGAATTTTCCGGTTGCTTCTTGTAAGTGCTGGAAAGGTTTGCTTTGGGTATAGATCGCATCTACAACACCTTTTTCAAGTGCGGTCTCCAGAGGCCGGAAAGCAAGATCATGCTTATGATCGCGTTTGAGCCACAATTCTGATGCATTGTCAATCACGGGTCCCATCATAGCAGGATCATCGTACCAGTCATCTGCATAAGGGAACTCAACGATCTCGACATCTTTCCTTGACATTCCATTAACTCTTAACATCAGTTCAATCCCCTGTTCTTCCTGTATTCTCCACCAGTCGTTCTTAATAGTGTTCAGGCTTTTCGAAAGGCCTATTTTCTTGCCTTTGAGTTCCTGCATACGGTAGATATCGTCTCTGGATCGTACCATCATGCAACCTCCTTCTTTAGGTACGTGAGTTGCTCCAAGGAGTTTTGTTCTGCGCAGATCGGCATGGACATGGATCGGAGGGAACAAACCTCCGAAACGGATCATGTTATCGAGGTTATGGATATAGTGCGGGTACCAGTTGTTCTCGATACGTGAACGGAGATATCCATATTTCACTCCTATCTTTTTGTATTCTTCCCTGGCCCAGCCCAGTTCCTGATCCACGTTGCTCGCAGAAACAAGCGGACAGTTGGTATAATAGACCTCCTTCCAGTCTAAAGGGACTGTTGTTGATTGCTTGATTTTCGGTTTTTCTTGTAGTTCGGTTATCATATTTGTTGTTTTTTAGTTAGAAAATTGATGAGTATTAAAGTTGAACTAATTGCGCAGAGAAATGTATGACCATAGTCAGGCATCAGCTGCCGGACTTGTGAGTGAAGTATTTAAAAGCCTCTGAAACCCTTATGGGTAAATGGTTTCAGAGGTTGATTGCAATTTGTGGCGAGAGAAAACATTTAACCGTTAAGTGCATTATTGCATGTGTGGACAGGTGAGGTCGTATCTTAAGTTTTCAGTTTTTTTGAACTTTCCTGGTTTCGAAAAAAACATGGAGGATCAGGTTCAAGGCAAACAGGTTGGTACTGTTATATTGTTCATCGTATTGATAGGTCATATTTCCTTCATAGGCGAACCTTGAGCCCCAGGCCATGGTTGCACCACCAATGATACGGATCCTGTTAAATGAAGTATAGCGGGAATCCCAATACGGTTCGGCATTCAGATAGGGTACAATTGAACCCTGGCCCGCTTTGAATTCTTTCTCCAGCATTACCCTGTATCTGAACCGGTAAGAGAATTTTGGCTCCTGGCCAACCCATCTGAGGTCGGTGCGGATCCGGCTTGACAGAAGCAATCCATTTTTGAGTGGCGTTCTCCTGTGTATCTCGGCAAATAACATGTCTTCCGTATAATCTCCTGCATTTTCGCCGAGGCTCCAGCCTTCCATGAAACCTCCCCTCACCATCCATGCTTTGATCTGGTTTGCACGGGTTCCGTCCATCATCCTCATAAATAAGAAATGCTTTGTTTTACCCCAGGCATAGTCTGCCTGCAGATAGATATTAAGGTCACGGTTTTTACTCTCATTGTATTTTGTAATGGGAATAAACGCAGATAACCGCCATTTAGGATTCAGCCTGTACCAGATATCTGTCTCAGGCCAGAATTCCATGGATGTTTTTTGGGCCTTCGAAAAATAAGGCAGCGACAAAAAGAGGAAAAGCCAAATGAGGACGGATCTTATGATATTTTTCCGAAGCATCACATTATTCAGCCCTGGGATTTTCCTGGACCTGATTATGCAACGAGGTGCTGCTTTTCTGAACTGATTGTGTTTTTTCAATTATTTCTGGTAATTCCTTCAATTCTTTATTGAGGAAATAATTCAGAAACGTCCTGATGATTGCAATCGCGCCCAGTTGAATAAGGTGTTCGTATGTGGGTGCGGTTGTGGTTTTTACAATATCTGATGCCAGTTGAAATTCAAGCGCCAGTGCAAGCCATCCGCCAAATTTAAATCTTAGCCTGTTATAAAGAGGGGAGTAAGAAGACTGGCTTCGCTGAAACAAAAGGATCAATGTTTTAACAAAGCCAGTCGCAATACATAAAACGGCAGTAAATTCCAGGATAAGAGAAACAAGTTTTACTGTTTGTTCTAATATTGTCTCAAGATTCTCCATTTTATTTGATCAAAAACCCGTCTTTTTTCATTTGATCAGTTACCGCCACGGCGATATCATTAATCGTCTGGTCCATCTTGGTTGGATTCACCGTTTTGGTAGTACCTGTCCACAATAATTTATCAGGTGTTACAGAATATACAGTGGTTTCGACCATATAATTCTTATCCGTGGTATAATATCCAGGACTGCTGTACATGCCGGCACCATAGCCATAATAACGGCCATAGCCACCATAGTATCCAGTTGTTGTACCAGGTACATAGGATGTTTCTTTTTCAACATCAGCCAGGCGCACCATTAAGATATGGGTAAATCCGCCCTGGGAAAGTTGCTGGGTAAGTGCATCTTCTTTAGCGGCTTTGACCATTTCGTCTGTAATAATTTTATAGGAAGCAACGCCTTTGCCGTTAAGCTTATTCACCAGGTTGTCTTCCACGATCCTGCGTGAGCCTTCATCTTTCACTAATCCAATAACAAGAACCTTTTGAACACCCGTTGCTGATACAACTGAACCCGGATCACGCCATGACTTTAGAATTTGTGTAGAAGGCGAACATGCCACCAGGCTACTCAGCGTTAAAACGAACAATAACTTTTTCATTGTGAATAAAATTGAAAATTTAGAAAGTGATGTATAAGTATTTAAAACAGGAAGCCAATATGTATCAGATAACGAAAACCAAAGGAGGAGGTCTTGAGTGTGCCATTGCCGTCAAGTTCCTTATCAGAAAGTACATAATTCATTCCTGGAAATTTCTCGTCAATGATCCGGATTACCGCATCCTGAAACCTTTGTTTCTCTTCTTCTGACAGATTCCCTTCGGCTTTTGCCTTGACATTGTAGAACCCAACTCCCGGACCGACTAAAACCATATCAAGGGTAGCTCTTTTCCAGAAAACAAACTGGTAGCCCAGTTCAAATCCAACCATGTGAAGATTAAAATCAGTCTCGGACGTTGCTAATTTTTCGGTTGCATTTGAAGTTGTAAATGAAATATCATTTTTTCTGTTCCATTGATTGAATGAATAGTACGGACCAATGTAAACACCACGTGGTGCGTTGTATTTATTTACGCTATTAAGATAAAACCGGTAGTCTGCAGATATGTTAAAGCCGGTATTTTTCACATCTTTTTTAAATTCAAGGCTGTCAAAATTTATATCGACTAGTTTTGGTAAAGCTGCCTTGCCCACGTTAATGGAAAAACTGCGGTTTGGTTTGAGCAGCCTTTCATAGCCCAGGATGATGGTTTTGTCGAACCCAAATAACAGGGCAGAAGACAGGTTGTACCGTATTATATTTTTTTTGGCGCTCTTCCAGGAATAAGCAGTATCTGATTGCTGTGCATTAACACTGACTGATCCCAATAGGAAGAATGTCAGGAGCATTATCGCAATAATGGAATTTCTCATAAAATAAAATTGATGGTTGATTGGGATAATTAAAGGTATTGGCTTTTAAAGTTCTACGCTATGAGTTATATCATTTCTTATAGCATGTAACAGTTAAATAGCAACTCTTACTAAAGGTTGCTCAAATGTAGGAATGTTGGGGGCCGAATTGCGAGAAATACTATCTTGCGCTGGTTTGAAGAGGCTTTTACTATCCTTATTGTGCATCGTTTTGCTTGCACCTGGTTTGATCCGGGCACAGGAAGTGCAGAAGCACCCGGTTCCGCAGAAAGACATATTGGACCAGGTATACCGGGTGTTGAACAAATCCCGGGCAGAACCTAAGCCGGAGGAACTGAAGAAGAAAAAAAACATTTCATTAGTCCCCGCAATCGGATACACCCTTCAAACGGGTTTTGCCGCCATTTTAAGTGGCAACCTGGCCTTCTACACTGACACTTCAAGCGCTGCTAAAATGTCCGTGATCTCTTCTTCC
>DATGXN010000374.1:0-4446 GCA_035298945.1 Chitinophagaceae bacterium | reverse complement strand
TTTAACAATATAACCCGAAGCACCGCTTTTCAACGCTTCAAAAACAGCTTCATCATCATCGTGAATTGTACACACCAGGAACTGGGTGTTCACAGAGGCTGTACGTAGCTTGAACATCAGTTCAAACCCCTGCATTCCTGGAAGGCTGAGATCAGTGATTACAATATCGGGTGCAGACATCCTGATCCCTTCAACAGCTTTTTCAGCGTCAGGGTAAGAATCCACCAACACCATATCTTGCTGGGAAGCTATAATGGTTTCAAGGGCTTTGCGGAACTGTTCATTATCTTCTACTATTGAAATGCTGATCATAAATATTGTTTTAAAGGGATACCCAGTTTAATTGTAGTTCCATGATCCGAGATCACCTGCATCCTGCCATGAACAGCCTCGATTCTTCTCTTCATGTTCCTGAGGCCATTCCCTGTTTGTAATTTCGACGGATATTCAAACCCATGGCCGTTATCACGGATTGTTATCAGCAGTTCATTGCTACATGCTATTGACAGGCTCACTTTGTCTGCTCTCGAATGCTTGATGATATTATGTAAGCTTTCCTTCACCAGGAGGAAAATATTTCGCCGGCTTTCACCATCGATCTCAATATCGGGTATGCGTTCAGGTAATACCACGGTGAGTTCACATGGATAGGCCTCCATTAATTGCCGGGCCTGCTTTTGAATAAAGCTGACCAGGCTGGGGAGATCATCATTTTCAACATTCAGACTCCAGATCACCTCTTTCATACGGGATGATATGGCACCTAACGACTGGTAAATACGAAGCACCTCATTTCTTTCCTCTTCATCTTTGATTTTTGCACCGGCCATTTCAGCCATCAACTTTACACCCGATAATCCCGCCCCGATATCATCGTGCATTTCGGAAGAAATACGCTGTCGTTCATATTGAAGAGCCAGTTGCCTCTCCATCGCCTCACGTTGTTTCCGGAGTTTATTCAAATAGATATACCTGGAAAAGAGTGATATCAATGTCGCCAGCAGCAGCAATTCCAGTGCCCTGAACCACCAGGTCTGCCACCAGGCCGGAAGTATCCTGAAGAAATAAGTTTGAGGCGTGGTCCATGTCCCCTCCCTGCTCATGGCCTTCACTTCAAAAACATAATTACCATAGGAAAGATTCCTGTATTCGGCCAGGGCATTGGGTGAAGGAGTACTCCATTTATCATCCAGTCCTTTCAAACGGTAAGAATACCTGATCTGATGGGGTGCCTGCCAGTCGGTTGCTGCAAAATGGAATGTAAGATGGTTCTGGTTATATGGCAATGTCAATCCAAGGGGATACCTGCTGAAAACAGGTATATCGCTGAAACTAATTTTCTCCCTGGCGGATATATCGCTCCTGAAATCGTACGCCCTGCCATTGATCGTAAGAAAACTGAACTGGAGATTCAGCAGATCTTCCGGCAAATTAAACTCATCCAGATCCAGGTAAGAAAGCCCTTTCCCCATTCCCCACCAGATCCGGTGCTCACCATCTTCCCATACTGTCCTAAGGTTGAAATCAGCACTTTTCAATCCATCCTCTACGCCATATCGATATAGATCAAATTCATCTCCCCGAGGCAAGGCCAGTGTCAGTCCATTATCAGTACCAAACCAGTAACGGCCTTTATGATCTTCTTTGATCGACCACACATTGTTATTAGACAATCCTTCATGCTCTGTCAAATACGTGAAATGGCTGCCATCAAATTTGCAAACACCTCCGCCTGCAGTACCTATCCAGATATTACCTGCTGAATCTTCCGCCAACGAAAACACTTTATTGGACGGCAAGCCTTCTTTCTCAGAAAAATGGGTAAATTTCTTGCCATCATATTTGCTTAGTCCGCCACCCTCACTTCCTATCCACAAATTCCCTTTGCTGTCAATTAACAATGAGATGATCCTGTCGCTCGAAAAACCATCTTTCTCATTGAACTGCAGGAATTGCCTGCCATCGAATTTCAAAAGACCGGCACCGTATGTGCCAAACCAGAGATTGCCTGAATTATCCTCAGCTATAGATCTGATGATATTCATCTCCATTCCCCCTGGCAGTAAATAATGTGTGAAATATTTGCCATCGTACTTACTGACTCCCTTGCCATCGTAGCCGATCCAGAGATTACCCTTCCTGTCTTCCAGCAAGGCTCTTCCTCCCATTATTGGAAGCCCATCGGCCAAGGTGTAATTGGTAAGTTTGTCATCTTTCAGAGAACTGATACCATTACCGTCGGAACCAAACCAGAATACTCCGTTTCGATCCTGGATCATGGATCTGATCTTCCTTTGTGACAGTGGATGATTTGCCATATGAACAAAACTCCCGGTTCTCAGCATATTGACACCACCACCATCCGTACCCCACCAGATATTACCATTCCGGTCTTTAATAAGCTGACGGACACCGTTATTTGACAGTCCTTCCTCTTTGGTAAAATTGACGAAACTCTTGCCGTCAAACCTGCTGACCCCTCCATAGGAGCCGATCCAGATATTGGCTTTTTCATCTTCCAGGAATGACCATACATAATCAGATACCAGTCCCTGGTGTTTGAAGTAATGCCTGAATTTCCTGCCGTCAAATGAACATATGCCTTCTGTTGACCCAAACCACATATCACCATTCCGGGCCTTGAGCATGCAAAAAATATTATCGCTGACAAGTCCATTTGTTTTGTGGTACTCAATAAAACCCTGACCGTCAAATACTGAAATTCCACGATCAGTGGCAAACCATAATTTACCCTGCTCATCTTCCATGATCGCCCGAACATTATCGGAAACCAATCCATTCTTTACAGTGTATATGCTGAGTTTTGCACCGCTTAATTTATAGGCCCCTTTCAATGTAGCTATCCAGATATTCCCCTTCCCGTCTTCCATGATATCCAGTATTTCATCATTCAACAATCCCATCTCTTTGGTGATCTGGTAGAAATTTTTGCCATCATAAATGGTGATCCCGTGTTGTGTGCCCATCCATATTTTCCCTTTGCTGTCTTCAAATACAACACTGACCACATTATTGGTAAGGCCCTGCTTTTCTGTGTAGGGAATAAAATACTGGCCATCATAAACATTGACTCCGGCTCCATCCGTGCCGAACCAAAGTCTCCCGCGGGAATCCTGCAAAATGGAATACACATAGGAAGAACCCAGGCCCTGCTCAACATCGAGATACTGAATATTGAACCGGGCATTATCCTTGAATCTAAGTGGCAGCGCTTTTACCGGGTCAGGTTGTTTAAAATTGACTTTTCGGGGATGGATGTCAAGCTGGACTGTAGCAGAAGAATCATAAGGCTTTTCAATTAATACAGGATCGAATGGCTTCTCTATCATCTGGCCTCTGAGAAGATAGGTATTGGTGATCAACTGCTCTGAATGCCCCACTCCGGCTTTCAGTACCGCCGGTTTAACAGACGAAACCGTTGCCAGTATTTTCCCCTTAATACCTAATGGAACGCCGGTTTTAACGGTATCGCCAGATTGATTGATGATGAACTTTACAGGCTCGCCCTTAACATAGTTGGTGCGATAGCCCCCGTTGAGGTTTAATGGAAACTTCTTGAATGAAACGGCAGCATCTTGTTCCTGTTTAGGACTTTCGCTTTGGCAGCCTAACGCAACGAAAAAAATAAAACAGCAACATACGTGCAATTTCATCCAGGAGCCTTTTACTAAATATAAAGAAACTATTTCTGTGCATTCTTCATTACATCAGCAAGACTGACAGAAATCCCCTGGTGCCTTTTACTAGCATCTGCCGCTTCCATGAATGCATAGATCTCCAATGTCTCTTTAGGAGTCACGGGCGCTACACCGGTTTGCCAGAACTTGCAGATCTCTTTCAGCAACAATTCGTAGCCCGTATAAGTGCCCATTTGAAGAATACCTTTTTCGCCAAAAACGGTTCCACCATAATCTTCCTTACCTTTCTTGATGCCCCTCACCGTTCCTACCCGGCCACCTTCCCAAACACCAACAGTTACATCATTCTCAGCATTGAACATCCTGGTCACCTGCTTACATCCGGGACCCATTACAGTATATAAATACTCCACAGCATGAATGGCATACCAGAAAAGATCCGGGTGCGTAGGCTCTGTATTCATCGGGCTGAAACAATCAGCTCCAAGTACTTTTCCGGCTTTAAACACTTCTATCGCCTGTTCCAGGTGCGGCCTGCCATCATTGGTTTCGAGTAACACTACGTCCACTTTGGCGAGCAGTGCCGCAATGGAATCCACGATCTCCACCCCAAAAGATTTCACGGTTTCGGTATACTCAGGGATGCGGTCGTAACTGGTTTTGATGGTTTTGCTCCCCCAGGGATATGCCGCCACCACTTTATAACCGAAATATTCAGCACCTGCATTGGGCCCATTCAAAAACTTGGTGAAAGCCGTGCTATGTGATGTGTCTAACCCTATGATCC
>DATGXN010000373.1:0-7148 GCA_035298945.1 Chitinophagaceae bacterium | reverse complement strand
GTAATAAATCCAGGCCTGTCAATTTCTCTATTTCCTCTGTGTCTCCGCGTTCTCCTCTGTGTCTCTGTGTTCAAAAAACAGGTCCGACGCGATCCCATCTGCATATAATTTCCCCTCCCGGGTCAGGATGATGTGGTCATTTTCGTAAATGATCATACCCCTGGAGGCATGCTTGAAACTGTCTTTTTTCAGCTGTTCCGCTTTGTCTGCGCCCCATTTTCCGCCCAGGTAAGCCAGGTCTATACCCTCCATCGTTCGCAGGGAGGTCATGATATATTCGTTGACCTGCATGGTCTCGGTGAGATCTTCCTTATCAAATGGAATAATATTGTTGGAGTTGAGGGAGTCAATATACCGGGCATTGTTGCTGATATTCCAATACCGCGTATAGCCATCATAGGAATGCGCCCCGGGACCGAACCCGAAATAGGGGATGCCCTGCCAGTAAGATGAATTGTGTTTGGACCTGAACCCCGGCTTGGCAAAATTGCTGATCTCGTAATGCTCATAGCCCGCGTTTTCCATCATTTCCATCAGGATCAGGAACTGCCTGGCCTGTATTTCGGGATCCACCGGTTCTTTTTTGCCCTGGCTGATCATGGTATTCAGGGCGGTCTTAGGTTCTACTGTAAGAGCATAGGCCGAAATATGGGGGATGTCCAGAGCAATAGCTTTTTCGATATTGGCCTTCCAGGCTTCATCGGATAAGCCCGGTATACCATATATCAGGTCAATGCTGAAATTGGTAAAACCGGCAGACCTGACCAGGGCCAATCCTTCAAGGGCCTGCTGGGCGGTGTGGCTTCTGTTCATCCAAACCAGGTCCTCATCCCTGAAAGACTGTATACCAATACTGAGCCTGTTGAACCCCTGTTGTTTCCAGAACGGCACCGTCATCTCGTTCATATCATCGGGATTCACTTCATAGGTGAACTCAGCGTCAGGAAGGATCTTGAACGATTTCCTGATCATTTCCATCAGCGACCGCAGTTCTTTTCTGAGCAGTACGGAAGGTGTACCCCCGCCAAAATAAACCGATGTGATCAGCCTTCGGTTCTTGCCCCTGGTAATGTCAATCTCCCTCAATAAAGCAAGCACCATATCGTTCTTACTCTGCAGGGAAGTGGAAAAATGAAAATTACAATAATGACAAGCTTTCTTGCAATAGGGGATATGAAAATAAACACCAGCGTATGTTTCAAACGGATTAACCATCATCGTTGTAGTTTTGTATGATGCAGCGGGTTAAATTGTTCTTTGCCATATGGCTGATCTTGCTTGGGCTCACCAGCGCCGGGCAGGACCGTTACGAACTCCGCTATCATATCTCAGACAAAGATACCTCCCTGGCTCCTGAAAGCTTAGGCCTGAAGGCTGTATTTCCCTCACAAAACGACTGTTTTTTATACATAGAAACGCTGTTAAATCAACAAAAAGCAAAGGGTTTTATCAGTTTTTCGATAGACAGTGTGCAGTATACTGCTACTGGTGCGGAAATCTGGCTGTTTTTCGGCAAGCAGTACCGGTGGAAAAATATTGCGCTGAAAGAAAGCGATGCTGCGGTGCTGAATGCCCTGGGCTACACGGAGCGGGTATTTTCCGGAAAGTTGGTTGACCTGGATAAAGTGCAGCAATTCCAGGAGAAGGCCCTGGTCTATATGGAAAATCACGGGTATCCGTTTGCGAGTTTCCGGATCGACAGCCTGGTGATTGAAGATGATGTGGTCAGCGGGCAATGGTTCATAGAAAAAGGACCCCATTATAAGATCGACAGCATTACGGTAACCGGAACCGCCAGGATCTCGAATTTCTATCTCCAGCAATACCTGGAGATCCCCAAAGGTTCTTATTACAGGAAAGACAAGCTCGATGCCATAAGCCGGCGACTCATGGAACTTCCATTCCTGAAGGAGACCAAACCCTGGGATATGACCCTGCTGGGTACGGGCTCAACGCTTAACCTTTACCTGGATTCGAAAAGAAGCAGCCAGATCAATGCGCTGGTAGGCCTTCTTCCTTCCAACCCCCAGCTTGGCGGTAAATTACTGATCACCGGTGAAGCCAACCTGAACCTGAAGAACGCTTTGGGTGGAGGAGAAACCATTGGCGCTAACTGGCAGCAACTCCAGGTCAAATCGCCCAGGCTGAACCTGCTGTTCCAGCAACCCTACATATTCAAATCCAGGTTCGGCTTTGATTTCAATTTCGACCTCTTCAAAAAAGACAGTTCCTTCCTCAATATCAACCTGCTTATTGGCCTGCAATACCTGGTTTCACAGCGGCAGCAGGGAAGATTATTCTTCCAGAGTTTCAAAACCAACCTGATCACGGTGGATACCAATCAGATCAAAGCCACTAAAACACTGCCGGAGTTCCTGGATGTAAGTACCAATAACCTGGGTGTGGACTATCAGTTCAACAACACCGATTACAGGTTGAATCCCAGGAAAGGCAATGAGCTTTATCTTCTTTTCAGCGGTGGACTGAGAACCATCCGGAAAAACAATACGATCACCTCACTGACCACCGATGCATCGGGTAAGCCTTATGATTTTGCGAGCCTTTATGATACCCTTTCCATGAAAACTTATTTACTTAAGATCAGGCTCAATGGTGCCCACTACTTCAGAACCGGCAGGCAATCTACGTTGCGCACTGCAGTCAATGCAGGTATGGTACAAACAGAAAATGCTTTCAAGAACGAAGTGTTCCAGATCGGGGGATACAAATTGTTACGTGGTTTTGATGAGGAAAGTATTTATGCCACTCAATATGCAGTAGGTACTCTTGAATACAGGTACCTGATCGGTATCAATGCATACCTGTTTGCATTCACTGACCTGGGCTGGGCGAGGAATAACACATTTACGGAACTGAACAGTCACGTATATTTTGGTTCAGGATTTGGTATCGCCCTCGAGACCAAGGCCGGCATACTTAATCTCAGTTATGCCGTAGGTAAAAGGGATGATGGCCAGTTCAACTTGCGACAATCAAAGATCCATTTCGGTTTTGTAAGCATCTTCTGATAACTTTGCCACCGTATGAAATCAACCCTCCTGATTCTTTATCTTCTTGTGGCCAGCTCTATTATGGCTCAGGACAGCATCATCAAAGAGTCAGATAGTCAGAGAGTCAGAGTGGCAGATACTATAGTCAGGCCGGTAAAAAAATTGAATCCGGATTCTCTCAGAACAGTGGATTCCTTAAAAGCTATAGCTGATTCCATCCTGCACACAGTTGTTGAAAAAAAGACGAAGTCTGTACAATCACAATTCAATATTCCTCCCTATCCATCTGTTTACGGTCAGTGGGTTGGCGGATTTTTAAAAAATGACAAGCGTTACAATGTTACCGCTCCTGTATTAAGAGTGCGGGAACTTGTACGGGTTCCGCCATCATTCGAATGGATATTCTATTTGTTTTGTGGAGTATTGTTGCTGCTTTCATTTTTACGTTTAGCCTTCTACAAGTTTTTTACTGATCTGTTCAAGGTGTTTTTTAATACATCCATGAGGCAAAAACAGATCAGGGAACAATTGTCGCAATCTCCTTTGCCTTCATTGTTACTGAATATTTTCTTTTTTATCACCGGGGGGATCTTTATTTATTTCCTTTCTGATCACTATGGATTCAATACGGGTTATTCAATTCCGGTTACCGTCCTGATCTGCATGGGAGCCCTGACCCTGCTGTATTTGGGGAAATATATCTTTCTCAGTATGGCCGGATGGATGTTCGATAGAAAGGCCGCATCAGAAAATTATATGTTCAGCGTTTTTATGGTGAATAAGATGACCGGATTATTCCTGGTCCCCATGGATATCCTCATGGCTTATTCTGATCACAATGGCAGGCAGGTAGTCATAACGCTGACGGTCATCGGGCTGATCATATTAGGCATAGTCAGAATGGTCAGGGGCTATCAGTCTGTCAGTAATATTTTAAAAATTAACCCTTTGCATTTTATAATGTATGTGGCAGCTTTTGAAGTGATCCCGGTATTATTGATATACAAGGTATTGTTGATTGTAATTAGATAGAACTTTGTAACTTTGCACAACGAATTTCTGAAAAAGAATACGGCAGAATATGACGGAGGTTAAAAAACCAGTGAAAAAGATACTCATTACACAGCCCCGGCCCGAGTCAGACAAGTCACCCTATTTCGAGTTAGCCCGGAAATATTCGGTCGAGCTGGAATTTTGCCCTTTCATCAGGCTGGAACCGATTTCTGCCAAAGATTTCCGCAAACAAAAGATCGAGATCGCTGACTATAGCGGAGTCATTTTCACCAGCAGGAACGCGATCGACCATTTCTTCCGTATCTGTGAAGAAATGAAGCTCAGTATCTCGCAGGACACTAAATATTTCTGTATTACCGAGGCGGTAGCCTTATATCTTCAAAAATTCATTCTTTACAGGAAAAGAAAGGTATTTTATGGTGCAGACGGCACCAATAAAAGCCTGTTTGATGTGATCAACAAGCACAAGGAGAATGAAAAATTCCTGTATCCATGCTCTGAGAATCAGCAGGATAATGAGATCGTAAACTGGCTGAAGAACAACAAATGTGAGTTCCAGACACCCTTCATGTACCGCACGATCAGCAATGAACAGGTTAAAACCATCAATACCCATTCTTTCGATGTAATATGTTTCTTTACCCCCAGTGGCGTGAAGAGCCTGTTTGACAATTTCCCCGGCTACGCACAGAATGGAACATATATCGGCGCTTTCGGCAGTAATACGTCAAAAGCCATAACTGAAGCGGGTTTACAGCTTCAGATCAAGGCCCCGGAACCCCAGGTACCCAGCATGGTGGCAGCGCTGGATAAGTTTTTGTGTAGCGCGCTGAAAAAATAAGTCAAAACTCAAAGCCTAAAGTCAAAATATATCGAATACACCTCTACGTAACTGTCAAATCCTTCAGAAACTGGCATCCAATTTTTGAATTTTGACTTTTGAATTTTGACTTTGAAATGAATCTCCTCTCCAAAGAGACTAGCCCTTATTTGTTGCAGCACGCACATAACCCGGTGGATTGGTATCCATGGGGTGCCGCCGCATTGCAGAAAGCCAGGGAGGAGGATAAGCCCATCCTGGTCAGCATAGGCTATTCGGCCTGTCACTGGTGCCATGTTATGGAGCGGGAGAGTTTTGAAGATGAGGGTACGGCCCAGCTCATGAATGAGCATTTTGTCAATATCAAGATCGACCGGGAAGAGCGTCCGGATCTGGATCATATATATATGGATGCCGTGCAGGCTATGTCTGGCAGCGGCGGTTGGCCATTAAATGTATTTCTGACACCGGACGCCCGGCCTTTTTACGGCGGAACCTATTTCCCGCCGGTCAGGGCCCATAACCGGGCTTCCTGGAAAGAAGTGCTGATGGGGATCACCCAGGCATTTAAGGAGCAAAGGGCCCAGATCGAAGAGCAGGCCGGCCAGCTGACCGATCACCTGAAAAAATCCAACAGTTTCGGTACCAATCCCATCAATCTCAATATTCCCCAGGAAGAGCGTTTCACTCTCACCCAATTGGAGCAGGCTTTCCAGGCCGTGATGGGGCAGGCCGACAGAAACTGGGGTGGTTTTGGCAGGGCGCCCAAGTTCCCCCAAACCTTTACCATTCAGTTTCTCCTGAAACATTATTACCTGACCGGTAAGTCTGAAGCACTCGAGCAGGCATTGCTAAGTCTGGATAAGATGATCATGGGCGGGATCTACGATCATATTGGCGGCGGTTTTGCAAGGTATTCCACTGATACCGAATGGCTGGCCCCACATTTTGAAAAAATGTTATATGACAATGCCTTGTTGGTGTTGGTGCTTTGCGATGCGTACCAGATCACGGGTAAAGAAAGATATGCGAGAACGATCCGGGAGACCCTCGGTTTTGTGAAAACGGAGCTGATGAGTGAGGAGTTTGGGTTCTACAGTGCATTGGATGCTGATTCTGAAGGAGAAGAAGGGAAGTTTTACACCTGGACCATTGATCAAATTAGGGAGTTAGAGAGTGAGGGAGATAGGGAGATCATTGACCTTTTTTGCTCTGTGTATGATATTACGCCAAACGGGAACTGGGAACATGTAAATATTCCCCGTTTAAAGGAATGGCCGGAGGAGCAGGTTGCAGATGGCAGGTTGCAGGTTGCAGATTTAGAGAGGATTGAGGGTTTTAAGTCAAAACTGCTGGCAATTCGAAACCAAAGGGTGAGGCCGGGGCTGGACGATAAAATATTATTGAGCTGGAATGCCCTCATGAACCAGGCTTTTGCAAAGTCGGCATTGATATTGGGGGATAAGGAGTTAGGGGAGATCGCGGTGAAAAATATGGAATTCCTGCTCGGGGCATTCACTGATGCCACTGGAAAAACCAGGCATACATATAAGAATGGGGTATCTAAAGTGGACGGTTTCCTTGAGGATCAGGCTTATTTGACCCAAGCTTTGATCTTTTTGCAGGAATTGACCGGGGAAGCAGGTTACCTCGAGCGGGCAAAGGTATTATTGGAAGAAGGGATCAGGCATTATTCAGATGAGGAGGGGTTGTTCTTTTATTTTACCCGTGACGACCAGGAGGATATAATAATAAGGAAGAAGGAGATCTATGATGGGGCTACGCCTTCAGGGAACTCGGTCATGGCCAACGTTTTATTGCATTTAGGAATCTTATTCGAGCGGTCCGACTGGAAAGACAGGGCGGTGAAGATGACAGATTCGGTCAGTCAGATGGCAATCAGATATCCCACCTCTTTTGGCATCTGGACGGATCTGGTCCAGGAAATGGTCTATGGCACACTTGAAATTGCGGTTCTGGGAAGGGGCGCAGCGGAATCGGGAAAAAAAGTTCTCATGAATTATGTACCATATAGGGTATATCAATCATCTGACACTGAAAATGAACGATATCCTCTGCTGAAGGGGAAACTGCCTGGTGAGCGAACAAGTTTTTTTCTTTGTAAGAACTATTCTTGCAAAAATCCCGTTTATGACTCAACAGAGTTTATTCAACTCATTGAAAAGGAGATAAGACTAATTATCAACTAACACAATAATGGAGAATGGAGCTCGTTATTTTATAGCGGCAGAATAGATTTTAGGCTTTGTTAAATATTATATATAGAATCAAATGTCATCAAA
>DATGXN010000372.1:0-10575 GCA_035298945.1 Chitinophagaceae bacterium | reverse complement strand
ATACAGCCGAGTTCATATCAGGAGACTGATTCATGTTATACTTTGCCTCAAGGTCATCAATGGCTTTTTTGTTGGCATCGGTCAGTCCGCTAAAAAATAACCTGGTCATATCGGCCATAGCCGCGTTAGCACAGATCACGTAATTATAACCTTGGTTATTCTCGGGTTCCGGCATTTTGGGCATGTTCCTGAGTTTGCCGTAAAAACTGCTGGCACCGCGAATGCCCGGCCGTACAGATTCATAAAGCCCTACGCCGATATAGGCATAGTAAACCCCATTGAATGCAGAATTTCTTTCCAGCATGATCTTGAATTGAAGTTCATACCAGTCGGTCGCTACATCAGCCTTATCCCTCTCAGCTTTTCCTGAGTTGGCTTTGGATTCCGTGTTAACTGTGAGGTCATTCTGTTTCAAATCCGTTTTGGAACAGGAAATGATAAAGAGGATGGGCAAGGCCAGCATGCAGATCGCTCTGAGATTTTTTAGTGTGTTTGTGTTTGTCATAACCCTGAAATTGTCACGAAAGATATATTCAGAGTCAGTGCTTTCCCCGTTCAATTGAGCAGTATGATATTATTGGGAGTGGTTAGAGGTTATTGAGGGGTGTTTTGCAAATAAGCTTACGTGTTTCGTTCAAATAGTCTGATCAAAGCGTCTTTCCTGCTTCTCGATACACTTACTGTAGCTCCATCGCTCATCACCAGGTAGCCTCCTTCGCCCCTTACATACTTGACGATCTCATTCAGGTTGACCATATAAGAATGATGCACCCTCGTGAATATTGAAAATTCAGCCAGGTGTTCCTCCATTTCTTTCAGCGTTCTGCATGCTGTGAGTTTTCTCTTATCCTTTAGAAATAGATGAGTGTAATTGTCTTCTGCTTCACATCTGATCAGTAATTCATACGGGATCAGTTCAAAGCCTTCTGCAGTGGGTACTGCGATTTTGTGAAAGCCGTTCTTTTTCTCCTGCATCCTGTCGATCAGGATCTGAAGCTGTTCGTGTGATGGGAACTGTTTTCTTTTTTCAATCTTTTTCACGGCTTCAACCAGGTCTGCAGGATCTATGGGTTTGAGTAAATAATCAAGCGCACTGAGGTGTATGGCCTTAATGGCGTACTGGTTGAAACTTGTGGTGAAAATGACTGAAAACGGAATTTCAGCAAATTGCTCGAGCAATTCAAATCCATTCATGAAAGGCATCTCGATATCAAGGAATATAAGATCCGGATTATGTTTTTCAATAGCCAGGATGGCCTGTTTGGCAGAGGTGCATCTTTCCATCACCCTGATATCAGCACAGTTTTCCTGCAGCAGGATGTCAAGTGTATCCAGGCAGTGTTTTTCGTCGTCAACTGTAATTGCTTTGATCATAGATCAGCGGTATTTTAATGGTTACTTCGGTGCCTGCGGGTGACCCGTCCGGATTAGTCAGATCGAATACCTGTACGTAAGCGTCTTCGGTTCCCTGTGCCAGGTTCCGTATCCTTTCCTGTGTAAGACGCATGCCTATGGATTTGTGATTATCAGGCCTGCTTTCCAGTCCTGCCGCTTTTTCACGACCCACACCATCGTCGGTGATACTGATGAACAAATGATGACCTTCGGCAGTGATCTCAATATCCAATTTGCCTTTTGATTCTTTATGCATCAATCCATGCCAGATCGCATTTTCTGCATAGGGCTGTATGATCAGTGGCGGTACTTTTACTTCTGCTGTATCAATTGAAGTCTGCACGGAGGTTTTAAATTCAAACCTGTTTTCAAACCGGATAGATTCCAGTTCCAGGTATAGTTTCAGTGCATCCAATTCATTTTCCAGTGGGATCAGTTGTTCCTGGGAATGCTGTAGGATCATCCTGATGAGTTTGGAGAATTTGGTCAGGTATCCTGATGCTTCATTCCTGTTGTTCTGGAGAATGAACCTGTTTACTGAATTCAATGAATTGAAAATAAAATGGGGATTCATCTGCGCCCTCAGGGTTTTCATTTCCAGTGCCAGGGCTTTCTGTTCAAGTTCATAAGTTTTCTGTTTCATCTCTGTCAGTTGCAGTTCTTTCAAAGAGATCTCCAGCTGTCTTTTGTACTTATCGCGTACCCTTCTCCGTGCAAGCAGGTAGATCAGCAACGAGGCAATTGCCATGGAGAGAAGCCAGAATAGGGTAGTTTGCCAAAATGCAGGTTCAATGTTTATGGACAACATTTTCACGGGCCCGTTGAAATTGTTACCTGAAACGGAAGCCTGCAGAATGAATTTATATTTCCCCGGCGAGAGTTGATTGTATTGGATGTTTTGTCCTGGATTGACAATCTGCCATTGATCATTCGCTCCTTCCATCCGGTATCTTATGCGCGAATATTGCTGATCATTGAAGTCGATCAAACCGGTTTCAAAACTGATGTTTTTGTGATCATAAGGAAGGTCAAGGGTGGTAAGGTTATCGGCATAGATATTCTTTGAATAAGGTTTCCCATTGATGAGAATATTCTTCAGGTAAGTAACGGGAGAAGGCATGCTTTTGATCTTTCGGGGTTCTACCCTCACCAGTCCTGCGTTTCCTGCATATACAATGGCTCCGGACAGGTCTTCCAGGAAGGGAGTCTGCCATCTGAATTGGTTTCCGGTAAAACCGTCTTTGTCTGAAAGTTGTGTAAATATGCGGGTGGCCGGATCGAGGTGGATGATATAGCCCTGTGATGTATTGAACCAGATGGTGCCGTCGTAGGCAGAAGCCAGGGTGATGATATCTAAAGCTTCGAGACCATCAGACTTTCTGTATTTTTTTAACAGCCTGAAATTCTCGTCGAAATGATACAATTCCTGCAGAGCACCTACCCAATAGGAGTTTGTTCTTTTATCGAAATGTACACTGGACCAGTTAATGTTATCGATGGGGGTTGGACATAATTCCCATTTTTCGCCACTACGTCTGAAGCAAAGGTTACGAGCGGTGAAATGAAGCCTGACAAAAATATATTCCTCATTGGCCAACGCGATATTTGTGACATGGTAGGGAAGATCAATTATTTTTTGAGCCATTCCTTTCCCGGGTTGTACTTCGTAAATGCCATGATTATCTGAAAGAACAATGATCCCATGTCTGTAAGGCCGTGCAAGGTTCGCCACCAATGAGTTAATGATGGGATTTTGCTCTTCCGGGAAATTAATTTTCAGCGTTTTTTTGGTGGCCAGATCCGATTCCTTCAGGTATCTGTTGTCAGGCGCCAGTATCCAGACTTTTTTATTAAGGGTGTCCATACCTATCACTCTGTCGCCTTCAGTAAGGGACAATCCATAGATGCTTCGGAAGTCCGACACAGTGTTCTTGTCCGTATTCCAGACCCTGGTTCCGTCCGAATTACCAAGGATCACCATTCCATGATCTCCTGCAACAAGATTAGAGGCTGGCAGGTTACCTGTTTTATCACTGGGAAGCTGTGTGACTGCCGGTTGAAATCGTATCAATTGTATCATCGCCCTTCCTGTGTTGTAGCCCAACCAAACCATATTGCGCTTGTCGAAATATATGCTCATATTTCCCTGGGCTATTTTCTGCTGCATTGAGGGGTCGCTGAACAGAGGCTCTATTCGATCTTGCTCTGGATGGTAAATGAACATGCCAGCCGAATTGGTGGGAAACCAAACATTTCCATCCTTATCTGTATTGATAGCAAGAGCATTAAAGAAACTGTCAGGGTCCGATAATTTTTGCCAGGCCGCAGAGTGGCCGATATGCCCTGTTGCGAGGTTATACCATAACAAGCCATCTGCGCTATTGATCCAAATCCTCCTCCTGGTCTTATCAAAACAGATACTCCTGAGGCTATGTTTGTGTTTAATGCGCGGATGCAGGCATGGCCATGTGAAATATCTCTGTTTGCCTGTTTGTACATCAATAGATATCAGGCCATCCTGCTGATCGAGCGGATCTTCTTTTGCGATCCAGATCCTGTTATGTACAGGATCAAAAATTGAAGACTGCATCATCAGGCTGTTCTTCAGCGTAAGGTCCCCGGAAATCGTGGAGATCAGTCTTCTTTCGAAATTCGTTGTATTATAGGCTACGATCTGGTTGGCTGATTCAATGCAGAAAATATGAGTTGAACTGGCAGCGAACGGAATGATGGTGGTAATAGTGGCATAAGAGGTTACCCTTGGAAAAATGCTGCCAAAGGTATCAGCCCGGGTATCATGGAACAGCAGGCCTTTATTAGTTCCGATCCAGATATTATGGGAGCTGTCTTCAACCAGTGAAAAGCTATAGGAGCTGTTTGGTTTGGCAGGGCCGGATATCTCGGGATGGTATACTTCAAAACGGCCGCCATCGAACTTGTTTATGCCTAAAGGACTGGTGATCCATAAAAAGCCATGAGCATCCTGGATGGCGCTGTTTTTAAATCCCAACGATAATCCATTGGCATTGTTCCATTCTACGATTCTGTATCTGTCTGTGTAATCCTGCCCCTTGGCATAAGTGAAAATGAATAATTGCAGCAATGCCAGGATGACAAGATCACCCCGGAAATTGTAAACGGGAGTTGGTGTGGTTATGTGTTTGAGACCTGGCATAGCAGGTTTTGCAGTTTTAAAGGTAACATTTAAAACATCCAAAAGGTAGTCAGGAAAGCCGCCCAAAAGGATTACAACTGAGTATCTGGTAAGTTTCAGAAACAGTCGGGGCAGATCCCGGGACACTCTACTGTAAAATACAGTACGAAAAAGTTATATTTATAAGTACAATCAATATAACATGAATCAGCAACAGTCATATTGGGAAAGCGGCTTCAAAAGGGAAGGAGCGGAGCCGGGCACCTATAAACCAACAGACGACGAAAGAACACTTGCCATCTTATGTCATGCGTTGGGAATATTCTTCTGGATACTTCCTCCCCTGATCATTTATTTATGGAAGAAAGATGACTCGCCTTATGTTGCTGAGCATGCAAAGGAAGCATTCAATTTTCAGCTCACGCTGGGGATCATCGGGATTATCCTTTTTATCACATTGATCGGTATCATTTTTCTCTGGATACCGGGCATAATGGATCTTGTGTTTTGCATTATTGCTGCTCTTAAAGCAAGCGAGAACAAGGTGTATAGGTACCCCCTCACATTGAGATTGCTGAAGTAGAAAGTCACTGAAGAATGTGGGAATGCGATAAATGTGATGAATGTGATATCACATTCATCACATTTCTTACAACTCCCTGATCCAGATATTCCTGAATGCGGTAAGATTATTATGGTCCTGTAATGTGATCGGTTCCCGGTCACTGTGCTTTTTATAAACAGGAGATCCTATGTATTCTGTGCCGCCCCATAATGTGGTATTATTCTGCACCAGTACCCCATTATGAATTACGGTTATGCGTGCCTGTGATTTAAGCCTTCCGTCGGCATAAAAACGAGGGGCAGTGAAGATCACATCATAGGTCTGCCACTCACCGGGCGGCCTGCAGGCGTTCACCAGTGGAGGAAGTTGTTTATAGATGCTTCCGGCCTGTCCGTTAACGTAAGTTTTGTTATTGTAATTATCCAGAACCTGGAGTTCATATCTGTCCATCAGGAAAATACCACTGTTTCCTCTTCCCTGGCTTTCGCCTTCCACTTTTGCAGGTGTTCTGAATTCAATATGCAGCTGGCAGTCTCCGAATCCCATTTTTGTCCTAATACCTCCGCTGCCTGGTTTTACCACCATGGCATCACCTTCGATGGTCCAGGGTGCAGCCCCGGCTTCTTTTACTCCCACCCAATTGGAAAAATCTTTTCCGTTGAATAAAACAACGGCATCGCTGGGCGGATCCTGTGCAGATTTTCCTGGCGTAACAACCGGAGCAACAGGTGACCAGTACTCACTAAGCTTTGGATCGCCTTTGCTTCTGTCGATGTCCTGTGCATTGGCAAAACCCGCTGATAACAATAAACTAAATAGAAATGTAAAACGCATCTGATCAGATTTTAGGAAGTTTGAAATTGTTATGATATGCTGGTGTTATCAGTTTATTAGCTGCAGGATCCGTGAACAATTGCTTGTTTTTGTCCCAGGTTAATTTTTTTCCGGTTTTATAGGCGATGTTACCCATCTGGCAAACTGTGGCAACAGTAGCACCTGCCTGAACAGGGGCATTCAGTTTCTGGAAATCCCGGCTCTTGACCACTTCAATGAAATTCCGGGTATTCTTTGCCAGTCCGTCATCCCATCTTTTTACCGTAACTGCTTCCATGCTATTTCCTTCCGGTATGATCTCCCATCCGCCACGGTCCAGGACCAGGGTCCCATTGTTACCGATATAAGCAATGCCATGATCACGGCCGTAGTTGCCGCCGTTGATGGCCTGGGCGTGTTCCCATAATAAAATGAATTTACCGAAGTCGTATGTTGTGGCCAGTGTATCCGGCGTTTCTGCAGCATCATCAGGATAGGCCATCTTTCCGCCACTAGCCATCACTGTTAGTGGGTCTTTTGCATCCATTCCCAGGAGGGCATAGTCCACCAGGTGTACGCCCCAGTCTGTCATCAGGCCTCCTGCATAGTCCCAGAACCACCTGAAATTGAAATGAAACCTGTTGGGATTAAAAGGTCTTTTCTGGGCCGGCCCCAGCCACATATCATAATCCACACCGGAAGGAACGGCTTCGTCAGGTTTTTTAGGGATATTCTTCATCCACCCCTGGTATGCCCAGGCTTTTACCATGCGTATGTTCCCAAGTTTACCGGACCGAAGTGTTTCAAGTGCAGATTGAAAATGGCCGTTGCTGCGCTGCCACTGTCCCACCTGGACTACTTTTTTATATTGTTGCTGGGCATTGACCATAGCGCGGATCTCGTGGATCGAGTTGGCGATGGGCTTCTCCACATAAACGTCTTTACCCGCTGAACAGGCTTCAACAGCCTGGAGGCAATGCCAGTGGTCTGGGGTGCCAATGATCACCACATCCACGTTTTTATCAGCAAGAAGTTTTCTGTAATCTCCATAGCGCGCTGGCTTCATGGAAAAGCCTTTTTCCAGTTCAGCGGCTCTTTTATCCAGGACATTGCTGTCAACATCGCAAATGGCTACGCACTGGGTATCCGGATTATTCCTGAGCATGGAGCTCAGATCGGCCCAACCCATTCCATTGATGCCGATGGCACCTACACCGATCTTGTCATTAGGCGAAATTCTTTGTCTGATAAAAGCGAAACTTTCCTGTGGCAAGCCGCTGATCAGGCCTGCACCTGCTGCAAGTGTGGCAGAGTTCTTAATGAAATGGCGACGGGAAGGCATGCGTAATTTGTTGTTTACAACAAATTACGCAAAATGTGATTAATGTGATGTTCACATTTATCACATTACTTAAACTGAATCCGGTTCTCCAGTGACTTTTCCTTATTGTCGTCGAGCAGGTCGATTTCCAACGTTACGGTTTTGCCGTCTTCCGAGAGTTTGGCCATCTTATTGCTGAAGCCGGATACTTTAGTAGGGAAGTGGTAAACTGTTTTCATCTTCATACTCCAATCCAGCATCTTCATCATGGCCTTCATTTCTTCAGCGTCCATTTTAGGCATGTCTCCTGATGCCAGTGAATCAGTGCTGTTGTTCAGTTCGCTCATCATATCACCCATACCTGAGATGGATTGATCGTTGCAACTGAAGCTGCCTTTGGAGTAGCTGAAATATTCACCATTTGTTGTTTTGCCACTTCTTTTTTTCAGTGCAGCATTCAAGGCGCTGACATCTTTAAAACGGAATGAAACGATCACCGTGTTCTTGTCGGGGTTTTCATTTTTCACTTCCGAGATCCCGGGTACCTTCGACAGGTCATTGATCATGGTCTGGATTGAATCCTGCATAACACTGCCCAGGTCAGCTTCCTGCAGGGAGTCTGGTGCATATGTTTTCATCATCTCCATCATTTCCTGGAGTTTCTCCATGTTGATGGTAGTGACGTATTTGCCCGAGCCGTCTTTTTCCAGGAATAGTTCTTCCGTGATATTGATACATCCTGACAGGAAGAGGGAAGACGTTATGATAAGTATCCAGAGCTTTTTCATGTTGAGATTTGGGAATGCAAAAGCCATCAGCAACACCAAAGTTACTGATGGCTGTATGATCAGATGTTAAAATATCACCAACCTTGCTTGGCAGTTCCGGCTTTGATAGCCGCAAGAGCTTTAGCTTCACCCAGCAGGGCTGTCAGTTTATTCCCTTTGCCATCATGCCCCTGTGCCATGTAGCCGCCCTTTGCTGTACGGGTTACCACTGCATCCTGGATGGGTACATTTTTTTCCTTTGTTTTTACATTGTAGGCTGTGAGCATGTCTGTGTTTGCCATAACAATTGATTTTTTTTATTGTATTTAGATATCGAGATTAGCATAACGAGCGTGCGATTCAATGAATTCCCTCCTGGGAGCCACTTCATCGCCCATCAGCATACTGAAGATCCTGTCCGCTTCCGCTGCACTTTCAATAGTCACCTGTTTCAAAGTCCTGGTTTCTGGATTCATGGTGGTGTCCCATAATTGCTCAGCGTTCATTTCACCCAAACCTTTGTATCGCTGCACATTCACCAGGTCTTCCCGGCCATTACCAAACTTCTCTACCAGGCCGCGACGCTGGTCTTCATTCCAGGCATAGGCCTGTTCTTTGCCTTTTTTTACCAGGTAAAGAGGAGGTTGTGCGATGTAAACATATCCCTGCTCCACCAAAGCCTTCATATATCTGAAAATAAAGGTCAGTATGAGTGTAGCAATATGGCTGCCATCCACGTCCGCATCGGTCATGATGATCAGCTTATGGTAGCGCAATTTGACAATATCGAGGGCTTTAGGGTCTTCTGTTGTACCGATCTTCACCCCCAGTGCCGTAAACATATTGCGGATCTCCTCATTATCGTAGATCTTATGCTCCATGGCTTTCTCAACGTTCAGGATCTTACCCCTGAGCGGGAGAATGGCCTGGTAATGCCTGTTCCGGCCTTGTTTGGCTGTTCCTCCGGCCGAGTCACCCTCAACCAGGAACAGTTCGCATTTGGACGGATCCCTTTCTGAGCAGTCAGACAGTTTACCGGGCATACCGCCACCGGTGAGCACGGTTTTACGCTGCACCAGTTCGCGGGCTTTACGTGCTGCTGCGCGGGCCTGGGCCGCCAGGATCACTTTATTGATGATGTTTTTGGCTTCCCTTGGATTTTCTTCCAGGTAAGCGTTCAGCACTTTTGAAACGGCATTATCCACCACCCCAATCACTTCTGAGTTACCGAGTTTGGTTTTGGTTTGGCCTTCAAACTGGGGTTCAGGCACTTTCACCGAGATGATGGCACTAAGACCTTCCCTGAAATCGTCCCCTTCCACTTCTACCTTAGACTTTTCAAACATCCCTTCTTTCTTGCCATAACTCTGGAACACCCGGGTGATCGCCCTCCTGAAACCGGCTACGTGTGTACCGCCTTCAATGGTGTTGATATTATTGACATAAGAGAAGATGTGTTCACTGTAAGAGTCGTTATAATTGATCGCCACTTCCACCACCACATTGGATTCGGGATCATGGCCATCCATATAGATCACTTTGGGGATAAGTGGATTCCGCTTGGCACTTTGGTCCAACATTTCCACAAATTCCACAATACCACCTTCGCTGTAGAAGTTCTTCGTATAAACATCACCGTTATCGTCTTTCTCCCTCAGATCAGTAATTATGATATTGATCTTACGGTTCAGGAAAGCGAGTTCTCTTAAACGACCTTCAAGGATCTCTTTGTTGTATACGGTAGCTGTGAAAATATCGTTATCAGGCCAGAAACGCACTTCTGTTCCGGTAGTATCGGTTACACCGATCTCACGCACTGAGTAAGCTGGTACCCCGCGATGGTACTCCTGTTCGAAGACCTTGCCTTCCCTGCATACTTTAACATGAAGGGTGCTGCTGAGTGCGTTCACGCAACTTACGCCCACACCATGGAGACCGCCTGAGACCTTGTAAGTGTTCTTATCGAACTTACCGCCTGCATGCAGAACGGTCATTACCACTTCGAGGGCGCTTTTTTTCTCCTTCAGGTGCATTCCGGTTGGGATACCCCGGCCATCGTCTTTAACAGAGATGGAATTATCCTCGTGTATGGTTACCTGTATATTCTTGCAATAGCCTGCAAGTGCTTCATCGATGGAGTTGTCCACCACCTCATAAACCAGGTGATGCAAACCTTTTACGCCGATATCGCCGATATACATGGCGGGGCGTTTCCTTACCGCTTCGAGACCTTCCAATACCTGGATACTATCGGCACCATACCCACTGGACACTGGTGTTTCTAATTCGTTCGTTTCTGTAGTCATATTTAGGTGAAAAACAACGGATTCGCTCCGTACTTATAAAGGGACAAATTTAACGAAAATGGGCCGGATTACGAAGGAAATCGGGCCGTTCGGGTGGGATGTTGGTAACTTGTTGTAGGCGAGAGGCGAGAGGATTGAGGCGAGAGGAGAGAGGCCAAAGGCGAGATTCGCAAGAAGCTGGGAGGAAGATCTGGTCCCAATTTACTTTAGCCGCCTGCTAGATCCTCTCGCCTCACGCCTCTCGCCTCTCGTCT
>DATGXN010000371.1:0-11540 GCA_035298945.1 Chitinophagaceae bacterium | reverse complement strand
TCAAGATTCTTTCGTTGTAATATCTCGAGCTTGCCATTAGCTGCTGTAGTGGTCGCCATATCGGCCACAAATGGAGGTTCTTCCCCCGAGGGTATCGCTACACAGATCGGGTTGGTGCCTAGCATCCTTTCATTGGAAAATGTAGGCGCCACTAAAGCACTCGCGTTGGTCATGGAAATCCCGATCATATCATGGTCCAGCGCTTTCATGGCATGATAGGCCGCAATGCCAAAATGATTACTATTCCGCACAGCCACCCAACCCGTTCCACATTGCGCTGCTTTTTCAATCGCTATCTGCATGGCGAAGGGAGCTACTACTAATCCAAGTCCTTTGTCGCCATCTATTGTTGCAGTGGAAGGAGTTTCGTGAACGATCCGGATATCGGGCCTGGAGTTTATACGGCCTGCCTCCCATAACCTGGCATATCCGCTCAGTCTGGCAATTCCATGAGAATCGATTCCCCGGATATCGGCAGATAACAAAGCATCCGTCGCCGTTGCTGCGTGCTCTTCACTGCATCCGATTGTAAGAAATACCTGCCTGGTGAATTCATGCAAGTCCCCTATGCTGAAAATTCTCTCCATCCTTCAAAAATACGTGTGGCTGCGATACATCACTACAAAACTTGCGTCTATCGCCAGTTTAATGATGCTGGTCGACATACCCCTATCCAGGTCGATCCTGACCCTAGTTTTGGATGGAGTTTATTGCTCACATGATAAAACACCATTTATGCAAACAAAACATTTCGTAAGGGTTTCGTTAGTTATGATTGTCCTGGTCTGGATCTATTCCTGTAAGAAGACAGAGATTCAGAATGAGACCATCCCCAGCGCGAGACCCCCACACGCGGGCTTTAATGAAAACAACATGGTATTGACCTGGAATGAAAACGTCAGCCGGGTTATTGCCAAATCGGGCGGTAATCCTCCGATCTATTCAAGGCATTACACCATGACTCAGATCGCGGTTCATGATGCCTTGAATTCTATCGTTCCAAAATATCAAACCTATGCGCTGATGAATGAGCGTGACAAAGATGCAGATCCGGATGCCGCCATCGTATCAGCTGCATATTGGACGTTCAAAAAAATTGACGCGTTTTTGAAAACTTTCCCGCCGGGAACATCAGGCCTTGCCCTCCAGACTTCTGGTAATGACTGGGATGGCTGGTATGCATCTTCATTAAGTCAGATACCTGATGGAGAAGGAAAAACAAGAGGTATTGCACTTGGCATCAAAGCAGCAGATGCCATCATGGCGAAAAGAGCGAATGATGGTTATGCCCAGGCGAGGGTTGTTTATGTCAATGGATCAGGAATTATTCCAGCAGCAGGTATTTACAGACCAACTATTGCACAGGCACCAATTCCTTTCCCAACTACGCATACCGGCGGGTTGCCATATTGGGCGATTTATATGAAAGGTTTTGCAGTCACGAGTTCAGATCAATTCAGATCATCGGCCCCCCCTGCCCTCACATCTGCTGAATACGCCCAGGATTATAATGAAGTTAAAACACTTGGTGCCAGAGTTGGGTCTACCCGCACCGCGGACCAAACGCTGATGGCCAATTTTTGGCAGGAAACGCCCATCAATCTCTGGAACAGGTTTACACGGCAGGCCATTCTCAATAAACATATGGATGCCTGGAGATCGGCCAGAGTACTGGCCCTTGTGAATGTTTCTATTTTTGACGGGTTGTTGACGGTTTTCGATGGAATGCACCATTTTTACCGCTGGAGGCCAGAGAGCGCCATCCGATCTATGCAGGATGATGGGAATGCATTGACAGAAGGCCAGGCAGACTGGATGCCATTTGTCACTGATATCAAAGTTGGGCCTCCGCCTCAAACTTCAACTCCACCAATACCTGAATACCCTGCCTCAAATTCGGCGATCGGGAGTGCGGCAGCAGAGTTGTTGAAACAATTCTTTGATACTGATGAAACAAACATCGACCTGGTAACAGAAGATGTGCTGACTGCAGGAACCACAAGACATTTCTCCAGTTTTAGCCAGGCCGCAAAGGAGTACGGTGATTCCAGGATCTACGCGGGCTTCAACTTCCGTTTCTCAATTGATGCCGGAGACGAGCTTGGAAGGAAAGTCGGCAACAATACTTTTAAGACTTTGCTGAAGGAAAATTGATTAAAGTTCCGATACGTTAATAAAGCGCCGCCTCAATCACTGTGGCGGCGCTTTTTAATTTTAGTAACTTTGAACTTCAAGTCAAATTCATGATCCGTCTTTTATCCATCATCCTACTTATTTTTTGTACCTCCAAGGTCCATGCCCAATTTTCCGCAGATGCCATAAAGACGAATTATGTTTTGCAGTCACAGCGAGACAACCTGAAGAAGAATCTCTATAATTATACCATTCAGCAGTCCTTCGCACTCCCCCTAAACAAAGAAACTGAATACCGCTACCAGTCTGCCTTCTGGGCTATCAGCCAGTTCATCATTTTCAATGATCTTGTAAGAACCGGATTCAATAAAACACTGGCTGCTTACCACGATTCACTGGAAGTGGAAACCAGGAGGGCCTTTCTCGAAGCCATGTATGCTGTTGCGCCTGCCAGTTATCTCCAGGGAATGAAAAAGATCATGGCCCTTGAGAAACATCCCAAATTGCAGGCGATGATCATGCTTTGGGTGTTGAAGGCGGATCCAAAATCATTACCCGAGATCAGGATCATTGCTGAGGAAAAATACCGGGCCGACAGTACAAACAAGATCCTCCAGGCACTTAAACTCTACGTGGAGAACTATGGCAAACCAGAGATGGTCCCCTCGATCCACGATCTGTTTGCACACCAGCAATCGCATATGCAGAAAGTAGTTTATTCGTTTCAGAACCGGAACCGCGACTACCCGGGAATTGCAGTGATCCAGAAACAGGACGGCAGTTTTGAAAGGGATGAGCAGGGTAAGTTGCTGGCATTCGGTCAACTCGCACGATCCGCATCCAGTATGCCTTATTTTATCACTAATGGAAACACGCCGCAGGGGATTTATTCTATTACCGGTACGGCGAGCTCCAGCAATAATTTCATCGGCCCTACCCCTAACCTTCAAATGATCCTGCCTTTTGAATATTATTGGGTTGATTTTTTTCATACTGAAGCCGACACGACAGACCCCTTACTCGCATACGATGCTTTACTCCCTGCATCCTGGAAAAATTTCCGGGGTGCACATGAATCTTTTCGTGCAGGCGAGATCGGCAGAACCGAGATCATTGCGCATGGCACCACCATTGACCCCGAATACTTTTCAAACAAACCTTATTACCCCTATTCACCAACACTGGGCTGTCTTTGTTCAGCAGAGATCTGGGACAGCTCAACGGGCATGATCCGCGAAAGCGAACAATTACGATTGGTCAATGGGTTTTTAAGATCTCCCGGCAGTACCGGCTTCCTGATCGTTATTGATTATTTTTCTCAAAACAGGGCCCTGACAGCTGCAGACATCGAGCCCTTCATCAAAAGCTTCGAACAGAAATACAAAAGGTGATCCGAAGACCACCTTTTGTGCATTCTACCCTTACTAACACCATATTTTTTTATCAGAACGGAAGATCATCTTCCACTTGTCCAACTTCAGCAGCTACTGTCATACCAGAACCAGAGGATGAAGACGACTGTTCAGCATACCCACCGGATTGCTCAGACTTGTTTCCGCCTAGCAGCTGGACATTCAGCACACGCAAAGTCAATGATGCGCCGAAGCTTCCATCATTCTTGGTATATGTCCTTACCTCGGGATTCCCTTCAACATAGACTTGTGTTCCTTTCTTAAGATAGGGAGCTACCGCAGTTCTGTCCGTCCAATAGGCACATTCCACCCAGATCGTACGGTCTTTCTGCTGGCCAGAGGCATCCCGGAATTTTTCTGTATGTGCAACGTTGAAATTGATCACTGATTTTCCATTCACACTGTTGGTAATTGCATCTTTACCAAGATTCCCGATCACTTGTAATTTTATCATACTCTTGAATTTAGACTGGCAATTTCGTAAAATCCACAGTGGAAGCAATTGGTATTAAGGCCAGAATATTCCGATTTTTTCCACAATGTTGCTGGGTGTCCAGGGAATCCCTCCAAGGGAAGGTTGCAGGTTGCAGGTTGCGGGTTGCAGAACTGCAACCTGTAGCCTGCAAACTGCCGCCTGCTTCTGCAACCTGTTACCTGCTTCAGCATCCTGCTTGAGACGTGTTTTTTCACTAATTTTGCCAATTAATCTGGAGCAAGATGAGTGCAAAAGGAAAAGTAATGGTGGCCATGAGCGGGGGCATTGACAGCACGGTAACGGCGCTGATGCTGCACCAGCAGGGCTATGAAGTGGTGGGAATCACCATGAAAACCTGGGATTATGCCACGGCCGGAGGTGGAAAAAAAGAAACCGGATGCTGTAATCTCGATTCGTTCAACGACGCGCGGGCGGCTGCCGTCCATCACGGGTTTCCCCATTTTATACTCGATATCAGGGAAGAATTCGGCGATTTCGTCATTGAGAATTTCGTGGAAGAATATCTCGCGGGCAGAACGCCCAACCCCTGTGTTATGTGCAATACCCATATCAAATGGCGCGCCCTCCTCAAAAGGGCCAATGCCATGGATTGCGATTATATAGCTACCGGGCACTATGCCAAGGTCAGGGAAGAGAACGGTCGTTTTGTGATCAGCAAGGGCCTGGATGAGTTAAAAGACCAGAGTTATGTACTCTGGGGACTTCAGCAAGATCTCCTGTCCCGGACCCTTTTGCCCCTGGGGGGCTATCGGAAAACCGAGATCAGGCAAATGGCTCACGATTTTGGCTATCCCGAACTGGCCAAAAAAAGCGAAAGCTATGAGATATGCTTTGTGCCCGACAACGACTATCGCGGCTTCCTGAAAAGGAAAGTAGATGGCCTGGAAGAAAGGCTTCTTGGAGGAAATTTTGTAGACCGTACAGGAAAAATCCTGGGAAAACATAAAGGCTATCCTTTTTACACCGTGGGCCAAAGAAAAGGCCTGGATATCGCCCTCGGTAAACCAGCTTTCGTTACTGAGATCATCCCTGAAACCAATACCGTGGTTCTGGGCGAAGAAACTGACCTGAACAGGTCTGAAATGAATGTGGGTAAGATCAATATGATCAAATACGATAGCATACCCGAAGGAATGGAAGCTAATGTAAAGATCAGGTATAAGGATAAAGGCAGCCTGGCCACCCTCCATCCGGTTGACAACCAGGTAAGGGTGAATTTCTATGAAGATGCCAAAGGTGTTGCACCAGGCCAAAGTGCCGTTTTTTATGAAGGAGATGATGTTATAGGCGGAGGTACCATCACCCGCTACACCTCTTCCCTTTTGCAATAAAAAAACCTTGAAAACGTTTATTTACAGCATGCTGAAACCTCTGAACATACTGCTTATCCTGTTGACCTTCACTGCATTGAACAGCTGTGACAAATCCGAAGGAGTGCCTGCAGCAGCCAATATGGATTCCTATTATCCCCTGGCAGTTGGCAAGTATATCACCTATAGGCTGGATTCTACGGTATATGTGAACTTCAATACAAAAAAAGAAGTTCATACCTATATCGTTCAGGATAAGATCGATGCGATCATAAAAGATAACCTGGGAAATGATGCCTACCGGATCAGGCGGATGATGCGCAGCAATACCGATACAACACAATGGTTTGACAATGCCACTTTTTTGGTAGTTCCCACTCTGCAGAAAACTGAATTCATCGAAAACAATCTTCGATTCATCAAACTGGTCAATCCCATCAAGGAATATACCACCTGGCAGGGCAATAACCAGATCAATACTGTGGATCAGCTCCTGAGGTTTTATGAGAATTGGGAATACTTTTATGAATCAGTAGGAACACCCTATACTGTGAATAATAAACAATTCCCTGAAACCATTACCATAAATCAGATCGATGAAGTAGATGGCGATCCCGGGAACAAGAATTTTGCCTATACCATCAAAAAATCAGTTGAAGTGTATGCCAAAGGAGTTGGATTGGTATACAAAGATTTCCTTCACGAAGCATGGCAGGTAACGCCTACCAGTAATTTTCAGACAAACAGTTTTGGTATAAGACTCACCATACTGAACCATAATTTTTAAAAGTTGTTTTCTAAATAAAACGTCCATGAAGAAAAGCATCTTGCTTTCAGGACTATTACTCATCTGTTTCATTGCCGAAGCCCAGTACTCCCGGCATATCATACGTTTGACCGACAAGAAAGGAACTGCATATTCAATGTCGGATCCCACAGGTTTTCTTTCTCCCAAAGCCATAAACAGGCGAAACAAATACAAGATCAATATCGACAGCACTGACCTGCCAGTATCCGCAGCCTATCTTGACAGTATAAAAAAAGCAGGCACAGTAGTGATATTGAGCAGCTCTAGATGGTTGAACCAGGTATTGATCCGAACTACGGATGCCAACGCCTTACTTAAGATCAGCAGCTTCCCGTTTGTAAAAAAAACAGAGCCCATTGCGGAAAGAGCAACAACGCCTTTGCAGGCAGAAGACAAATTTGCTGATGAGAAGGTAGCAAGTATTCAACAACCTGCTACTGTGAATCAGAATAACGGCGATTTGATCAGCTATGGATCATCCTACGGCCAGATCCATATTCATGAAGGCGAATTTCTGCATAACTCCGGATTCCAGGGACAGGGTATCACGCTCGCAGTATTGGATGCCGGCTTCAAAAACTATCTTACTATCACAGCATTTGACAGCTTGCGCAAATACAATCAGATCCTTGGCCAATACGATTTTGTGAACAATGAAACCAGTGTGAATGAAGACAATTCCCACGGTCTTTTTTGTTTCTCCATCATGGCTGCCAATTTACCTGGGCAATTTGTAGGTTCTGCACCAAAAGCTTCCTACTATCTCTTCAGAACAGAAGATGAATTTTCTGAATTCCCTGTTGAAGAACATAATTGGGTAGTGGCCGCAGAACGGGCTGACAGCCTGGGTGCAGATATGATCAGCTCATCTTTGGGATACTCATTATTTGACGATCCGGCTTTCAATCATACATACGCTGACATGAATGGCAATACCACCATGGTAAGCAGAGGTGCAGACCTGGCAGCACGAAAAGGAATGATCGTTTGCAATAGTGCCGGTAATTCAGGAAATGACGGATGGAAATATATTATCGCACCTGCTGATGGTGACAGTGTGCTGGCTGTAGGTGCTGTTGATGTGAAAGGTGCAGTGGCTGGCTTTTCCAGCTATGGCCCTTCTTCTGATGGGCAGATCAAACCCGATGTTGCTTCTGTAGGAGCGGGTACATTCGTGATCGCCACCAATGGAGCTGTTGCACAAGGTGATGGTACTTCATTTTCCAATCCCAACCTGGCAGGACTGATCGCATGCCTTTGGCAAGCCTTCCCCGAATTCTCCAATATGCAGATCATTGATGCAGTAAGAAGAAGTTCTTCTAAATTCGCAAATCCAGATGACCGCGTTGGATATGGCATACCTAATATGAAACTGGCTTACCAGATCTTGCTGGAAAAAAAATATGAAGGGGTCCTTCAAGATGATTGGGTAAAAGCATTTCCCAATCCATTCCGTTCAGACCTTAATGTAATTGTAAAAGCAAAAGAGAGCGGCAACATTTATTACCAGCTATTGGATATGTCTGGAAGATTGATCCGCAAAGGATCACTGATCTCGGAAAGGGATCGGGTGAATAGTATTCAATTACCAGGACTTGAGCAATTGCCAAAAGGGGCTTATAATCTGAGGATCATGAATGGGAATTGGGACCAGACCATCAGGCTGGTGAAGTGAACATGGCCATGAACATAGTATCTGCCCTGCTCTCCCAACCACTTACAAGCTCCATGGAGCTCAATACAAGCTTTGAATTTTGGACGATGAATTCTACCATGGCTTCATTTTCGTCTCTGAAAACTGAACATGTAAAATAAAGCAACACTCCACCCGGCTTTATGTTATGCTCAATGTTCTTCAGTATTCCCTGCTGTAGTTTGTTATAGTGTTCAAGTTTTTGCATCGAAAAAAAACACAGTTCTTCGGGCGTCCGTCCCCAGGTTCCTGAACCGCTGCAAGGCACATCAGCAATGACCAGGTCGTACAATTGACTCCCCGCATTTGCATTTGATAGATCTGCAACAAATGAACGGTATTTTTTTATCCCTGCCCTTTCAAATCTGCCTGAAAGATTATGCAGGATGGCCGGCCTGATATCAGAAACAGTCAGGTCGATCGAGCTGTCAAGGTCATAGGTCATGATCGACTTCCCTCCACTGGCGGCACAGCAATCCCAAACTTTTGCTTTTTTTCCAACAGCCTGCAAAGCTGCCGAAACATATTCTGCCGTGCGTTGGGAACTCAAGTCCTGCACCACCACATCAAGATCAGTAGTCAGCACCGGAGCAATGTCAGTACCGTTGGGCAACTCAATGGTATTTCCATATATATTAAAAGGAATGCGTGCCGTTCGGAGTTTTGCTTCTACAGTTTCTTCTTTTCCCGGCCTTACCCTGAGAAATAGTCTTGGCTGAATGAGATGAGACAAAATGAATTCATCCCGGCTGGTCATCTGCCCGGAGATATGATCATATAAAGGGAAAACTTCGTTTACTGGTAACCGTAAGTCGAGGTTTTCGAGGAACGATAATTTGTCTGAAAGATGTTTTTCAAAATGGTCTTTCCATTCCGGCCTAAGCACAGCAAGAAGTTCATCTGGTTCATCCTGGCATAGAAATAAGGAGGCGAGGATCTTTTCTTTGATCTCCAGGCTTTTCCATGCACCGCCGGTGCGGAAACAGGCATAACAGAGTTTTGAGATCTGTTTCCTGTCTCTTGACCCGTATTTAGAATTCTCCCTGAAAAATGATTTCAGGAAATGGTGTAAGGGCTGGTCTCCCTGGTATTTAGTGACCAGGCTTTCAGCCGTATTCAGGTATGAAAAAAATCTTCCGTTCTGCAATTGATATCAAAGCTAGCTATTCTTCAGCTTTCTCTGCTCCTGCAGACTGTAATCTTCCTGTACCTATGGCTTTTTCAAATAATGCATAGTCTTTTTCGGTCTGATCAGCATAAGCAAATGCAAATTTCACCATGGCATCATCCAATTCCTCACTATTGCCCACATAACCTGCAAGAACAGCTGCATCACTGGACTTGGCATGTGCCTGCGCAAGAGCCCATCCGCAAAGTGATGTATACTGAGGCAGATTCTGGACTTTGATGGTCTCAGGATCGAATTCAACACCACCTTTCATATCCCGCAGCTGCCGCACATAAAAATCAATACCCACCACGTTACCCCAACCCAGGAAGATATCCGGTGCACCCTGGATCAAACGTTGACCCGCTATTACACGTTGGCCATTGTGAGTATAAGGCGATTTCTTTGTATATGGAGATAACACTGATTTTTGGGCTTCCTTGACCTGGAGAAATAAAGGATCATCGTCATGATTTCCGGTAAGAAATATGATCCAGCATCGTGTACCCACGCTTCCTACTCCCACAACCTTCCTGGCAACATCCACCACCCGATATCTTTTTAAGAGCTGCGCACGGTCATCATTGAGTGATGGCAGGTAGGATTCAAGAAATGCCGACAATGCTTCACGAATAGGAGTTTTACCATCGGCTGCCATTAATGGACGGATGATGAATGGCGCGTTTTCTTTAAGGCGATATTTTTCATCCACGAGGTCAGTCATTTTGCCTAGCACCTGCATATGGGTGCGTGTACGCGCTTTACCGAAAATTTTCCTGGCTCCTGCCCTGGCAGAAGCATCAAGGGCATCAAGAATATCTTTTTCATTAATGGTGGAATACCAGGTTTCCAGGTTGCCCATATAGGCAAACTGGCGCATTTTTTTACGGTAGGTCTGAACACATGACCTCACAGCATCCTGGCATAAACCTTTATCCGCACCCAGGAATCTCCCCCCCGAAACTATACTTGCCACCAGCCTTTGCAGATCCCACTCCCATGGGCCTCTGTGCGTTTCATCAAAATCGTTTATCCCAAATACGAGGTTTCTTTCCGCTGAGGCAAAGACACCGAAATTCGCCATATGCATATCGCCACATGCCTGTACTTCTATCCCACTCAGATGTTTTTGTGCCGCCAGATCAGCCGACATGATGGCCGCATTTCCGCGATAAAACGCAAATGGAGATGTCAGCATCCTGCCATGGCGGATTGGAACCAATTCAGGCAGCCTGGTTTTTGCCTGGGCTTCCAAAATAGATATGGGGTCTTTTCGGTCAGCGGGTTTTTTATATATACCTAAGGAAATGCGACGGCATTTTGATCTTAATTTTTTACCCGCTTCCAATCGTTGTTCTATCGATTGTCTTTCGGCCTCGAAATGATGTATTAACTTCTGTGCCATAAGAAAAGATTTAAGGTTGAGGTCTTATTAAAGATACTCCTAATCGAGCGCCAGCAATTCGTTTAACGGTTAACCGAAAAGGTGGTAAAATGAAAAAAACCCGTTTGCAATAACGGGTTTTTATGATAAAATAAGAATGACGATCATCATAGTTCCAACAGAGCTTTCACCGGGTCTTTACCGAATAAAAGCAACTCTGGATTTTCAAGTAATTCTTTCACCCGCACCAGGAATCCCACACTTTCCCGACCATCAATGATCCTATGGTCATAGCTGAGAGCCAGGTACATCATTGGCCTGATCACCACCTGGCCATTCAGGGCGATCGGCCTCTCTTCTATCTTATGCATACCCAGGATCGCAGATTGCGGGATATTGATGATCGGTGTGCTTAACAGCGATCCAAATACACCACCGTTTGTAATAGTGAAAGTTCCACCCTGCATTTCTTCCAGGGCAAGCTTATTATCCCTGGCCTTACCTGCCAGTTCTATCACTTTCTTTTCTATTTCGGCCATGCTCAGGCTTTCCGCATTCCTGATCACAGGCACAACCAGACCTTTTGGCGCAGATACGGCAATGGAGATGTCGCAATAATCGTGATAGATCAGCTCTTCCCCGTCAATATAAGCGTTCACAGCAGGCCATTCCTGAAGAGCAAACGTACAAGCCTTGGTAAAGAAGCTCATAAAACCCAGTCCTACACCATGTATCTCCTTGAATTTGTCTTTATACTTTGTTCTCAAATCCATGATCCTGCTCATGTCCACTTCATTGAATGTGGTGAGCATGGCAGTTGAGTTTTTAGCTTCTACCAATCTGCGGGATACGGTTCTCCGCAGGTTACTCATCTTCTCCTTCTTCTCATTCCTTGTGAAGGCCTCCAGACCAGGTTTGCGGCCCGGGTTGGAAAGTGCATCAAGCACATCATTCTTCAGAATTCTGCCCCCTGTTCCTGAGGGAGTAATGGTTTTTACATCCAGTTTTTTATCTGCAAGTATAGCTGCCGCAACTGGTGATGCTTTTACATCTGCAGTGGGGACAGCTTCTTTTACGGCTGGTTTTCCTTCTGCAACAGGTGCAGCTTCTTTCACTGCTGGTTTTTCGCCAACAAT
>DATGXN010000370.1:0-5658 GCA_035298945.1 Chitinophagaceae bacterium | reverse complement strand
TCCACCAATTTGCAGAAAAACTATATGGCAGATGCTGATAGTTTTCATACCACTTATTCCGTGATCAATGTCAGCTGCGAAAGTTGCCATGGGCCTGCCAAAAATCATATCAGCTTTGTTGGGTCGGAAGAATATAAAAATGGAGAGCGGGTAAAACATTCCTATTTACTGCCTGTCGACAGCCCCAATGTGATCCAGGTGAATGCCTGTGCACCCTGCCATGCACGTAAGGCCGACATCGCAGCCAAATTGGTAAATAGTCCTGAGATCATGGATAATTTTATACCAGAGATCCCATCTACGGAATTTTTTCATGCTGATGGGCAGGTTGATGATGAAGATTATATCTATACTTCATTTCTGCAAAGCAAGATGTTTCACAGGGCTGTGAAATGCAGTAATTGCCATAACCCTCATTCCGGAAAACTGGTGCTGCCCGTAACCCAGGTTTGTATGCAGTGCCATGCCAGAAAATATGAATCGTTTGAGCATACCCGACATGACGCTAAGTTGAGTCAGGTGACTTGCGTGAACTGCCATATGCCCGGTAAAATTTATATGGGCAATGATCTCAGGCACGATCATAGTTTCAGGGTCCCCAGGCCTGACCTCAGTGTGAAGTACGGCACGCCTAACGCCTGTAATATGTGCCATACCGATAAGAAAGCGCAATGGGCCTCAGATGCCGTTGTTAAATGGTTCGGGCCTGAGCGGAAATACCATTTTGCAGATGATCTTATTCCCGGAAGTAAAGGAGATGCCGCATCTGAAACGCACCTGCAGAGGCTCATGGCCGATACTGCTGTGCCGGCTATCGTAAAGGCAACAGCAGCTGATTATTTGCGTAACATACCCACACTGACTTCGCTAAATGTTTTAATCAAGGCCCTTAAAAATCCGGATGCACAAGTGCGGTACAGGGCCTTGCGTTCACTCCCATCTTTTCCTTATGAACAATGGAAAGATGCTGCCACCGTTATGTTTGACGACAAAGTAAAAGCGGTGAGAATTGCTGCGGCTGATCTGTTTCTGCAGGTACCTGTTGAGCAGATCCCGGTTGATTACCGGAACTCTTTTGCCAATGCCAAACAGGAGCTCCAGCAATATTTGATGTACCAGGCTGATTTTTCTGTGGGTAATGTTATGATCGGCGATTTTTATTATCGCCTCAGCGACCAGGTCAATGCTGAAAAATATTATAAGCGTGCATTGAAAAAAGACAGCCTGATGAATTATGTGAGGTTCAATCTTTCATCGTTGTATAATTCCCAGGGCCGTAATGAAGAAGCGCTGAAAGTGCTGACGGAAGCCAGGCTTTCCGATGCGTCCAATCCAAGGGTTTATTATAATCTTGCCCTTCTTTATGTTGAGATGAAAGATTATAAGCAGGCTATGGAAAACTTTGCCAAAACCATATCACTGGGTAATGATGACCCCAGGGTATATTATAACTATGGCATCCTGAACCAACAGTCCGGAAATTTCGGGCAGGCTGAAAAAATATTCCAGAAAGGCATTTCAATTGCACCTACAGACCCAAGCCTAAATTACGCGCTGGCCTACCTCTATGTGCAGCTGAAGCAGTATCAGAAAGCCCTTGTTCCTGCAACCATGTTAAAGAAAACGGATCCCTCCAATCCCGAGTACCAGCCTTTGTTCAGGCAGTTGCAGTTGAATTAAAATTACTCAGGAAAACTGCAGCGTGAATACCGATCCTTCTCCTTCGCGGGACTGTACCTGGATATTTCCTTTGTGCAGCATCATGATCTGTTTGCATAAACTGAGACCAATACCGCTTCCGCTTTTCTTGGTACTGAAGAACGGGACGAAAATGTTCTCCATGACTTCGGCCGACATACCATAACCATTGTCGGCCACCCTGATCTCTGTTTTTGAGCCTTTGACTTTTTCAGCACTCAGGATGATGCGGGGATTTTCATTTTCCTTCACTGCATCAATGGCATTCACAATGAGATTGATCATCACCTGTTCGATCAGGTTCAGGTCGGCGTCCACGATAAGCCCCGGATCTTTCATCACTACTTCCATTTCAATTTTCTTCTGTTCCAGGGTAGGTTCCATCAGGTGATGCAGGTTTTCAAAAAGGTCCATTACAGGAATGGGTTTCAGGTTGGGGTTGGTGACCTTGTTGAGGTTCCTGTACGTCTCGGCAAACTTAAGCAGGCCCTCACTTCTTCTTTTAATGGTATTTATACCCAGCTCGATATCTTCCATGGATGTGCCAACGTCTTCTTTTTCCTCTGATGCTTTTTTAAGCCGGTTCTTCAATGTATCGGCAAGAGAGGAAATGGGTGCCACGGAATTCATGATCTCGTGGGTCATCACACTCAACAGCTTTTTCCAGGCCTGGGATTCGTTTTCATCCAGTGCTTCATGAACATTCTGGAAGGCAATTAGCTTATACATCATGCCATCTGTCTGAAATGCAGTGGCGGAAAGAAGTGTGCGGAGGGAATGCTTATCACGGTTGATAGTGACCACTTTGTTTTCACCTGCTTTTATTGACCTGATCTCTTCATACAGATCCTGGTCCCTTTTAGATAAAGAGTCCAACGTTTTCAGGTAGGGGATCTGCAGCATTTTTTTCAGCGATTCATTCATCCAGGCAATATTCCCGGTTCCGGTTTCATAGGAAAGGATACCCGTATCCACCAGTTCAAGAATTTTCTGCAAGTATTGATATTGGGTTTCCCTTTCCCGGCTGATCACTTTGATCGCGCTGTTGATCTCGTTGAATCCTTTTCTGAGTGGTTGTAACTCAGAAGGTGCATGTGAAACATCAAAATGCCTGGAGAAATCACGATAGTGAACCGACTGCACAAAATCACTCACTTCGTCCTGTGTTTTTTTCAGGAACCTGAAAATTTCAAAGAGTTGAAAAATAATGAGAGGAACAACAATGATGAGATAACTGAATCTTTTGCTCATCACCAAAAATGCAAATGCCGTCAGCGTGGCAAACAGAAGCACCACCCTCACGATCAGTTTCCATTCGTATTTATTAAATATCATATTTGCTTAATCGGCGGTAAAGCGCAGTTCTTGTAAGCCCCAGTTCCTTCGCTGCTTTCGTGATATTTCCCTGGTTCTTTTCAATGACGCGTAAAATGGTATTTTTCTCGATGGTGCTGAGTTTGAGATCATCATCATCTTCCTGTTTTGTATCGGCATTTTCCAGCGGCGAGAATATGATGTCCTGCTCTGTCAACATGGTGCCTTCGGCCATGATCACTGCGCGTTCAATAGAATACTGCAGCTCCCTCACATTACCCGGATAAGTATAAGAACTTAATTTATCCAATGCCCTGGCGTCGAATTCGAAGGTTGGCTTCAGGTATTTGGTGGCGTAAATATTTGCAAAATGTTTTGCCAGCAGAATCACATCTTCCTCCCTTTTTCTCAGAGGCGGCATAGTGAGTTCAACCGTGTTGATGCGGTAGATAAGATCTTTACGGAACCGATGTTCATTGGCCAGTTCTGAGAGTGGAAGATTGGTGGCGCAGATCAGCCTGATGTCTACCGGGATCTGTTCATTGGATCCCAGGCGTGTGATCATTCGGTTCTGCAATACCGTTAGTAGTTTTGCCTGCTGCTGCAGGGTGATGTTGCCTATTTCATCCAGAAACAGGGTTCCGCCGCTGGCTGCTTCAAACCTGCCCGTTCTGTCTTCCCTGGCATCTGTAAAAGCACCTTTTTTATGGCCGAATAATTCGCTTTCAAAAAGGCTTTCGGTCAGTGCGCCCACATCCACTTTTACAAAAGGTCCGTCTTTGCGCATGGAATGATCGTGTATGGCTTTTGCGATCAGGTCTTTTCCGGTGCCGTTCTCGCCAAGGATCAGGATATTGGCATCGGTAGGGGCGATCTTTTCAGTTTTATGAAAGATCTGTTGCATCACTTCTGATCGGCCGATGATGGATGCATCCAGTTTGTTGGAATAGTTCGGGCTTCCTTCGTTTTTTTTCTGGCTTTTCTGCAAAGCATCTTTCATGGTCTGCAGCAGTTTTTCATTGTGCCAGGGTTTAACCACAAAATCAGCGGCGCCTTCTTTCAATGACCTTACGGCAAGGTCGATGTCACCATATGCTGTGATCATGATCACAGCAGATTTACAACCCATTTCCCTGATCTTGTTCAACCAGTAGATCCCTTCGTTACCGGTATTGATAGAGCTGGTGAAATTCATGTCCAGCAGGATCAGGTCGAATGATCTTTTTTGCAGAATAGACCTCAGGTTCTCCGGATTTTTCTCGGTGACCACATCCGCCGCTTCGGTTTTCAGCAATAGCCTGACCGCTGTCAGCACATCCGTGTCATCGTCAACTACCAGTATGGTGGCATTTTTTAAGTTCATATTTGATTCTGGAAATGCAATTATAATGTTTTTCAAAGCAGAGGAGAACAACAGTAAGCAGTGAGCAGTAAGCGGTGACCAGATTTGTATTCCGCTTACTGCTTACTGCTCACTGCTCACTGTATCATTTCCGTACACCAAGTGTAACAGTTCCGAACACTATCGGTACAAAAAAGATGATAAGTAATTGAAAATTAGATGATTATGAAATTGGCATGGCTTTGAAAGCTAACTGTCAAAAGTAATTATACACTGTGGACAGAGTCATCGAAAAAAAGAAATGGACATCGAAAAAGATCCTGACAATTGCCGGGATAGCAGCCCTGGTATTACTGATCGCTGGTAGTTATTATTTCACCTCTGGTGCCCGGAAACTGAATGTCGAAACAGAGCGTTTGACGATCAGTGATATCAGGCAGGGGGCTTTCCAGGAGTTCACGCCGGTCAATGGGGTGGTGTTGCCGCTTACTACCATTTATCTGGATGCTTCCGAAGGCGGACGGGTTGAAGAACGATATGTAGAAGATGGTGCCATCGTGAAAAAAGGCCAGCCGATCCTTCGGTTGTCCAATACCGATCTTGAACTCAGCCTGGTCAACCAGGAAACTTCCGTATTCAACCTGTTGACGCAGATGCAGATCTCCCGGAATGCGGCACAGCAAAATACCATCACCAAGCTGAACCAGATGGCGGATGCAGATAACAGCTTCAAAGAGGCAGAACGCTTATACAAGCTGAATAAAAAATTGTACGAAGAAAAAGTGATCGGTTCGCAGGAATTCCGCCAGTCTGAGATCGCCTACGAGTTCCAGGTGAAAAGGAAGAAACTGCAGGAAGAGATATTGAAGAAGGATTCGGCTTCAGTAAAACAGGAATTGGAACAGGCCAACCAGTCATATGCCAGAACCCAGAACGCATTGGACGTGATGCGCCGTAAAGTAGGCGACCTCATCGTAAGGGCGCCCATAGACGGCCAGCTGACTTCACTTGATGCTGAGTTTGGCCAGAACAAGAACAAGGGCGAGAGGCTTGGCCAGGTGGATGCCACCAACGGATTCAAAGTAAGGGCAGATATCGACGAACATTATATATCGAGAATTTATACCGGGCTCATGGGGCAATTCAGCTTTGCAGGAAAGGAATATAAACTTAAGATCAGGAAAATTTTTACACAGGTAACGAACGGGAAATTTCAGGTAGACATGGATTTTGAAGGCGAATTGCCCCAGGGGATCCGGAGAGGCCAGACCTTCCAGGTCAGGGTTTCCTTAAGTGAAGAAAAG
>DATGXN010000369.1:0-9282 GCA_035298945.1 Chitinophagaceae bacterium | reverse complement strand
TTGTCCAGTATCCGGCCCTTGAAATCCGCGATGGACCTGAGGCTGTAATAATATTTTGAGGCTGGCGTATTCTGCAGCATCACGGTGCCACGCTTGTCGTCAAGATTTGAAATAGAAAATGCATCGGGGCTAAGATTATCGAAGAATGATTTCTTTACCCTGATATACTCATCGAATGTTTTATGATAATCAAGATGATCGTGCGTGATATTGGTGAATATGGCTCCTGCAAACTGGATTCCTGTAATACGATGCTGGTGAATGGCATGGCTGCTGCACTCCATGAATACATGGCTGCAACCCTGCTTCCACATTTCATGCAAGAGCTTATTCAGGCTTACCGCATCAGGGGTAGTATGTGTGGAAGGATATTCTTTCTCACCTATCATGTATTTCACAGTGGATACCAGGCCGCAGAGATATCCCAATCCGGAAAAAAGCTGGAACAACAGGGTACTCACGGTTGTTTTGCCATTGGTACCTGTTACGCCAACTACCTGCATTTTATGAGAAGGTTCACCCATGAACTGATGCGCAACATAACCCGCAGCTTCAGAAGAATCTGCAACCTGCACATATGTAACATTATCGCTGATCTCAGAAGGCATCACTTCGCAGATGATGGCAATGGCACCAGCATTAACGGCAGCAGGGATATGGTCATGGCCATCCACCACGGTTCCCTTCAATGCAATAAAGCAGGCTCCGGGCTTCACTTTGCGTGAATCAGTAACTACATCAGTGATCTCCACTGATGTTGAACCAGTTAACGCCCTGAGGTTCACCTTATATAATATGTCGCTTAAACTTGCCATTAATTCAAATCCAGATATACAGTTTGTCCTTGTGCTATTGTTGTTCCTGCAGTTAACGACTGCTGGCTTACCTTACCTATTCCTTTGGCTACCACTTTCAGATTCATGTTCTCCAGCATGTATATGGCATCTTTCAGCCCCATACCTTTCACATTCGGCATGGCACGCCGTGTAACATTCAGCCTCCTGGCCGTTGAGACGTCATTCTGCCTTTCGATATAAGTCCATTTACCGGAGTTTGATGAATCCTGGTAACTCATATCCATGGTCCCGAATACTTTTTTGAAGTCCTGCTTCCATCCTGCCCAATAAGCCAGCGTACTGTCTTTTATCGGTGTAGCAGTATACAGAGGGAGAGACATTAAATTTTTTGAATAGAGCTTATCAGCGATCTCTTTGAAAACAGGGCCTGCCACCAGGGCACCATAATATTTATGTGCAAATGGTTTATTACGGATCACTACTATAATTGAATACTGCGGATCATCGGCAGGAAAATATCCCGCAAAAGAGGACTGGTAAATATGATCAGCATAACCTCTTGTGCCGTTGGCTACCAGGGCAGTTCCCGTTTTACCGGCAATCTTATAATAAGGACTGGCCATGCTTTTCGCAGTGCCTTCGATCACCACGCCTTCAAGACATTCCTGTAATTCTTTCAACGTCTGCGGACCGCAGATCGATTCGAGCTTTACTTCAGGCGAGTATGAACGAACCAGTTTTCCGTCTTTCATCACTGCATTGACCAGGTATGGCTTCATCATCTTGCCATTGTTGGCCACCGCGTTATAGATCATTAAAGTGTGCAGTGGAGTGAGAGAAAGGTTATAACCGAAGCTCATCCAGGGCAGCGTGGGTGCGCTCCAGAACCTGGACTTGGGATTGGGGATCACGGGCTTTGACTCGCCGAGTAAACCGATACCGGTTGCGGTATCGAGTTTGAGCCTGCTGAGATGGCCCAGGAATTTGGATGGCTGAGTTGAATAGTAAGCCATGGCCAGTTTCGCCATACCCACATTAGAACTAAGTTCAAAAGCCTGTTTTACCGTTACACCCTGGCGACCATGTTTTTCACTGTCATACACGGTTCTGCCTGCCACTTTCCAAACGCCGCCTTCGAGATTCACATTGTCGTTCAGCTTGGCATACTTGTCTTCCAGAACGGCCAGCATGGTCAGCAGTTTAAAAGTGGAGCCAGGTTCAGATTTGGTAATGGCGTAGTTCAGGTCTTCAAAATAGGTGCCGTCTTTCTGCCTGCCTAGATTGGCAATGGCTTTGACCTTGCCGGTTTTCACTTCCATCACGATGGCTGTACCATGCTCACATTCATTCTCCACCATCATCTTCATCAAAGCATTTTCAGTGATGTCCTGGATATTGACGTCCAGCGTTGTGATCAGGTCACGGCCGTGTTCCGGCTCGATCTCAGAGCCTTCAATGGGTACGAATGCGCCTCCTGAGATACGACGCACGAGGCGCTTTCCGTTTTCGCCTTTCAATAGGGTGTCATAAGTTTTCTCCAGACCAACGTTCTTGCTCACCAGTTTGCCATCTGCGCCCATATATTCGCGCGACAAACCAATGGTTCTGTTGGCCAGCAATCCAAATGGAGTCAGACGTTTTTCCTTGTCTTCAAAAATGAATCCACTCTTGTTCCGGCCTGCCTTCACCAGGTGAAAATTCCTGAGCACCTGGTATTCACGGAAGGTGATGTTGCGCTGGAGGAGATAATAGCGTTCTTTATTTTTATAAGCAGCAGTCAGTTCTTTTTTATAAGCAGCTGCCGATTGGTCTGCAAACAGTGCAGCCAGTTCGATCGAGAGCGAGTCGATATTCTCTTTGAATCTCTTCCCGTTCTTTTCCCGAAGGCCATCTGCACCAAAATCAATGCGTACATCGAAATAAGGAATGGAAGTACTCAACATACTTCCATCTTCACTATAAATAGTACCGCGCTCGGCGTCGAGCTCCCGGTATTCAAGATGTAGGCTATCGCTCATCTGTTTCCAGTAGCCACCTTCAACCTGCTGGATGTATACTGTTCTGCCGATGATGAAAAGGCTGAAGACTACAATGCCAAGGAATATGAGATATACTCTCCATAATATGTCCTTTTTGATATCCAATCCCGCAGTTAGTTTTTACAGCTTATTAATACAGTGTGTCTTTCAGTTTCATGGGGGGCGCTACCAGTTCTTTCAATCCCAGGGGCTCAACCACTTTCACGATCTCACTTTGTTTGCTCTGGAACATGAGTTCACTGCGTATCGTCTTATACTCATACTGCACTTCTTTCAATTCACGGGCTGTACGATTAATGTCCTTGATCGTTTTTTCAGCGTAGTGACCGTTAAAGATGTAGATGACTGTAAGCAGTGAGAGAAACAGGAAGAAAGGGATATTACTGACCATCCATTGATAGTTCAACAGCAGTTTTTTCCATTCAAGCTTGCCTTCCCTTTGCTCCATTGGAGTAATTGTTAACCTGTTTTCTTTTCTGCAACACGCAGCTTGGCGCTCCTGGATCTTGGATTTTTTCTTGTCTCTTCTGCCGTGGGCAGAATGGGTTTTTTGGATATGATATTGAATGGGGATTCCTGCCTGGTGCCGTATATCTCGTCTGTCAGTATTTCTGTAAAACTTCCGTTCTTAAAAAAATTCTTCACTATCCTGTCTTCAAGGCTGTGAAAGGTGATCACTGCGATCCTGCCTTTCGGTTTAAGCAACTGAGGGATCTGTTCAAGCATTTCCCTCAGCGCTCCAAACTCATCGTTAACAGCAATCCTCAACGCCTGGAACACCTGTGCGAAATATTTATTCGGGTTCCCCTTCACCACTTGCTGTACTGCCTCTTTGAACTGGCTTATCGTTTTGATAGGTAATGTCTTCCTGTACGCTACAACAGTTCTCGCCAGTGTCTTTGAATTACTCACCTCTCCATACTCCCCGAATATTCTGACGAGCTCCTGCTCTGACTCCTCATTTAAAAGATCGGCTGCCGTTTTGGTCTGTCTCCTGTCCATCCTCATATCCAGATCTGCATCGAAGCGGATGGAGAATCCCCGTTCTGCTTCATCAAACTGGTGACTGCTCACCCCCAGATCTGCCAGTATCCCATCCACCTGCTGCACTTCATGAAACCGGAGCATCCTGCCGATATGCCTGAAATTGTATGGCAGAAAAACCAGCCTGGGATCATCGGGCGCATTTGCCCTGGCTTCTTCGTCCTGGTCAAACACATACAACTTTCCTTTGGGGCCCAGTTTTTCCAGGATGGCCCTGCTATGTCCCCCGCCGCCGAAAGTGCAATCCACATACACACCTTCTTTTTTCACCTCCAGGGCATCAACGGCTTCTTTCAGCATCACCGGGATGTGGTAGCCGGAAGATTCATCGAGATGTTTGTTTCCGGATCCTGTCACGGGGCTACTCGGTTTTGCCTTGCATCACCTCAGCTGCCAGGTCGCTGTAAGCTTCAGGTGAGAATGAATCAAAGAACTGCTGGTACTTGGTCTTATCCCAGATCTCAATCTTGTTCACGGCCGACACCAACACCACGTCTTTCTCCAACCCCGCGTGATCAGCCAGGTTTTTCGGGATCAGCAGCCGGCCGGCGCTGTCCAGATCCATCTGGGTTGCTCCGTTCAGGAACCATCGGCGGAATTCCCGAACTTTGGGGTCGAAATCGTTCAATTTGCTGATATTGGAAAAAATAGGCTCCCAGCTTTTCAGAGGGTACAGGGTTAAGCATTTCTCGAAGCCCCTGTTGATAACAAAGGAGGCTGCGTCCTCTTCCGGCATCTGCTTTTTAAGGCCAGCCGGGAGAAGAAATCTACCTTTGCTGTCGAGAGTGACTTCATATTCCCCTAGGAAACCTATCATTTACAATTAGTTATCAAAAACTGAACCATATTGACACAAATTAACACAATTTCCCACTTTCATAACGAAATTTGATTTTTTATATTTTTCCACAGCTTAAAAGCATGCTGGTATTGGATTTAGCCTCAAAACGAGCAAACGCATGTGGAAAGATGTGAATATCTGTGCATAACTGTGAATCTGCCACCTGCAACCTGCCACCTGCAACCTGCAACCTGAAATCAATGGATCCCCGGAATATTAATATTAACGACTTCACCTACCTCCTCCCAGATGAGAGGATTGCCCGTTTTCCCCTGCCCGAAAGGGACGCCTCCCGCTTGCTGGTATACGACCGGGGCCAGATCAGTGAAGACATATACCGCAACATAGCTAACCATATCCCTGAAGAAACCACCCTGGTTTTTAACGATACACGCGTTGTGGAAGCCCGGCTCCTCTTTACAAAACCAACAGGCGGGGTCATTGAGATCTTCGCCCTGGAACCGGCCGACATATACCCGGAGATCCAGACCGCCATGCATCAAAAAGGGGAAGTGATCTGGAAATGCATGATCGGGGGCGCCAGTAAATGGAAAAGAGGAATGATCCTGGAGAAGAAGATCGGCACCACCCTCATACTGTCAGCCGCCATAGTTGAACACCTGCCAGACAGCTTCCTGGTGAAACTCTCCTGGAACGACCCTGAGCTCAGCTTCGGCGAAGTGTTGCACCTGGCAGGACTGATCCCCCTGCCACCTTATTTAAAAAGGGAATCAGAAGAATCTGACAAAGAAAGATACCAGACCATTTATGCAAAAACAGAAGGATCGGTTGCCGCGCCCACAGCGGGGCTTCATTTTACCGACCGTGTATTTGAATCTTTACGCGCAAAACAGATCCAGCCACTTTATGTCACCCTTCATGTGGGCGCGGGCACCTTCAAGCCAGTTAAAACTGACAGGCTTGAGGAGCACGATATGCATTCAGAATTCATTGACGTCACAGACATGGCGGTGGCTCATCTCGCAGAATCGAAAAGAGTATATGCCGTTGGCACAACATCGTTAAGAACGTTAGAAACATTGTATTGGATGGGGATCAAATGCTCCCTCAATCCAGGCATCAGCATGGAAGAACTGGAAATGCAGCAATGGGAAGTATATGACCGCCTCAATGCCCAGCGCAAGCCCGCTAAAGATGCACTCCGGCATCTTCTAACGTGGATGCATAGCCGCAATATGAAAAGGATAGTTTGCCGCACCAGGCTCCTGGTTACACCCGGATACCGCCCCGGACTTGTACGGGGATTGATCACCAATTTCCACCAGCCCCAATCCACTTTGCTGTTGCTTGTTGCTGCTTTGATGGGAGACGATTGGAAGAAGATGTACACCTATGCACTTGATCACGATTACCGGTTTCTCAGTTATGGCGATGGTTGCATTATTAAAACTTAGTGTGCTGGCCGGTTAGTATGTTAGCCGGTTAATGCATTGGATAAACAGGAAAGAGAAGAGTCGCAGACTGAAATAGGTCGGGTTGCAGTATAGCCAAAATTAACGGAAGTTCTTAGTCGCCTCGATGAAGTTTGTTATTGTGATAATCTTTGTCTTGCCAAATTTTTGTAAGTCAAGTAAGTCAAGGTCTCCCGTAAGTAAATAGTTAGCTTTACCATCTTTGGCAAGTGCAAGAAGGAAATTGTCTTTTGCATCTCTGCAAACAGTTACGACACTCTCAACTGTTATTAAATCTATGAAGGGTTCAAAAGCAGAGAGCATCTCTTCAAGAGCTTTTGGCCCAAAATATTTCCTAAGCTTTGGTTTAGCCATCGTCTTCTGAATCTCTGAAATTAATTCTTCGCTGAAAATAAGTCTGACATTGCCAGTAAACAATAATGGGTCAAGAAGATTTAGTTTGTTAGAAATAATAAAACTAATCCAGAGATTCGTGTCGATGACCAGGTTGAGTCGCTTATTTTTTGGCATATCGCTCGGCCCTTACTTTCTCAACGATTTTCGTGATTTCTTCGAGGCTTGGAGCTGTGGAAGAGCTACGTCTCATATTCTTGAGATAAACCTTCAATGCCGAAACCGGCTCATCGCTTATTTTAATGAGCTTAAGTTCCTGCATGTCTTTTATTAGTTGCAAAGCTTTGGGATTAAGTATCTCTATTTTTAAAGCTTCCATGAATCAAATTTAATGAAACTCTCTCGTTTCTCCTATCGAATGCTGACTTTCTACAATTACCTCTAACTAAAGCTTTTTACTTTGGCGCCAACTATATTTGCGCCATTAACAAAGGTGTGGATGAGTACCTTTTAGTAATTGGTATTTAAACTACAGTTCGCTGGGAAAAGAATCCATAGAATTTTGGTGTAGGCGGGCGCAAGTGATGAGTCGGACAGCAAATTCTTCTCTTCCCTGCTTATCCAATGCATTAACCGGCTAGCTTGTTAACCGGCCAGCACACTTAAATCATCCATTGGGAAACTCAAGAACAAAAACACTTCCCTTGCCGGGTGTGCTGTCCACCTTGATCTTCCCATTATGTGCTTCCACCATGGTTTTCACATAACTCAGTCCGAGACCGAAGCCTTTCACATTATGGATATTGCCTGTATGGGCTCTGTAGAATTTTTCAAATATCCTGTTGACCGTTTCCCGGCTCATACCAATGCCATTGTCTTCTATCCGGATCCGGATATTGTTGCCAACGTTCTCCGTGCTGATCTTCAATACGGGCCCAACGCCTTCTTTAGAATACTTAATGGCGTTATCCACCAGGTTGCTGAGCATATTGGTAAAATGCACTTCGTCTCCTTGTACCTGGTCGTCTGCAGCTTCAAGATCAGTAATAGCATTTCCGTTTCGCTCTTCAAGCTGCAACCTGAAATTATCCACGATACTGCTCATGATACTATGTACATGCAGGGGTTTTAAACGAAGTTGCACTTCCTGCCGGTCAAGTAATGCTGCCTGCAGTATGGTTTCAACCTGTTTGTTCATCCGCTTGTTCTCATCTTTGATGATGGCACTGAAATAGTCGAGCTTCTGTGGATCATTCAGCACTTTGGGATTTCTTATAGCATCCACTGCAAGTGATATAGTGGCAAGAGGCGTTTTAAGTTCATGGGTCATGTTGTTGATGAAATCGGATTTGATCTCACTCAGTTTTTTCTGCCTTAACAAAGCGCGCAACGTAATATAAAACGCAGCCAGGATAATGATGGTGAAGAGGATGGCACCGGCAATCATCCAACCCAGTGAACGGAAAATAAATTCCTTGAAATCGGAGATCACCACAATCAGTGTTTCGTTGGGGGAAAGACTTTCCGTTTCACTACCTTCCAGTGCATTGATAGGCCAGTAATAGATCAGGTTGTTCACCGTATCTACCAGTGCATCTTCAAACTTTTTCTCGAACTGCCCGGACTGCATGTCGTACCCGAAATTATTGGCCTCACTTACAATGGCAAATTCAAACCTTGTATTTCGCAAGCCGTGACGTTCAAAGCTTTTTCTCAGGCGATCCTGCATTTTGAAAGCTGTATATCGCTGGGCAATGGTTGGAGCGCGGAATAAATTCAGTAACTGATCCTTGGGCCACTCGGTGATCATTTTGGGAGAAACGATGGAAGGGAATTTGCTTTTCTCTTCTTTGAGTTCTTCGGTAAGATCGTACATGGAAGTCACCAGGTTCTCTTTGGTCTGCTCTTCCTTGATCAAAAGGGTGTTCTTGATCCACGATACCTGTAGAATAATAATGCCGATGAGCGACAGGGTGATCAGTATAGTAATGATGGTAAAAAGTTTCTTCATCGGCGGTCAAAAATAATCAATACCCGTTCCCCTGATACAGGGGCTGATGGTTATTAACTAAGGTTTAAGGAGCAATGAACGGTATTTGGTACAAATTAAAGGCAAATTTGTGTACTATCGGAAAACAGTACTTTGTGAATTCCTCAGGAAAAATTATATTAGGAATGATGGAAAAACCAGGAACAGGCACATTGCTGATCGCAGAGCCATTTCTCAAGGATCCAAACTTCATGAGAACTGTGATAATTCTTTGTGAACACCAGGAACAGGGAAGTTTTGGATTTGTGTTGAACCGGGAGTTCGGATCCACACTGGAAGAGCTTTTACCTGATGTAACCAACCTGTCCATTCCTGTTTTTTATGGCGGACCTGTGCAAACTGACACGCTTCATTTTCTTCACTCCTGCCCCGAGGAAATACCAGGTGGCCTGGAGCTGACTGACGGAATATTCTGGGGTGGTGATTTCAATACAGCACTGGAATTACTTGAATCCGGTGCCATAGACCCGGGCATGATACGTTTCTTCATTGGCTATTCGGGATGGACGGGAGGTCAGCTCGATACCGAACTCAAAGAAAAATCCTGGCTCGTAGCTGCGGGCAATCAAAAACTTGTATTCCCGCATAACCTGAAAGAACTCTGGAAGGATTCACTCCGGCATCTCGGCGGTGACTATGAGATCATGATCAATTTTCCCACTGACCCGCAGTTGAATTAGCAGGTTGCAGGTTCCAGGCTGCTGTAGCAGGTTACAGGTTGCAGGTTCCAGGTTGCAGATAATAT
>DATGXN010000368.1:0-3068 GCA_035298945.1 Chitinophagaceae bacterium | reverse complement strand
AATCCCAGAGCGATTTGCCGGTTTTTGCATCCAATGCCAGGAAGTTTCCCTCATTCGTACCGGCAAACACAAGACCTCCGGCAGTTGACATAACACCAGCCCATGGCGGGGAATGGAGGTCAAATGACCATTTTATTTTTCCAGTTAAAGCATCTAAAGCACGTATGGCACCTTTCGCTTTATCACCCGTCTCTGCTTGCTCGCCGCCACCCATAAAATATTCTCCTGGTTTGTATTCGGCTTCGGTTTTAAAATAATAGGATCCCATTTCCCGTACTGCAACATAAAAAAGCCCCGTCTGCAAACTATATGAAGGGCTATACCAATTTGTTGCGCCCTGCAGACTTGGAAATAGAAAAGTCCCTTTTTCAGATGGCTCAGTACCCGGTTTTAACATGGGCCTGCCTGTTGAATCGATACCATTGGCCCAGGTTTGTTTTGCATAAGGGACACCAAGAAGATATTCGCCGGTTTCACGGTCAAGCAGATAATAAAATGCGTTACGATTTGCGGTAGCCAATAATTTCCTTTGCTTCCCATTTACCTCTCCGTCTAATAATATCGATGTCTGGTTGGCATCCCAGTCGTGCAAGTCGTGCGGTGTAAACTGGAAATGCCATTTCAATGTTCCATTGGATGGGTTAAGTGCAACCACACTACATGTATAAAGATTGTCCCCATCCCGGTTATCGCCATTCCAGTCCGGCCCTGGGTTTCCAATACCCCAATATAAAAGGTCCAGTACCGGATCGTAACTGCCGGGCACCCAGGTGGCCCCTGCTCCTGTTTTCCAACTTTCGCCTTCCCAGGTTTCATTTCCTTTTTCACCAGTGCCCGGTATGGTATAAAATCTCCAGGCCCTGGCTCCTGTTTTCACATCATAAGCATCGAGAAAACCACGTATCCCGGCTTCGCCACCACTAATACCAATGATCACTTTATCCTTCACTACAACGGGAGCGCTTGTGATCGCAAATCCAAGTGCGTTATCCGCTACCAATGTGTTCCATTTCACCAGCCCCGACTTAGCATCAAGTGCAACAACATGAGCATCCAATGTACCCACAAAAATAGTTTCATCAAGAATGGCCACACCACGGTTCACAGCCGGAAATCCAAGTGTTTTCAAATTCCTTGCCATTTGTGGAGACCATGACCATATCTTTCTTCCGGTTTTAACATCCAGAGCTGTTACTGTACTTGGCGGTTCAGTTATATACATAATACCATCAACTACAATAGGAGTGGTTTCTACCAGTCCGGGCTGTGTCTGGTATACCCAGGCAACAGACAGTTTAGATACATTTCCTGTATTAATCATGGACAATGGCGAAAACCGGTGGGATTGATAATTCCCGGAATAAGTGAGCCAGTTCAGGGAATCATCATTCGCTCTCACGATCCTTTCAAAAGCTACATCTCCTTGTGGGAATATTGCCGCTGCTTTTTTCTCTGGAGCACTTGTGCATGCAACAAATGACAAGACAACCAAAAAGGTGGAAATTCTATTCATCTTATTTCAAATTCAGAAGAAATGCGACCACGTCACGTCTTTCTTCATTGGTAAGTGTTTGGGAAAAAGAAGGCATGATACTTTCTTCCGTAATTCGTTTGACAGACTTCAGTTTATCTTTCCTGAATGAATAGAACTTATTGTTTAGGTCTTTCACTTGTATAGAATAGGTGTCTTCATTCATCCTGATCCCCTTGATGTTTGTTCCATCGGCGGTCACCAACTCTACTGCCTGGTAAACTGCAAACCCGTCCATGTCTGAGATCTTTGACTTTGCCGGGGTCACCAGTACTTCGCTGATATGAGAAACTGATCTTCTCAAACCCACCCCTTTAAGATCCGGGCCCAGGCTGGTACCTTTACCATTCACTGAATGACATTTCAGGCAACCTGTCTTTTCAAAAATTACAGCCCCATTAACTGCATTACCTGTAAAACCTCCTTTTTCAACGGAACTGAGCGACCGAACAAATGCTATCACCTGGGTGATATCTTTGGGGCCCAGAGCCCAGTTACCTGGCATACTGGTACCAGGTATCCCGTATTCAATGATAGCTGCGAAAGTTTCATTATCTGTAGCCCGTGGCAGATAAGGTCTGTTAAGTGCAGGCCCCTCTCCACCTCCACCCTGCACACCATGACAGCGGCTGCAGTGAATGGTAAAAAGATCCTTGCCTTTCATAATTGAACTGGTCTGACCGTTTACATGCAAGGCGAGTACTGCAAGTCCAGTAAAGAACATGGTGCTCTTCAACAGGCGAAGAAGAAATGATACACTGATAAATACCACTGGTATACCTGAATTTATCATGATTTCAGCATTCGATATACAACACCTTTCTGGCCTTCTTTCTTATTCAAAAGCCCCATCACCACCAGTTCATTGTTTTCATCAACCCCGAATCCGCAGATCAAAAAAATATCTTCTCCTTTGTTAGTGATCTTCAGGGTTTTTCTTTGCCATTTCCCCTCTGTAGTTTTAGACAGTGAAAACATGGACCCGTTGAAATCTGCATACACATAATTGTTTTTTAAACCCGGGATCTTGCTTCCATAATATACGCTGCCCCCGATCACACAAATACCAACTGCATGGTTATAATTGTCAATGGGTGCTGTAAATTCAGCAGCTCCGGCAGATGCGGAATGCATAAAAATACTGTCTCCCTCCTTCACTGGCCAGCCATAATTAGCTCCTTTATTTATTATATCAACTTCTTCTTCTTTTTCCTGGCCCACATCGGCACCAATCATTTCATTGGTTTTGGGATCAAAGCCAAATCGCCACATCTTTCGGAACCCATACGCCCAGATCTCGGGCAGGGCATCTTTCACTGAAACGAATGGATTATCAGTTGGAATTTTATAGGGCAACTGGTTCACGTCTATGCGTAAGATCTTCCCATTAGGGAAATGAAGGTCCTGGGCCCTGTAAACATAAGTGCTGTCGCCAATAGCATCATCCCCCACAGAAACATACAAGAATCCATCCGGTCCAAAACCGATCTGCGATCCGTTACTCCCTATGTTCTTTCCTTCAAATTCAATGACCTGC
>DATGXN010000367.1:0-7817 GCA_035298945.1 Chitinophagaceae bacterium | reverse complement strand
TACCTGTGGGATCTCTGCAGTGGAGTTGATGGGCGATGCCGCTGAAGCATGGGCGGGAAGTCCTGCCGGCTTAATGCCACCCATGGCACCTCCTCCTCCCGGCCAACAAATGGTGTTCACGGATGAGCAAAGAGCTGCTATGCGCGAAAGAAACCAGAAAGCCAAGAGCTGGAGGGAGACTGTATCGATGGATAAATTCGTTGAGCTGAAAAAGCTTTTGGATAAAGCAGGAATTTCTGTATACGCCTACAAACCCAATGCGTTGGGAGAAAACAATTCTGATGCAGAAATAGAATATGCCATGAAGGCAGCAAAAGCTTTAGGCGCAACTTCTGTTACCGTGGAACTTCCAGGCAAGGCCGCACAATCAAAAAGGCTGGGTGATTTTGGCTCCAGGCACAAAGTCTATGTGGGTTATCATGCCCATACGCAGGCCACAGACACATTGTGGGATGAAGCACTTGCGCAGTCGCCCTATAACTCCATGAACCTGGACTGCGGTCACTATATCGCAGCGGGTGGAAACAATACAACAGCAACATTGCTCGCATTGATAGAAGCTAAGCACGACAGGATCACATCCATGCATTTAAAAGACAGGAAAACAAAAGCCAACGGTGGGGAAAATGTTGAATGGGGCAAAGGCGATACGCCCATTAAAGACATTCTGATGTTGTTGAAAAAGAAGAAATACAAGATCCCGGTCTCGATAGAACTGGAGTACGATATACCACAAGGATCTGATGCGGTGAAAGAAGTCAGCAAATGTGTGGCCTATGCCAAAAACATCCTAAAATAAATAGAGAGTTAGGAAGATAGAAAAATAGGGAGAATCCTATAAGCATGTTGCACATTGGAAGCTCACTATTTCACTATCTTCCTATTTATCTATTTTTTTATTTCCCATCCGCTTCTATAATTCCGAGTGACAAACTGATTAGCATCCGGAAAATTCGTGATCTTCATATTCGCTCCATCCCAAAGCAGTTTCATTCTTCCATAGAAATCATAGCCTTGCCGGCCGCCTTCTCTCTGCTTGCGGAGCATATAACTTCTGATCGCCAGGTTACCCATCAGCACGGTTTCAGTTAAAGGACCTGAATAGTCAAATGAAGAAGTCAGCTCCTTATGTTGTTTGCTGTTGAATCCGGCTTTGCATGCTTCGGTCCAGAATACCTGGTGTCCATATTCAGGAAGAGTAGGCACAGCAGGTGTAGTTGGTTTCGGCATTTCTATCTTACTTCCGTTATTCAGATAGAGCGTAGGATTCTGTCCATACATGCCAATGGTCATTAATCCTTTTGTACCATGTAAGATGATACCATTCTGGCCCCCATCGTTACTGATCGCTTCACTGGCAGGGATCAGATCAGGATGCATCGGCCTGATACCTCCATCCATCCAGATCATCTTCATCGGTGTCTTATTCTTTTTAGTGGCCGGGAATTGGATCTGAACATGGGAAGATGGAGGGCAACCTTCGGGGATATACTCAGGATTCCAATCCTTGATGAACACCGCACCCACACTGCACTCTACTTCAGTTGGATAACCCAATCCCAGGATCCTGAATGGAGAATCAATGGTGTGACATCCGATATCGCCCAATGCCCCGGTTCCGAAATTCCACCAGCCTCTCCATTTGAAAGGATGATAGAGCGGATGATAGTCCACATAAGCAGCAGGACCAATCCAGGTATCCCATTCTTTTGAAGTCATAGATGCCGGCAATGCAGGCTTATCTGTCGGTACCGGAATACCCTGCGGCCATACTGGCCTGTTGGTCCAGATGTTTACCGTATGTACAGGCCCGATCATTCCCTTATCGAACCATTCCATAGCTTGCTTCTGCTCTGGGTTGGAAGAACCCTGGTTACCCATCTGGGTAACTACTTTATATTTCCTGGCAGCTTCAGTGAGCATGCGCGCTTCAGCAATATTGTGGGTAAGTGGTTTCTGGACATACACGTGCTTGCCCAATTGCATGCATGCCATGGCAGCATAAGCATGGAAATGATCAGGCGTTGAAATGGTTACCGCGTCAATGTCTTTGCCGGACTGATCCAGCATCTCACGGAAATCGTGATATTTTTTCGCATTGGGAAATCTGTCGATAGAGGTCTTGGCCTGGTTCCAATCCACATCAGCAATGGCCACTACATTATTAGCTCCTTTGTTGAAAGCATTGTTCAGGTCCGAGGTTCCTTTACCACCCGCACCTATGGCTGCAATATTTAATTTATCACTTGGAGCAATGAAGCCCTTACCTAATACATGACGGGGAACAATAAAAAATCCCGCCGCTGCGAGACCTGTTTGCCTGATGAACTCTCTGCGCTTGGGCATAGTTTTTCTTTTGGCCATAATTTACGGAAAAACGCGGAGACGCGGAGAAGAACGCAGAGACGGGGAGAAGAACGCAGAGACGCGGAGGGAAACGCGGAGACGCAGAGAAGAACGCGGAGACGCGGAGTAAAATCCTCTGCGTCTCTGTGTTTCCCTCCGTGTCTCTGTGTTTCCCTCTGCGTCTCTGCGTTTACCTCCGTGTCTCTGCGTTCACCTCCGTGTCTCCGCGTTATACACTAAATACGAAATCCTTATTCTGATACCAGTCTATATACTGAGTGGCATATTTGTCTTCAATCTCACGCCGTTTCAGCTTCATGGTTGGCGTAAGCATATTGTTTTCTACCGTCCAGCTTTCATCCACAATGATCACTTTCTCGATCTTTTCATGATGGTCCAGTGTAGCGTTGATCGCATGTATATGCTTAGCGATCTCTTCTGCCATCCTGATCTTATCTTTTGCCTTGCCGGTTTCTGTAAGTGTAACAATTACAATAGGTTGGGGTAAGGAAGAACCGGTAACGCAAGACATTTCAATATCTGCATTACTACCCACCTTCATTTCAATAGGTGAAGGCACCACATATTTTCCCTTGCTGGTTTTGAATTGTTCCTTGGTGCGGCCAATGATCTTCAGGTAGCCATCACTGTTAAATTCCGCACGGTCGCCGGTGCGCAAAAATCCATCTTCCGTAAAAGCTTCCCTGGTCTGCTCCGCATCTTTATAATACCCGTCCATCAATGCTTCATGCTTTACCAGCAGCTCCCCATCTTGACCCAGTTTCATTTCCGCATGGGGCAGAACACGACCCACATAACCTGGCTTTGCATCCTGCATGCCTGTGGCAGTACCATATGCAAATGTTTCCGTCATGGCCCATCCTTCAGCTATAACGATTCCTATCTTCCTGTACCAAATCAGGAGTTCCGCGGGCGTGGGTGCTGCCGAAGTGAAAAGATTCCGGGTATGTTCAAAGCCCAGACCTTTACGGATCTTCTTTTTAATGATGCCCGACACAAACGGGATCTTCAGGAGGAGGTTAAGTCTTTTTTCAGGAAGATGGGTAAGTATCCCCTCCTGTATCTTCTTCCAGATCCGGTGAACACCGAGGAAAATAGTGGGCTTAGCCGTACGTACATTCTCCTGGAATTTTTCAACTGATTCTGCAAATGATATTTCGCCGCCGGTATAAAGACTTCCCATCTCAACAAAAAAACGCTCGCCGATATGAGCCATGGGAAGATAGGAGAAGAATCTTTCTTCCGAGGTAAGCTTCAGGTAATCAATGGCATTATAACCGGCAAAACTGAAATTGCTGATCTTATGCATAACTCCCTTCGGCATGCCCGTTGAACCCGAAGTATAGATCAGCGTTCCCGGCTCATGATCGTCGCGGATGATATGTCCCTGCATCGGCTCGTGCTGGAAAACCAGCTTTTCCCATTGCAGATAACCTTTTGGACCATAGAAGGGAAAAGAGATACACTGGATCCCAGCAGGCACTCCGCCTTTCATCCCCTCCCAGTTGTCCAGCTTGCCCACAAACAATAAAGGAGCATCACAGTGTTCAAGGATCTGGCGAATGCTTCCGGCAGTAAGATTGGGATAAAGCGGCACTGAAACATGGCCTGCCATCATGATGGCCAGGTCACACATGATCCAGTGTGCGCAATTTTTTGACAGGATGGCTACATGACTATGCAACGGCATTCTCATGGCGCGTAGTGCCGCAGCCATTTTCCTGATCTCGATTCCGGCCTCTTTCCATGTCCAGGTACGCCATTCGTCGCTTATAGGTTGGCGTAAGTATACCTTGTCCGGGGTGGCAGACTCCCAATGATAGAACATCTCTAACGGAGACGGGTACTTCCCAGGAGTTGTATTTGGGTCAGGATGGGTCATCAATCTAAGGTTGGTTGGTCGGCGAATTTAGGAAAAGATAAGAAGTAAGATAGTAGACTAAAAAAGATTGTTGAATCCTAAATTTGATTCATTTTCGAATTCTCCTGACTAACCATATACCATACACGCAGTAATTCAGGTTGCAGGTTACAGGTTGCAGCTGAATTGCCTTTTTTCTGCAACCTGCAGCCTGCAACCTGCTATTGTTGGTACAGTCTCGGGGCCCGAATGCCCCACCATGGATAACCGAAATTGATAAACGGCTTCTGATACTTGACATCAGCTTTTACCTTTGCCCGATGAATAATGGACTCCCTGCCAATATTTTGAATTTTTACCTCGCAGCCAGGAAGAACAGGTTTCTTTCCATGGCGGTGATCTGGACCCGGTACCTGATTGGGTTTGCTTTTATCCCATCTGGCTTGAAGAAAGTGGCGGGCCTGAGATTCACTTCAATGCCTGTTTCCAATCCGGTTGGGTTCTTTTTTGAAGCCCTTTACCAATCTGGTATCTACTGGAATTTCCTGGGATGGACCCAGGTGATCGCTGCATTCCTTTTGATGACCCAAAGATTTGCTACCCTGGGGAACGTCATTTTCTTTTCCCTTGTCTCCAATGTTTTTCTGATCACTTTTTCCATGCAGTTCAAAGGCACGGTTTATATTACCGCACTCATGCTGTTTGCTTCCTTCTGCCTGTTATTATGGGATCTTCCTAAGTTGCTTACGCTGATTGCAAAAGACAATTCGGAGTACCGGTATTCATACCATGACCTGCCTACATTCAATAATATCGCAATTATAACAGGTCTCGTATTTTTCTTTGAGTCATTGATGTTGTCGCTGGCAATGATCAATCCCGGGTATCGCCAATTGATCTGGATCCTGATCGGCTCAATACTGCTGACTGCCCTGGTCTCTTTTATTCTGATGATGAAGAAAAAAATACCTATCGGTCAACCAACACCCTGAAGAAAATATTGTCGGCGAAATCGGTGGCTTTATAATTACCATAACGATAGATCGCAGCCATACCCACCGCGCGTTTGCGGGTTCTGAATTTCAAACCCATACCTGTTTCAGAATAAAGTTTATTCATTTGCCTGATGGCAACACTGTGTGTCAGGTCCTGATCATATTTCCCAACACCAACACTATTGGGGAAGAATAAACTGATGCCCCATTTCTTCCGCTTTTGAATGATATAACCAGTCTCGAATTCAGTATACAATGCTGCATAAGATGTATTGGTGAATTCAAATGGCGCCATCGAAGAGAACGTAGATGGAACAAACAGGTCGAAACTTCTCCGGTTAGTACCCAGGTTGCTGAACAGCATCGAATAAGGCGTTGTTCCACTGATATGTCCGCCCGAAATATTGTAATTCATTTTGCCAAGCCTGCCCAGGGTGAAATTGTTTTCATACAAACCCTCGATCCTCAGATACTCGATCCCTTCTATGTCATCCACTGATCTGCCATAACGTATATCCAAGGCCAGCCTCGGATCGTCTTTCTTAAATCCATTCAATACCAGGCTTCCGTATTTGATCTTGGCTTGCTTGAATCTTGTGGTCAGCCTGATACCTGTTTCGTAAATGCTTGACGTAACATTTTTTCCCGATGATGATGGAACAGAATATTCATAGCCATGATTGAACTCTCGCTCCTGGTAGTTTGCAAAAGCAATCGCCTCCACTTTCTTCAACATCCGGAATTTGGTATACAGTTCGGTTTTGCGGATATCATCTGCCTTATCTGTCAAGAGATATTGGTAATTCCTGCTCCTGATACCCGGCAGCAGTAAGCCCGACATACCCCAGAGATAAATATCTTTCTTATACGAAAGCCCTAGCGTAAGGTCATTATCCCGGGATGGTTTGTATTCATAAAACCCGCCGTATTTCCATGCATTGTCGCGGAAGCCGTAGCCAAATGAAGCGCCCAGTTTATGATATTCAGAAAAACGTTCGTTGGTACTTATTCCCATACCCAGCCTCACCGTTTCAAAATCGTTCAGCTTAACGATGTCGCGAAGTTCAATATTGATATTTCCTACAGGGATCTTTCCACTGATCAGGTAGCCGATCACATCAGCACGACGTTCAAATTTTTTGAAAGCAGTATCCCGGCTGATCACACTGTCGAGGTAAGTAAACGTTCTCTTCTCGCTATTATCCAATGGCATTTCTCTTTTTTCGTCCCAGTATCTGTCGGTTCGTTTGCCTGAGTTCTCATCAATGGTGATCTCGTAGTTGGAAAATACTGAGCGTTTGAGTTCAGGGTTGAGTTGAATATCTTTCAGATAGCTGGTCACATTGAATTTCACTGCACCGTCGTTTTCTTCTTTCTTATCATCTTCCTCTTCACCGGGCAATAACATGAGCTGGGTCTGTAACTGTTTAGGGAACCAATGTCCATCCACCTGCTCGTAGTTCTGCTTGAAGGTGATCGAACTGGTACTGGAAGAGTAATAAGCAGATGCTTCAACATTCACAATGGCAAAATCAGATTCATGGATATGCACCTGGCCTTTCAGTAAACTCAGGCCCATACTTTTATACCTGGGGCGGAATGAAATAATATAGGTCAGCTTATCGTCACTGCCCCTGATGGAATCTGCCAGTGCGAACACATAGCTCTTGAAATATTTGGCCGACACAGGATTATGGTATTGCGATCTGAGTACATTGAAGTCGTCTTTATAGAAAGAGAAATACTGTATCTGTGTGATGAGCCCGATGATATATGGATTACCCAGGCCCGATACTCTTTGGGCCGTCATGCGGTTATTATGAAGGCCGGGCTTCTTGTATTTATGCTCAAAGACTGATTCCACCATGAACTGGTAACGGCCGGTATCTTTATTAGCATCGGGGTTGATGATCTTGCCGGGTAGTTTGCGGGCCTTGGCTTCTTTCAGCGTATCTACGATTCCTTTACTGTAAGAGGTGTAAGAAAAACTGCCCAGCTCTTCCGGATCATTATTCTTTCGGTTATCTATGGCTTTGCGGATGATGGAGAGAGCAAATGGATCCTGATCGTCGTTAGGTTTAATCACGATCGCCTGCATATTGGTATTGGCGGGGGCCAGCAGGATCTCGTTAAAACCTTCGCGGGCCTGCCAGCTTATCTTGTTATAGCCTATACTGCTGACTGAAAGTTTTTCTCCGGGCTTTTTCACTGTGAAACTGAAATTCCCATCCACATTGGCGTTAGTACCCCTGCCCTGGCTGCTGGAAACCACACTGGCAAATGAAACTGGTTTACGGGTAAGGCTGTCCAGTACCCGGCCCTTGATGAGGGTTTCCTGGGCCGAGAGACTAAACGAACTAATTAATAAAACAACAACAGAGAGGTATAATGACTTCAATGAGATATTCTTCATGGTGCGATTCAAACATTAAAAATATGTCTCTTATTACGTTTAAGCCGCCCAATTGTTACGAAAGGCAAAGATTAGGGTGTTGGCCGGTTAGGGTGTTGGCCGAAAAATGCAATAGATAAATGAGTTAGAATCAGCCTCCCTTGGAGGGAGGTCCCTTGGAGGGAGGTCCCTTGGAGGGAGG
>DATGXN010000366.1:0-9259 GCA_035298945.1 Chitinophagaceae bacterium | reverse complement strand
TGCCTCTTTTACAAAACTGATATGCGCCGCGTCATTTTTCGCTGTATAGAAGGCCATGACCCTAAAAGCCGGATCCGGATCAATTAGCCTGGCCAATAATAAGACCGTTAAAATAAACAACTGATACATCATTGATCACGATAGACTACAAGGTATTGAAATTCGCATTTAGATCAGTTTTGCATAAAGCTCCACGAGGAAGCCGGGTATCTACCTGTACAAGTAGAAGAAGCCGGCCTGACCATGCCTACCGGATCATGGTGCAATAGTTTTATACAGTTCTTGAGTCTAAAACATGCGGCGGGGATAAAATCCTGTCGCTTGTTTTTTTGAGAAGATTAAAACATTATTCCCCAACAAAAAAAGCCAGCGATCTCTCGCTGGCCTTTTCATTTCACTATATGACGATTATTTCACTTCTTCAAACTCTGCATCGGTTACGTTCTCAGAGGGGCCGTTTTGTTGCTGAGCACCTGCACCAGGTTGCTCGGCTCCAGGAGCACCGCCCTGTGAAGCATTGTACATTTCAGAGCTTGCAGCCATCCAGGCATCGTTCAATGCTTTTGTTTGTGTTTCCACTGCTGCGAGGTCCTGTTGCTTATGCGCTTCTTTCAAACTGTTCAATGCAGCTTCGATCGGGGCTTTCTTATCAGCAGGAACTTTATCACCGAATTCTTTCAGTTGTTTCTCTGTCTGGAAGATCAATCCATCGGCAGCATTCAGCGTATCTACTTTTTCACGTTCTGCTTTATCAGCAGCTTCGTTCACTTTAGCTTCGGCTTTCATTTTCTCGATCTCCTCTTTAGTCAAACCACTACCTGCTTCGATCCTGATCTTCTGCTCTTTGCCAGTGCCCTTATCTTTGGCACTTACATGAAGTATACCGTTGGCATCGATGTCAAAAGTCACTTCGATCTGGGGTACACCACGGGGTGCCGGCGGAATATTATCCAGGTTGAAAATACCCAACGTCTTATTATGACTTGCCATAGGCCTTTCCCCCTGCAGTATATGGATCTGAACACCAGGCTGGTTGTCAGATGCTGTAGAGAAGGTTTCAGACTTACGGGTAGGTATAGTTGTATTAGACGGGATCAGCGCTGTCATCACGCCACCAAGTGTTTCAATACCCAGGCTCAGCGGAGTTACGTCGAGCAGAAGTACATCTTTCACCTCACCGGTAAGTACTGCACCTTGTACAGCAGCACCCACTGCAACAGCTTCATCAGGGTTAACACTCTTGTTCGGTTTTTTGCCGAAGAATTTCTCAACCACTTCCTGTACTTTAGGTATCCTGGACGAACCACCTACAAGGATCACTTCGTCGATCTGAGATGGATTCAGGCCTGCATCTTTAAGCGCTATCTCACAAGGCTTCAGGCAACGCTGGAAAAGATTGTCTGCCAGCTGCTCGAATTTCGCCCTTGAAAGTTTTTTCACCAGGTGTTTAGGAACACCATCTATTGCTGTGATATATGGAAGATTGATCTCTGTTTCTGAAGAAGAAGAAAGTTCAACCTTGGCTTTTTCTGCAGCTTCTTTCAAACGCTGGAGCGCCATAGGATCTTTCCTAAGATCAACATTCTCATCTTTTTTGAATTCTTCTGCGATCCAGTCCATGATCACTTTATCGAAGTCGTCACCACCCAGGTGAGTATCACCATTGGTAGATTTTACTTCAAATACACCGTCGCCCAACTCAAGGACGGAGATATCAAATGTACCACCTCCAAGGTCGAACACCGCGATCTTGGAATCGTGCATTTTCTTATCCAGTCCATAAGCCAGCGCAGCAGCGGTAGGCTCGTTGATGATACGCCTTACATTCAGACCGGCGATCTCGCCCGCTTCTTTGGTGGCCTGGCGCTGTGCGTCGTTGAAATAGGCAGGAACAGTCACTACTGCTTCTGTTACTTCCTGGCCCAGGTAATCTTCAGCCACTTTCTTCATTTTCTGAAGGATCATAGCACTGATCTCCTGGGGAGTGTACATTCTTCCATCTATGTCAATACGAACTGTATTATTGTCACCTTTTACCACTTTATAGCTCCAATGCTGCATTTCCTCCGAAACCTCATCATGCCTGCGGCCCATAAAACGCTTCACACTCATGATGGTATTTACCGGGTTGGTAATAGCCTGACGCTTGGCAGGGTCACCTACCTTACGTTCGCCATTTTTGAGGAATGCCACCACGGATGGAGTGGTCCTGCGGCCCTCATCGTTAGCAATAACCACCGGTTCATTGCCTTCCATCACTGCTACGCAGCTGTTGGTAGTTCCGAGGTCGATTCCGATAATTTTTCCCATGTTTTTCTAGAATTTATACAAGGGAATTATCAAGATGCATGCCGGGCAGGTACAAGGTGCTAAATTGTCAGTTATCGTGGAAAGAGAGAGCCAGAGAGTCGGCAGGACAGAAGGCCAGAATTCTGACTCTCCGACTCTCTGCCGTTCTGACTCTCTATAATGTGTTCATTTTCTGCACAATCTGCTCTACTACAGTCTCAGCATGCACCCGGGAATTCTCTATGAACCATTTATTGGTCACAGTACCCCCACAGATTACACCGGCGAGATAGATACCCGGAACATTGGTCTCCAGGGTGTCTGGATTGTGGCTGGGAACCAGGGCATCTTCCAGGAGTACCATTTCCACCCCAATGCTTTTCAAAAAGCTGAAATCTGGCTTATAGCCGGTCATAGCTAGTACAAAATCGTTCTTTATGGTGGTTATGACACCGTCCGGCGTTTGGATATCCACTTCATCGGGCCTGATCGCTTTTAATTCTGAGTTGAAATAGGCCTTGATGGTGCCTTCTTTGATGCGGTTCTCTATATCCGGCTTCACCCAATATTTTACATTGTCCTGGATGGCACTTTCCCTCATTACCATGGTCACATCGGCCCCTTTTCTGAAGGTTTCCAATGCCACATCCACCGCTGAATTGGCAGCCCCTACCACCACCAACTTCTGGTTAAAATAAAGATGCGGTTCTTTATAGTAATGATGCACTTTGGGTAATTCTTCACCCGTAATGTTCAGGAGATTGGGAACATCATAAAAACCGGTTGCCAACACTACCGCCTTACACTGGTAAACGTTTTTCGAGGTATGTACCATGAACCCATCTTCCTTCTTATTCACCTTCTCTACTTTTTCGAACAACCGGGTGTTGATCTTCCAGTGCTGAGCCACTCTTCTGAAATACTCCAGGGCTTCATCACGGGTGGGTTTGGGTTGGTGCGATATGAATGGCACGTCCCCGATCTCTAACCTATCCGAGGTGGAGAAAAAGCTCATATTAAGCGGGTAATTGAACACTGAATTCACCAGGGTCCCCTTATCAACTACTACATGGGATATTTTATGTTTCTGGCAGGCGATTCCTGTTGCTATTCCTATGGGGCCGGCGCCCACGATTACGATATCATACTGTTCCATCTGATCCTTGGTTTGACTTAACGAAAGATATATTTGCCGCTATGAATTTACCTCATTCGACTGTATCAAAACTTAAAAGAATAGTGCTTGCCGGCCACCGTGCCCAGATCGTATTCGAATACCTTTTTTAACGAGGGCAAGCCCGCATTGGCCTCTTTTGATATGAGTGGATCTTTTACTGTGTAGACTTCGAAAAATGCATTCTGATTCACTTCTGCTGCATCATGATCGATCTTTTTTGCACCTGGTATCAGAAGTTCCTGGTAAGTTCTGATCCGGCAATTTCCCCCAAGTTTTGAATAAATGTCCAGTTGCTTTAACTGGCCCCCTTCCCAACGCAAATTGATCTCAAAACCTCCTCTTGCTTTTAAGCCCTCTATGTTGCCGTTTTTCCAGGCTGCCGGTAAAGCGGGAAGAAGATGGATAGCACCATCGTGGGATTGCAACAACATTTCTGCAATTCCTGCCGTGCAACCAAAATTACCGTCGATCTGGAAAGGCGGATGGGCATCGAAGAGATTGGGATAAGTGCCCCCGGCTTTTTTACTCTCATCATAAGGACTCAACTGGTCCCTGATCAGCTTATATGCATGGTCTCCATCTAACAAACGTGCCCAGCAATTTACTTTCCAGCCCATTGACCATCCGGTGGACACATCGCCCCTATAGATCAGTGATGTTTTTGCTGCTTCAAAGATCTGGGGAGTACGAAAGGGCGAGATCTGGTTCCCCGGATACAATCCCCATAAATGAGAAATATGCCTGTGTTTATCATTGGGATCATCCCAATCTTTCAACCATTCCTGCAGTTGGGCATGCTTTCCTATTTGCATAGGTGGCAGATCTTTCAGCTTATTCCTGATCTCATTGATCAAGTCTGAATCCAATCCAAGTATGGATGCCGCTTTTATGGTATTATGGAATAATGAAAATACCAGTTGATTATCCATGGTGGTACCTGCGGACGCACTGAATCCCTGGTGCGCATTTTCGGGTGAGGCAGATGGTGATACTACCCACCAACCTGTAGCAGGATCTTTATACAGCACATCTACAAAAAAAATACTGGCAGTTTTGAGTGACGGATAAATGGATCTCAGGTAAGAGATTTCACCGCTGTATAAATATCTTTCCCAGAGCTGTTGGCATAACCAGGCATTACCGGTGGGCCACAATCCCCAGGGGCCATCAATGGCCCCGGTCATTCTCCATATATCTGTATTGTGGTGCAGTACCCAACCCCTTGCACCATATAATGTCTTCGCAGTAGACTGCCCACTCATGGTGAGTTCTTTTACCATTTGCACCAACGGCTCCTCCATCTCTGGCAGATTGGTCAGTTCTGCCGGCCAGTAATTCATTTCAAGGTTGATGTTGGTGGTATACTTGCTGCCCCAAGGTGGGTCTGTGTGCGGATTCCAGATGCCCTGCAGATTCGCTGGCTGTCCACCAGGCTGAGAAGAAGAGATCAGCAGATATCTTCCGAATTGAAAATAAAGACTGACCAACTGGGGGTCATTCCCTTCATGGAATTTTTCCAGTCGCTTATTGGTGGGGAGTTGAATGGAAGATGAACTGCCGAGGTCAATGGCCACCCTGTTGAAATATTTCTGAAATGCAAGGGTATGGTCACTGATCATTTGGTTGTATGATTTTTTCTCCGCTTTCTTCAGTGCCTCTTTAGCTAATGCGATCTGGTCATTGGTCACTGTAAGGTAGTTCTTGAAATTAGTAGCCATAGAAAGATGGATCACCACGGAGTTCGCATTTTTCACCTGGAGTTTATTGTCGTTACGAACAATGGTGCCCCCTTCATTTCTGATCACCATATTTGTTTGCACCCTGATAACCCCCGGAAGTCCATTTTTGTCCGGGCCTATGGCAGAGAGTTCCAGACTATGATCACTGGTCGCATTGATCGTTCCTTTTTGTTCAGTGGACAGTGAAGCGGTAAAGCTGATCTTTCCGGGCTTATCAGCAGTTAGTCTTACAATGATCAGATCGTCAGCAAAAGAAGAAAATATTGTTCTGGTAAAATTCACCCCCTGTGAATTATAGGTTATGGTAGCGATTGCTTGGCTGATGTCCAGTTCGCGCCGAAGGTCTTTGAATGCTTCATGTCCTTCAAATTGCAGATGAAGATCTCCTACCGGCTGAAAAGGCATGCCACGCAGTTTCTCCGCGATAAAGTTCTTATTGGCCATTTTATCTGCCGCTCCATATTCCCCATCGTCGATCAATTTCCTGATCTCTGCCAGTGCTTTAGGTCCGCCATGCGGATTTGCATTGGTATAGGGACTTCCTGCCCAGAATGCTGTGTGATTCAGTTGGAGGTGTTCTTCTGCCGGGTTTCCATAAACCATTGCACCCAGGAATCCATTCCCAATGGGCAGGGCTTCTTCCCATTGTTTTGAAGGTTGGTCAAACCAGACCTTCATTGGATTGGAGTCAGCCTTTTGCGCTAAGCATAACTGGCTGATCATGATGGTTTCAAGCAGAATGAGGAATATCAATTTCTTCATGAACTGAATGTAATCAATACCATTGAATCAATTAACCGGATTGATTAACATAAATTATAAAATTCCTTCTATAATTTTATTGAATGTCCTTAATGAAAAATCTGACCTTACTCCTGTTGTTGTCATCTTTTTTTTCCTGTTCAAAGAAGATGATCCCTGAAAAGCCAGACCTGGCTGAATCTGTCCGGATGCTTGACAGCCTTCCCCCTTCAGATATCGATATTCCCGTCAAGATCAATCTCAAACCTTTTTATGCCATGGCGGAGAAAGAAGTTCAGCAGGTATATACCTCACCCGGTTACCCATATGATTATGTAGTAGATAATTGTGACACCCGCTATATGTACCGCTTCCGCCGCGGGCCATTACAGATCAGCAGTTCAGGCAATACGATCAGGATGGGATTCACCGGATTCTACCAGGTTGCGGGTGGACAGCGGGTTTGCACAGGCACCGGAAGTGAAAGGACTGCCGTAACGCCATGGTCGCCAACCTGCACCTGCGGGCTAAGGGAAGGAGAAAGAAAAGTGAATGTGGCTTTTGCTGCCTCTCTTAAACTCACTCCAGATTACCGGATCAGTGCGAATATCAACCGCCTCGAGCCGGTTCCCCTGGACAAATGCAATATATGTGTATTCAATATTGACATCACTTCCATAGTAATGGACAGGCTCAGGGCACAACTGGACGAAGCCAGGAAAGGCATCCTGGACACACTGGCCAATACCAGCCTCAGGCCCCAGTTTCAAAAGATATGGGATCTGTTGAACACGGTTCAGCCCATATACAATTACGGATACCTGCAGATCAATCCCCAACAGATACGTATAGGCGATTTCTATGCGGTCAGGGATACCATGGTACTGAATGTTGGGTTAACTGCCAGGCCAGTGGTAACCCAGGCCCGTCCGGCAGAACTCAGAACCATTGTACCTGCGTTGAATCCAACCCCATCCAGGAAAGGCTTTTCTATTTTTACAGATGCCTACCTGGACTATGACTCCATCACCAATATCATCAACGCGCAAATACAGAAGAAAAGGATAGACCTGGAGATGGGAAAATATATCGTGGTCGAGAAAACCCAGGTCTATGGCGTAGGAAATGAATCGCTGATCCTCAAGGTGAATTTCAGCGGCTCTGCATCAGGAGAGTTCTACCTGACCGGAAAACCCATCTATGATCAGCAGAAAAAAATCCTGAAGCTTGATAATCTTCAGTTCGATATCCGCTCTAAGAATATGATGCTTCGCTCGGCTGAATGGCTTTTTTCAAAAAGGATCCTGAAAGAGATCGAGCCCTACACCAGGCTGGATATTCTGCCATACGAAACCATGCTTTTAGAAAAAGTCAATGGGCAGTTGAATACCGAGATCAGGAAAGGAGTTATGATGAAAGGCCACGTGAACACCGTGAGCATTGAAAAGATCTATCCGTTTAATGAAAGCCTGGTGGTCAGGTTCAGCAGCAAAGGGGAACTCGACATCCTCGTTAACGATCTAAGCTTTTGACAGTTGCTGCTTTGAATGTAAAATGCCTCTGGGTGAGATAGCTGAACACCACAACAATACAGGTTGGAAGTATTTTGGCTACGGTTGGGTAAAAATTGAACTGCTCAACAAATAATTTAAGGAAAATGTAATTGAGCAGGATGCATACAGCCACCATCATGAGGTAGCGAACCAGTTGAATCCTTCCTCTTACTGTTGAATCAGGAAACACAACATTCCTCATCAACATGAAACCTATCGGGAAGGTGACGCAGAATGCGATGATGAAAGCACCGATATGAGGGCTGATGGTTACAAATGGAAGCGCCACCATCTTTTTATCCAGGATGAAATTATAGCTGATAAAATAAATGAAGATATCGAGCAGGGTATTGCCTCCCCCGCATGCCAGGTAGCGGAAAGATTTTTTATCCATCAGGGTCCTGAACGGCGGATAAAAAAAGTCAATGGTATTGATGATCAGTTCTTTCAAAACGAAGGCGCAAAGTTAATATTTATCTTAGAATATGCACCTGTAGGTGATATGACGCTTGGCAAAAGTGGCTCCGGTGGCTTCGTGGATGGCCAGCATGGGGGCATTGAAATCCCCTACCCAGGAAAGCTCCAGCTCATCATATTTCGCCGTATCATAGGCATATTCCTTGAGTTTGATGAACAGCGCTGATTCCAATCCAAACCGCTGGTAACGCTTTTTTGTGCCCATGATCACGGCCCGGATCCTCCTGTTTTTAACAATATATTTATTCCAAAGAAAATGCAATTTACCTATCAATCCGAGTTTTCCATTAAGCCCCCTGATCAGTTCATTGGTATCGGGAATAATCAGTACAAATGAAGCCGGCTCACCATCCACATAAGCAAACCAGATCACATCTTCATCTACTATGGGCTTCATCTTTTCAAAAGACTCTCTTATAGTTGCATCTGTAATAGGCGTGAAATTTTCAAAGTCCTGCCAGGCATCATTATAGATCTCTTTGAAATCAGCTGCAAATTTATCAAGTTCCTTCACCCGCAGGTGTTCCAGTGTAACACCCGGTTTTTTTGTAACCCAGTTTGCGATCTTGGTGAAACGTTCGGGGAATGGTTTTGATCGAACCAGTTTGTTTGAGATCTGTTCGTACAATACCTCGAATCCATAGTGCTCAAAAAGCCGTTTGTAATAAGGAGGGTTATAGTTCATCCCGTAATAAGGGCTGGTAAACCCTTCTATTAACAGTCCCCACCACATATCGTTCTCGCCGAAATTAATGGGGCCGTCCATGGCCTTCATTCCGCGTTGGGATAACCAAGCTTTGGCGGTATCGAATAACAGGTCAGCGGCAGCCTGGTCATTGATGCATTCAAAAAAACCACAGCCCCCTGTGGGCTGTTCGTAATTGAAAGCCTTCTTTTTATTGATGAATGCAGCGATCCGGCCTATCATTTTCCCATGGTCATCTTTAAGTATCCAGCGGGTGCATTCACCGAATTCGTGGAAGTTATTTTTGCCGGGATCAAATACAGCTTCAATATCATTGTCAAGAGGACAAACCCAAAGCGGATCATTTTTATACAAGATCCTCGCTACGTCAAGAAATTCTTTCCCTGACCTTTTATCATGGACTTCAGTTATTCTCATCGCAAATCTTCCAGACAAATTTAGTGGTTACCTGTTAAACAGATCGGGATAATCAGATATGATGCCATCCACTCCCATTTCTTTCAATTTCCTGATCTGCCCGGCATCATTGACAGTCCAGGGAAGGATCTTCATTTTGTGTTCGTGGCAGTATCTTACC
>DATGXN010000365.1:0-6108 GCA_035298945.1 Chitinophagaceae bacterium | reverse complement strand
AAAAGCTGGCGATCTCGAACTGAAAGAGAAGGTGGTTGCAATTAATCGTGTTGTGAAAACCACTAAAGGTGGTCGCGCGTTCAGCTTTTCTGCCCTGGTTGTTGTTGGTAACGAAAATGGCGTTGTAGGTCACGGTCTTGGTAAAGCCAAGGAGGTGCAGGAAGCCATCACAAAAGGTATTGAAGATGCAAAGAAGAACCTGATCAAGGTTCCTGTGATGAAAGGCACCATTCCTCATGATCAGCTTGCTAAAGAAGGCGCAGCTAAAGTGCTTATCAAGCCCGCAGCTCATGGTACTGGTGTGATCGCCGGAGGCAGCATGCGTGCTGTACTTGAAAGCGCTGGTGTTACAGACGTATTGGCAAAATCACTTGGGTCTGCAAATCCTCATAACGTGGTTAAAGCTACTTTTAAAGCGCTGGCCATGCTTCGCGAGCCGATCGAAGTTTCAAAAACAAGGACGCTGTCGTTGAAGAGAGTATTTAATGGATAATTGATAAGTAAAAAGTCAAAAGTAAAAAGTCAAAAATTTTGACTTTTGATTTTTGACTTCGCTTCAAAATAACAATCATGAAGAAAATTAAAATCACCCAGGTTAAGAGTGTCATCGACAGACCAGAGCGCCAGAAGAAAACTATGGAAGCTCTTGGACTTCGTAAGCTTAACAATGTTGTTGAGGTTGAAGCCACTCCCCAGATCCTGGGTATGGTACGCAAGGTGAATCACCTGGTTAAGGTTGAGGAACTGAACTAACCCTCTTCCCTGGAGGTACAAGTATAATAATTGCGAGCAGCACAGGGAGCTGCGTTGAGTAAAAAAGTAAAAATGAAACTCCATTCTTTAAAACCTGCAGAAGGTTCTACAAAAAAAGTTAAGCGTTTAGGTCGTGGTGAAGCCTCCGGTCATGGTGGTACGTCCACAAAAGGTAACAAAGGTGCGCAGAGCCGTACCGGTTATAAAAGGAAGTTCGCCCACGAAGGCGGTCAGATGCCTATCCAGCGCCGTATTCCAAAACGCGGATTCAAGAATAACAACCGTATAGAGTTTAAAGTGTTCAACCTCGGCCAGATCGAGCTGATCATCGAGAAATACGGCATTACTGACTTCAGCCTGGAAACTCTCTATATCAATGGGCTGGTTGGCAAAACCGACAAGGTGAAGATCCTTGGTAACGGCGAGCTTAAGACCAAGATCGGCTTCAAAGTGAATGCAGTGAGCGAAAAAGCAAAAGCTGCCATTGAAGCTGCAGGCGGAACTGTTGAGATACTGAATTAATTTACGATATTTGAAAGCAAATCAAAAGTCAAAAATCAAAAGTCAAAAATTTTGACTTTTTAGTTTTGACTTTTGACTTGTTTGCAGGAGTAAATATTAAAAAGACATAAATCATTCCTCTGTGAAGAAATTCTTTCAGACCATCAGGAATATCTGGAGCATCGAAGAGCTGCGCAGCAAGATCATCGTGACTTTGCTCCTGGTATTGGTCTACCGATTCGGATCCCACGTTGTATTGCCAGGTATTGACCCTAATAAACTCAACCTGTCTGGCGCAAAAGAAGGCTTACTTGGCCTCTTTGATACATTTGCCGGTGGATCATTCTCCAACGCATCTATTTTCGCCCTCGGTATCATGCCTTATATCTCCGCTTCGATCTTCATGCAGCTGATGACCATCCTGGTTCCCCAGATGCAAAAACTGCAAAAAGAAGGTGACAGCGGCCGCAAAAAGATCAACCAGTGGACCCGCTATCTCACTGCAGCCGTAACGCTGCTTCAGGGTGCAGCTTATGTTGCCTACCTGCGGAACGTGAACCGCGATGCACTGATCGAATCATACCAGGGTTATTTCTGGATCTCTACCGTGATCATTCTTACTGCAGGTACCCTGTTTGTAATGTGGCTCGGCGAAAAAATACAGGACAAAGGTTTGGGTAACGGTACTTCCATCATTATCATGGTGGGTATCCTGGCCAGGCTCCCACAGTCGTTCCTCGGTGAATTTGCGTCAAAGCAAACCCGCGGTGGTGGTGGTCTTCTGATCTTCCTCGTGGAGATCGCTTTCCTTATCGCTATCATTATGGGCCTGATCATCCTGGTGCAGGGTGTAAGGAAAATTCCCATCAACTATGCCAAGCAGATCGTAGGCAACAGGCAATTCACCGGAGCCAGGCAGTTCCTGCCGCTCAAAGTGAATGCGTCTGGTGTAATGCCCATCATCTTTGCCCAGGCGATCATGTTCCTTCCTACACTTATCTCCTTCACCAATTTTGAAACAGGTAAGGGTATAGCAAGGATCTTTAACGATCATAGTAATTTCTGGTATATGCTGATCTATGCTGTTATGGTGATAGGTTTTACCTTCCTGTACACAGCCCTGATCTTCAACCCCAAGCAAATGTCTGACAGCCTGAAACAAAGCAATGGCTTCATTCCCGGCGTTAAGCCAGGCCAGCCAACTGCAGATTTCATTGGACAGGTAATGGACAGGATCACTCTTCCGGGTGCGATCTTCCTGGCTATTATCGGTATCCTTCCCGGTATTGCACAGCGCATGGGGGTTACTCAAAGTTTCTCAACATTTTTCGGTGGAACTTCTCTTCTGATCATGGTAGGTGTTATCCTTGATACACTCCAGCAGATCGAAACCCACCTGCTCATGCGCCAGTACGATGGTCTCATGAAAGGAGGCAGGATACAGGGAAGACAAGCCGCAACTACTTCTTCTATCTGATGATCATCATAAAGACAAACGCTGAGATCGAATTAATCAGAGAAAGCAGCTTATTAGTAAGTGCCACCTTATCAGAGGTGGCCGCTTTTTTAAAGCCCGGTCTGACTACACTTCAGATCGACAAAATGGCGGATGAGTTTATTCACGACCATGGTGCGGTTCCTTCTTTCAAAAATTATAAGGGCTATCCATTCGCTACCTGCATTTCAGTTAATGATGCTGTAGTACACGGTTTCCCTGGCAACCATGTACTGAAATCAGGAGACATTATTTCCGTAGACGTAGGTGTTTATAAGAACGGGTTCCACGGCGATAGTGCGTACACTTTTGCAATTGGCGAAGCGGCTCCTGAAGCGATCAAACTTATGGCAGTGACCCGTGAATCTTTGTATAAGGGAATTGAAAAAGCAGTGGCCGGTAACAGGGTGGGAGATATCGCGCATGCCATCCAGGAATACACTGAAAAAAAACACGGATACGGTGTGGTACGCGAGCTGGTTGGCCATGGCCTGGGTCGTCATCTGCATGAAGATCCGCAGGTGCCGAATTTTGGCAAGAAAGGTTCAGGTCCCAAGTTGAAAGAGAATTCGGTCATCGCCATAGAGCCAATGGTCAACATGGGTACCAAAGATGTTTATTATGATACCGATGGCTGGACGGTTAGAACAAGGGATGGCAAACCCGCTGCCCACTACGAACATACCATTTGTATCAGGAAGAATAAAGCAGATGTACTTTCGAGTTTTGAAGGCATCATCGCCAACGAGAAGAAAAATAAAGAGCTCTTCAGCGAATATTAAGAGCTTAATGGATAATGATAGCAAGGCGCAGTATTAAACATCTGCGTCTTTTTCATTTAAAGGCTCTTTCGTACAGAACGGGGCATTTTTTTTGATAAAACATGATTAACCTTGCGGTATGAATGGAATAGAAAACCAAGCCGTCCCGATACAACAAAATGAAAGATAAAATCACCCTTCCCGCCGCTGTTATATTTGATATGGATGGAACCCTGGTAGCCACAACTGAGGGAGATTTCCTGGCATGGCAGAAATTATTCCTGGACTATGGCAAGCACCTGAGTTATGCTGAATATTTCCCTTTGCTGGGAAAGAAGAGTATTGATGTGGTAAAAGAAGGTCTGGGACTCGAAGGCGAAGAAGCGCAGCAGGCCATGCATAAAAAGATGGACTATTTTGAAGAGATCGTAAAGGAAAATGGAATTGTTACCATGCCCAACGCCGAAGTATTTCTTCAGGAAATTAAAGATCTCAATATCCCAATAGCTCTGGCCACCAGTTCAAGGAAGATGAAAATGAAACTGGTGATGGAAGAATCCGGACTGGGAAAATATTTTTCGGTATTCGTAACCGGGGAAGAAGTGATTCATGGAAAGCCGCATCCGGATATTTTTCTACTTGCGGCAAAGCGACTTAATGTAGATCCTGCCCAATGTCTTGTACTTGAAGATGCAGTTAACGGTGTTGCATCCGCCAAAGCGGCAGGAATGAAATGTATAGCCATCACCAATACACATGAAGATGCGGCATTATCGGCAGCAGACCTGGTAGTTGATAGTTTTTCTGAGCTTTCCATACAGTCAGTCATTTCTTGTTTTTCATAACAATCCATTGCTTTGTTACCTTTAGCTGATGAGAAAGAGTTTGCCAATTATCATTATCATGCTGCTGGTGCAGCATATCGTTTTCAGCCAGGCGAAGGAGACCATGAAGATCCGCGAGTGGCGACAGAAGAATGAGAACAGGCTACTGAAAGACTACATGAATTTTCTGGCAGTTCCCAATATTGCTGCTGATACCGTTTCTCTTTTAAAGAATGCAGATATCATTATGGACATGCTGAGAACATCGGGTGTTCAGAATGTACAGCTGTTGAATCCAATCACTAAAGGAGCGGCACCGGCAGTGTTTGGTGAAGTGAAAACGCCAGGCGCAAAGCAGACCATAATTTTCTATGCACATTATGATGGCCAGCCTGTCAATCCTGCCAACTGGTATAAGGGACTTGATCCGTTCAGGCCTGTACTCACCAATGGTCCATTGGGAGACCAATTCCAGGTACTACCACTGCCAGACCTGCAAACACCTATAGATCCTGAATGGAGGATATTTGGCCGGGGAGCTTCAGACGACAAGGCCGGGGTGATGGCCATTATCAATGCTTACCAGGCATTGGTGTCAACAGGGCAGAAACCAACAGTGAATATCAAGTTCTTTTTCGAAGGCGAAGAGGAAGCAGGCTCTGCTCACCTGGGTGAGATCCTGGAAACATATAAGTTGTTACTGGGATCAGACCTCTGGATCATGTGTGATGGTCCTGTTCATCAATCAGGTCGAAAAAGCATCAGTTTCGGTGTGCGGGGCGATGCCAATATGGAACTGATCATATACGGACCTAATAAACCCCTGCATAGCGGGCATTATGGGAATTGGGTACGCAATCCTGCATGGCAGCTGGTTCAGTTATTGGCTACCATGAAAAATGAAAAAGGTGAGGTGACCATCAAAGGTTATTATGACGATGTTATGCCTCTCAGTGACCTTGAGAAAAAAGCCCTTAGTGAAATACCTGCTGTTGATGAACAAATGAAGAAAGAGCTAGGTATCCTGGCCACAGAGTCTGAAGGACGGGCACTGTATGAATCGTACAACCTGCCATCTTTAAATATCAACGGGATCAGGAGTGCAGATGTTGGAGCCATGGCTGCTAATGTGATCCCTGTTAAAGCGAGTGTGGCATTAGACCTGAGGCAGGTGGCAGGTACAGACTGGCAGAAGCAGCAGGAAAAAGTGATTGAACATATCAGATCGAAAGGATATTTTGTAACTGAAAAGGAGCCAACCGCGGAAGAGAGATCGAAGTACGCTGATATTATCCAGGTGCTCAGGAAGAGTGGCTATAATGCGCAAAAGACCAGGATGGACCTGCCGGTTGCAGAAAAATTATACAATGCTGTACAATCCACAACAGCAGATAAAGTGGTGAGGGTGCCTACCATGGGAGGCAGCTTGCCACTGTTTATTTTTGAGAAAACACTTGGCGCAACAGTTATCACGGTTCCCATTGCCAACCATGATAATAACCAGCATGCTGAGAACGAGAATATCAGGATCAGGAATTTGTGGAACGGCATAGAAACTATGGCGGCCATCATGATGATGAAATAGCATGGCAGACAAAAAACTGATCGTGATCGGAGGTGGGGCTGCCGGATTCTTCTGTGCGGTGAATGCGGCGCGCATGTGTCCGGGGTTGAAAGTGATGCTATTGGAAAAACAGTCCAAACTGCTTTCCAAAGTACGTGTCAGTGGCGGGGGTAGATGTAATGTTACACATTCCTGTTTCGATATAACGGA
>DATGXN010000364.1:0-9922 GCA_035298945.1 Chitinophagaceae bacterium | reverse complement strand
GTGTTCGTGGCAGTATCTTACCATTTCAGGTGTCACCAGTTTATAGTCCGGACTGTAAATATCAGGCCGGAATCCAAGTTTTTCAATATTCTGCGCCACTGTATTTTTTTCGGTTCCTTCTATGAGATAAGCGGTTTTTACAGAAGGATATTTGCGATGCATGACCTGCAGGGTTCTTTCGTCGAACGACTGTATGATGGTGCGCTGGGCGATCTTCTTCCTGTTCACCACTTCCATCAGTATATCCGTGAATTCTTCCGGGCCTGGATGAAGTACATTATCTCCCGAAGGGCTGCATTTGGTTTCGATGTTATAGTGAGGGGCACTGGCGCCTTTCTGCCTGACATAAGCCTCTACTGAATCTATGAGCTCTTCCAGGAGGGGTTTATACGCTTTTATCTTCTGCTGTTTAGCATACAAAGGATGTGGTTTAAGCCCCACATCCCATTTACGGATCTCGGCATAATCCATGGAATACAGCGTGTATTTCTTCTCATCTGACGCATTGATGTATTTGCCATCAGGTGTTGTGGAGATCATGCTGTTGAACCAGGGATCATGAGACACTACGGCTTTCTTATCCCTGCTGATCGAAACATCCATTTCCAGGGTAGTTACGCCCAGGTCTATAGCCCTGAACATGGCCGGAATCGTATTCTCAGGCATCAGGCCACGGCAGCCCCTGTGCCCCTGCTTATCGAAGGTCATTTTCTGGGTTGATTTACATGAAAAGAGACACAGAGTCAACACGGAGACGCAGAGGAAAGGAAGGAGCATACCATCGCCTCTGCGTCTCTGCGTTTCCTCTGTGTCTCTGTGTTCCCTCCGTGTCTCTGTGTTTTCGTACATTTGCCGCCAAGTTAAGAAATTGAAAATGATCGTAAATAAAATCAGGGAATCGGTTGAACAGGCATTGGAGCAGCTTTATAAAGAGCAGGCCATTGGCGCTAGTTTCCAGATCAATCAGACAAAACCCGAGTTTGAGGGTGATTATACCGTAGTACTTTTTGCCCTGGTGAAGCACCTGAGGAAAAGTCCTGATGCCATTGGCCACGAGATCGGTCAATACCTGATCGAGAACGAGCCGGCCCTTTTCCATCATTATAATATCATCAAAGGCTTTCTGAATCTGAGTGTCAACGATGTGTACTGGCTGGATCTGCTGGAATCATCTTACAATAAAAATGACTTTGGTTTTCTGCCGTCAAAGAAGCGGAAAGTGATGGTGGAATATTCATCTCCGAATACAAACAAACCGCTTCACCTGGGTCACCTCAGAAATAATTTCCTGGGATGGAGCATTGCAGAGATCCTGAAAGCCGGGGGGCGTGAAGTGATCAAATCATGTATTGTGAACGACAGGGGCATCCACATCTGCAAAAGTATGATCGCCTGGAAATGGTATGGCAATGGAGCAACGCCGGCATCTACCGGGATCAAAGGAGATCATTTTGTAGGCGATTATTATGTGAAGTTCAACGACGAGTATAAAAAAGAAGTAGAAGAACTGATCACCCAGGGGATAACAAAAGATGCTGCCGAAAAGCAGGCTCCCATCATGCTGGCCGCACAGAAGATGCTGGTGGACTGGGAAGCTGGCGATCCCGAAACCATCGAGATCTGGAAAACCATGAACAGCTGGGTCTATGAGGGATTTGATGCCACTTATAAAAGGATCGGTTCTGATTTCGACAGAACCTATTATGAAAGCCAGACCTATCTGCTGGGAAAGAAGATGGTGGAAGAAGGATTGGCAAAAAAGGTATTTGAGAAGAAAGACGATGGATCCGTATGGATCGATCTTACCGCTGACGGTCTTGATGAAAAAATTGTGCAGCGCCGGGATGGCACTGCTGTTTACATCACCCAGGATATCGGGCTTGCTATCGACAAATTTTCGGAGTACCAATGCGATGAAAGCATTTATGTGGTAGGCGATGAACAAAACTATCATTTCAAGGTGCTGAAACTGATCTGTGATAAGCTTGGACTGGCTTCCGCTGATGGGATCTACCATTTGTCTTATGGTATGGTGGAATTGCCAACCGGAAAAATGAAAAGCCGGGAAGGCACTGTTGTGGATGCCGATGACATCGTTGACGAAATGGTCAACATTGCAGCTACACATACCCGTGAGTTAGGCAAGGTCAAGGATTTCACTGACGATGAACTTAAGGAGCTTTATGATATCCTTGGATTGGGTGCGTTGAAATTCTTCCTGCTGCGTGTTGATCCGAAAAAGAAAATGGTATTCAATCCGGAAGAGTCGATCGACTTCCATGGGTTTACCGGGCCTTTTATACAGTACACACATGCCAGGATCAGATCGATCCTGAGAAAAGAAATGCCGGCGGCGGGTTTTGAGTTGGCCAATGGACTCACCCCGTTGGAAAAAGAACTGCTGGTCGCTATTGAACAATTCAGCAACACCATTGAACAGGCTGTTGCAGAACACAATCCTTCAGTGCTTGCGATCTATGTATATAACCTGGCGAAAACTTTCAATTCGTTCTATACGGAGCACTCGGTCACCAATGCCGAATCGGAGGAGAAAAAACAGCTTCGACTTCGGCTGTGCATGTTCACCGCAAACGTGATCAAATCAGCTATGGGCCTGCTGGGGATCAGGGTGCCGGAAAGGATGTAGAGATTTAGCTGACTTATCTGATCACTATCCCGCCTAAAGCAGGAAGATGAACGGTGACCCTATATTTATGATCCTTCTTATCCAGTAGTTCTACCGGAATATCCGGATTAAAAACATCTCCTGTTCCATAGAATTTTTCATCATTGGAATTGAAGATCTCTTTCCATTCAGATTTTCCAAATAATTCCAGCTGCCAGTCCCGGCGGACAACAGGTGTCATATTCAAAATGATCACCAGATCTTCTTCAGGTTTTGTTCCTTTCCGTCTGAATACGATCACCGATTCTTCCCGGTGATTCAGGTCTATCCATTCAAAACCAGCCATATCAAATTGCAGTTCATGCAAAGCCGGTTCATTTTTATAAAGATGTGCGAGCTCTTTCACACAATCCCTCATCATACGATGCGGATCAAATTCCAGCAAATGCCAGTCCAGCTCAGATTTGTAATTCCATTCAGAGGTCTGCCCGATCTCATTACCCATGAACAGGAGCTTGGCCCCAGGATGCGTGAACATATACAGATACAGGATCCTAAGGTTGGCAAATTTCTGCCATTCATCCCCGGGCATCTTGTAGAGCATGGGCGATTTACCATGCACCACTTCATCATGACTTAAAGGCAGCATGAAATTCTCATCATAGAAATACATCATGCTGAAGGTGAACTGATCTTGCTGGAATTGCCTGTAAAAAGGATCCTGCTTGAAATATCTGAGCGTGTCATGCATCCAGCCCATCATCCATTTCATTCCAAAACCAAGTCCATCCTGCCAGGTAGGCTTTGATATGCCCGGCCAGTCCGTAGCTTCTTCTGCTATGGTCTGCACATCGGGGAAATCACGATAGATGGTTTCATTCAGATCTTTGACAAAAGCGATCGCTTCAAGGTTCCCATTGCCTCCGAATTCGTTGGGTTCCCATTCGCCATGTTTACGCGAATAGTCGAGTCGCAGTATAGAAGACACCGCATCTACCCTCACCCCATCAATATGAAATTTATCAAACCAGAACCTCGCATTGCTGATGAGGAATGATTTTACTTCTCCTCTTTTATAGTTGAATATGTAACTGTTCCAATCAGGATGATATCCTTTTCTCATATCGGCATACTCATAAGTATGTGTGCCGTCAAACATGAACAAACCATGGGAGTCATAAGGGAAATGGGAAGGTACCCAGTCAAGGATCACACCTATACCTTCGCGATGAAAATAGTCTACCATGGCCATGAATTCTTCCGGATGTCCAAACCTTGATGTTGGCGCAAAATAGCCCGTACCCTGGTAGCCCCAGGAACCATCAAATGGATATTCCATCACAGGCATCAGCTCCACATGTGTAAATCCGAGATCTTTCACATAAGGCACAAGTTGCTCTGCGATCTGCCAGTAAGAGAAATAAGATTCTTCATTGTTCTTATCAGGTCTGCGCCAGCTGGATAGATGTACTTCATAGGCCGAGATAGGCGCATTGAGTGCATTGTTTTTCTTGCGTGTGCCCATCCATTCCCCATCTTTCCAATCATATTCAAAATTCCAGGTGATGGTAGCCGTTTTGGGCTTGAGTTCCCAAAAATGAGCATAGGGATCACCCTTATCGATCAGGGCACCTTTAAACCCGTGTATATGATATTTGTACACTTCACCCCGCGGAATATCCGGTATAAACCCTTCCCAGATGCCGCTATGGTCCAGGCGGACAAACAATGGAAAGGTATCATTGGTCCAGTCATTGAAATTACCCTTCACACTGACCTTGGTAGCGTTAGGCGCCCAAACGGCAAAATAAGTTCCCTGCCGCCCCAGCACTTCGATCTGCTTATTGCCGAAATACTCATACGCATTATACAAGGTGCCCTGCTGAAAATTCCTGATCACTTCTTCATTGAACAGTGAATAGTTCCATACCGGTTTGGTTGAATCAACGAAGTGTTCATCTTCATATTTCTTCTTTTCATCCATCACTGTTTTATTGTCGGGGTTTTTCTTACTGGAAGCCATACATATTATTTAACAACCATTTAAACAATCCTAATATAATGCATCTACATTAAATATTAGTTTTAATCCGCTTATGAGAAATGCACTAATGATCCTGGTGGTAACCCTGTTTTGTTCGCAGGGGCTATACAGTCAGGTTTCAGCCATCAGGGGTTCCATTACTGATACAGTCAACAAGAAACAGCTGGCCAATTCTTCGGTTATGCTTGTACGTAAGTCTGACTCGGTGCTTGTCACCTATAAAAGGGCCGCTGCAGACGGATCATTCAACATGAATGCCGCCCCCGGCAAATACGTTTTAATGATCTCCTACCCCGGTTTTGGTGATTATTCAGATAGTCTGACGCTCACAGATCAACTGTACGACTTTGGCAATATCTACCTCACCCCTAAGAGCAAGTTACTGGAAGAGATCATCATTAAGAAAACTATCCCGGCGATCAGAATGAAGGGGGACACCATCGTATATAAGGCCGATAGCTTCAGGGTGCAGCCCGGTGCCACAGTGGAAGACCTGTTGAAAACCCTGCCCGGTTTTGTAGTGGATAAGAACGGCAATATCACGGCCCAGGGCGAAAGGGTCAAAAAGATCCTGGTAGACGGGGAAGAATTTTTCAGCGATGACCCCACGATCGCCACCAAGAACCTGCAATCCGCCATGGTGGACGAATTGGAGGTATTTGACAAGAAGTCTGACCAGGCTGAATTCACCGGTATAGACGATGGCCAGAAAACAAAAACCGTCAATCTCAAACTCAAGGAGGATAAGAAGAATGGCTATTTCGGCAAGCTGGAATTGGGTTCTGACCTGAATAATTATTGGAGCAATTCGGCCATGATCAATTATTTCAAAGGGAAGAAAAAGGTGGCGGCGCATGGGCTGATGGCCAGTGATGGCCGGACCGGCCTGAACTTCCAGGAAATGATGAACTACGGTGGTATGGGCGGCGCTCAAACAGAAATGATGGATGGTGGCGGCATATCCATTTCCATTGAAACCCCCGATGATGATTTTGACTGGGGAACGTTCCAGGGCGAAGGCCTACCTAAAAGCTGGAGCGCAGGGGGACATTTCTCCAACAAATGGGATAAAGACAGGAAAAATTTCAACGGAACTTACCGGTTCAAGAAACTGGACAATGATGCAAACATTGTAAACCGCAGCCAATATATCACACCCGATACCACCTTCTTTGTCAATGAAAGAAATAAAACTTATTCATCCAAACAGAGTCATAGTATTCTGGGCACCTACGACGTAAAACTGGATTCAAGTTCATCGATCAAAGTAGTGGTGAGCGGTTTGAAAGGCAATGGCCGCAATTTCAGCGCCCTGAACACGGAATCCATTAACCCCGAGGGCGATACCATTAACACAGGCAGCAGGATCAATACCAGCCTTTCAGAGAACGAAGCATTCAACAGTTCCCTGATGTATCGTAAGAAATTCAAGAAAGCCGGACATACTTTCTCAGCCACCATCAGGCAGAATTATTCCAATAACACTTCTGAAGGATTCCTGAAAGCGATCAACACTTTCTACGATAGTAAAGGCATCATGGTGAGGCAAGACCTGATCGACCAGCAGAAGATCAAAGGAAATAAACGCAATTATTACCAGGGCATGTTGAACTATACACAACCCCTGAGCAAGAAAGCTTTCCTTGAATTCAATTACCAGTTGTCCAACCAGGGATTGAGGTCTTTGAAAAAAACGCTGGAGAAATCTGCGCCCGGCGACGATAAATATGAGGTGATAGTGCCGGCATTCAGCAATGACTATGATTTCAATACCTGGGAGAACCGGGGCGGAATGAACTTCAAGTTCAGTAAGATGAAGAAGTATAATTTTACTGTGGGTGCTGCCGCTTCTTATACCTCACTTATACAGAATGATCTGATCAGGGATACCACACGGAAGTACAATTATCTGAATTTCTTCCCGAGAGTGAATGGGAACTTCACCCTCAAAGGCAACAGGAATCTATATTTTAACTACTATGGCAGAACCGAACAGCCCTCCCTGAATGCCATACAACCTGTTGCTGACAATACAGATCCCCTGAACGTATCGATAGGTAATCCGGATCTGAACCTGGCCATTATCCATAATTTCAACCTTAGCTTTAACAGGTACGATATGCTCACGGAAAGCGGCTACTTCATGAGTTACAGGTTTAATATTTCGCAGCATTCGTTTTCAACCAGGAATTTCATTGACAGTTTGGGCAGGCGTGTGTACCAGACCGTGAATGTGGACGGCGTGTTCAATCATAGCTTTTATCTTGACTGGAACAAAAAAATAAAAGGTACCAAGTTCAATTTCAGTACCGGGCCGGAGCTGTCTTACAGGCAGGATGTGAATTTTGTGAACACTGAAAAGAATATCATTAAAAACGGAAATCTTGGCGGAAACGTGAACCTGAGGTATAATGTGGAGAAGAAGTATAATTTCTCCATTCGCGCCAGTGGCAGTTACAATTTCTCGAAATCCTCGATCCGTTCAGATATCAAAACCAATTACTGGCTACAGGATTATTCACTCAACTACGGATATTTCTTCCTGAAAAAATGGGAACTGAACGGTGAACTAAATGCCAGCCTTCGGCAAAAAACACCTGCATTTCCTGACGACAGCAATGTGTTACTTTGGAACATGTGGCTGGACAGGAAGTTTGGGAAGAAGGATGACGTGAAGCTGAGGTTATATGCATTTGATATCCTCAATAAAAACCTGGGCTTCAGGAGAACCATCAACTCCAATCTCATCAGCGAGAGAACCTATAACACATATAACAGGTACCTGATGATCTCATTTATCTGGAATTTTTCAAAGAACGGTAAACCAGCGGGGTGGTAATATGAAAAGAATAACGATCATACTGATCTCCATAATGTGTTTTTCCGAACTGCAGGCACAGTTCATTAAAGCAGGGAAAATAGAATTTGAAAGAAGAACGAACCAGCACAGTTTTCTGGAGGAAGAAAACATGTTCGATGCCATGATCAAGGAGTCCATGCCCAAATTTGCGGTAACCTATAACGATCTGATCTTTAACGAGAAGACATCGATTTTCAAGGACGGCCGTGAACCGGAGAACAAGAAGATACATTGGTCAATCAACTATATCACAAACATCGTATTCCGTGACCTTGAAAAAGGTTCACGAATCACCCAGAAAAGTATATTCGGTTCTGAATACCTGGTGCAGGACAGCTTGTTGAAAGTAGACTGGAAGATCACCAGCGAGCCCAGAACTATTGCGGGCTTTGAATGCAGGAAGGCCGTTGGCAGGATCTTTGATTCTGTGGTAGTGATCGCATTTTACACCGATGAGATCCTGGCATCAGCCGGCCCGGAATCTTTTGGGGGCTTACCAGGGATGATACTGGGCCTGGCTATCCCGCGACTCCATACCACCTGGTATGCAACCAAGCTCGAATTGATAGAAGCCCCGGGCATTGCCCCACCAAAAGATGGGAAAAAATATACCGGCGAGCAGTTCAAGAAAGAAGTCAACGAAATGCTTAAGACCAATGAGTGGCTTAAGAAGATAGCCTGGCAAACGCTAATTTAGTTCGATCAACATGAACGTCTTACCCGGTACGGCCAGTTGATCCTTTAACTGGAGTTCCTGACCTGTGGTGATCTCCTTCCCGGATGTTTTACCTCCAAGCCCTTCATTGAATCTGCTAAGCTTGATCTCTTTCGCAGCATCACCAGCATTGAACACACACATTACCCGTTGTTTGGCCGTATATCTGAAATAGATATACACATTATCCTGGGGTTGATATTGAAGTGTCTTACCTTTCTGCAAAGCTTCTGAACGAAGGCGATACTGGGCAATGGTTCTGAAATAATTAAAAAAATCGTTTTCCGCAGCTGACCTGCCCGCAGCAGTGAATTTAGTCTCCGTATCATTGCTCCATCCTCCGGCAAAATCCCTACGCACTTCTGCATCACTGGGTTTCTTAAAATTCTTCATCAGCACTTCGGTACCATAATAGATCTGTGGAATTCCTCTTAATGTCAGCAACAGCCCATTGGCTATTTTCAATTTGCTTACATCATCACCTAATACAGAAAGGATCCTGTCCATATCGTGATTCTCCAGGAATATACAGTTCTTCAAGGGGTCTTTATATAAGACGTCTTGCGCCAGCAGGCTGTACAGCTGCGTAGGATTATTGAGGGCGGCGTCTTTCATTCCAAAAGCAATGGGGAAATCAGTAACCCCTTGCAGATTATGCTTGAAAGGAACGTCCAGGTTGTTTTTTACGAAATAAGCGCTGGCCATGGGCGTGCTACACCAGGCTTCCCCAAAGATGGTGATGGCCGGGAATTCTTTCTCCAATGCTGCATTAACATTGTTCATGAATTGTTCATCACAGTACTTATACGTATCCACTCTCCAGCCATCGATACCGAATTCTTCAGTGGTCCAGATCGCATGCTGGATGAGGAATTTCGCCAGCCAGGGGTTACGCAAATTCAGATCAGGAAGATGCGGAACAAACCATCCTCCCACCATAATGTCTTTATCGATTTTTGCCGCATAGGGATCATAGAAAACTTCTTCCTTATGATTGGATCCCTGGTATGCTGGCCAGTTATTCAGCCAGTCTTTCATGGGTTGGTCAAGTATGAACCAATGGTAATTTCCCACATGATTGTAGACCGCATCCTGTATCACTTTCAGCCCTTTGTTATGTGCCGTTTCTATCATTTGCCGGTATGCTGCATTGCCACCTAGCCTGGGGTCAACTGTATAGTGATCAGTGAACCAGTAACCATGGTAGCCGGCCACACGATTACCCCATTCATTCATCAGGGGCATATCGTTCTCGACCACCGGGGTCAGCCAAATCGTTGTAGCTCCAAGGTCCTTGAGATAATCCAGTTTGTTCTCAACGCCTTTCAGGTCGCCTCCATGCCTCAAGAATGGATTCTTCCGGTCGCTTTGATCATCCCTGGCTGATTTGACTACATCATTAGAAGGGTCGCCGTTACTGAACCTGTCTGGCATGATGAGATAAACCAGGTCGGAAGATGTTACGCCTTTGACCCGGGCTCGGCCATTTGAGGGATCCCGCCGTTTGAGTTCATAGGCAATTGATTCCGATTTATTGTTTTGCTGGATGGTAAAATTGAGCTTGCCGGGCTTTGCTGTGGGTGCAATATTCAGATCGATGAAAACATAATTTTTGTTTTCGGGCACATAGGTTTTTACCAGGGCCACGCCGGCATAAGGGCTCATTTTTACCGTAGC
>DATGXN010000363.1:0-5388 GCA_035298945.1 Chitinophagaceae bacterium | reverse complement strand
AGTTTCATGCGGTCTATACTCAATGAAAAAAATATCATTGAAATTGTGTCACAAATACCGCGTGGTTGGTTAAATGAAAATGAAGCTCCTCAGGTTTATGCAGACTTTTTAATGAACAGACTCAAACACGCAGATATCTTTATAAACGAGATCAATAATGCCAGATAAGCACATCTATGAATATGCAGCCATCAGGGTGGTGCCCCGTGTAGAACGGGGAGAATTCCTGAATGTGGGAGTTATCCTTTTCTGCAAAAGCCTTGCATTTCTTGATATGCGTTATATCATCAGCGAAGAACGACTGAAAGCATTATATAGAGAAATTGACATTGCAGATATTCGCTGTCACCTGGAATCATTCGAAAAAATATGCAAAGGTGAATACAGCGGCGGCCCCATAGCCCTTCTTGATCTGGCTTCAAGATTCAGATGGCTGACTGCTAAACGAAGTACTATAATTCAATCCTCTGAAGTACACCCCGGATTATCTCCTGATCCTGTGCAGACTTTAGAAAAGCTTTTTAGTGAACTTGTAATTTCCTGAATAAAAAAACAGGTCTGTAAAAACAGACCTGGACCGACTCTGATTAACTGTTCAGTTGAAGATGGCCAGGCTAGTGTGTTTAAGGTTTAGCAACGGCCGAACTGACTCTTGTACGTGTGTTGAATTGTAAAAATAAATAGCAATAAACACCTAATTCTGAATAATCGAGAAACAGCAGGTTTTTAACGACAAACAACAAATTCCGGCCAACAAACAATACTTTAACGCCACCGTGCTACCAAAAAAACTCACTCATCAACGATCGTATACCGGGTAACTTCATTGATCGTCATCTCATCTATGAGGTCGATCAGGTTCTGGTAGGAGCAGGTGCTGTCCGGTTTGATGATCACGAACAATTCTTTCGGGTCCCCAAAGAAATCCTTCATCTGCTTTCGTTTATCCGTCAATTTAATCCTTACCTGTTTCCCGTTGTACAGAGATGCATACACCGGCGGAAGTTCAACACCGTTTTCGCATTCCACCCATCCTACGCTACCTCCTGACCCTGGGATCAGGGTTATAGTCTTGCTGCATTTCACAACCATTGGATTATTTTTATCCGGAACCGGAACATTAAATTTCAGGGCTTTGTCTTCTGATAAACTTGTTGTGAAAATGAAAAAAGTGATCAGTAGAAATCCCAGATCTACCATAGGCGTCATGTCTACTCGAACTGTCTTATGTGCATATCTGGATTTACCGGTGCTATTCTCGATATAAGCCATAAAAAAATCAGTTTTATCTATGATGATAAAACTGATTCATTCCATAAATCTGAAAATATCTATCCCCTTACCACTTTCATCACCCAAACATGTTCACCACCCTTAGTCACTGAAGCTGGAATGGCTACTTCAACGGCGCCTTCCACCTGTTTCCATTTTAATGACTGCTTGGATCCAAGCATGTTGAGTTTTGCTTTTTTATCCAATGGAAGTTTGCTCAATTGAACTTTCTCTGCCGGCTGGTCGAAGAAAAACACATACTGTGTTTTTCCATCTTTGGAAGAAGTATACCTGATATTATTCCCTTCTCCGAAAGACGTATACATCCGGGTACCATAGATCGCCTCACCATTTGCCTTCATCCATTTGCCTATTGCCTGGAGGCGTGAATACGCCGTATCGTCAAAACTGCCATCTGGAGCAGGTCCAATGTTGAGCAGGTAGTTACCACCCTTGCTCACAATATCAACAAGCTTCTCAATAATTTCATTGGTGGGTTTGTATACATCATTGGGAACATAACTCCAGCTGTTGCCCATGGTCATACAGGTTTCCCAGGGATAAGGCAATCCGTTCTCTGGTATGTGTTGTTCCGGAGTCAGATAATTTTGCTGCTCACCCGGCACGGCCCTGTCTACTACAATCAATTTGGGTTGCTTAAGCCTTGCATTTTTAGCGATCAAAGGCATATTGATATCCTGGCTTTGCGAAAGCCTGATCGGCTTCACACCATCCATCACTTCATTCATGTCTGCATTGATCTCGGCTTCAGTTTTTGTTCTCACCCATCCACCATCAAGCCAGAGTATGTCAACCTTGCCATAATCTGTCATCAGTTCATTGATCTGGTTATGGGTGTAGTCAACAAAGTTCTTCCACTGCTGCGGATATTTCTTAATGTCGTAGTTCACGTTACGATCGAAAGGAGGAAACTTATTCCACCAATAATAAGGACTATGCCAGTCTGGCTTTGAGAAATATGCCCCGATCCAGAAGTTCTCGTTCCTGAATGCATTGAAGATCTCTTTGGTCACATTGCTTCTTGGATTGGAAGAAAATGGAACACTCTTATCGGTGATCTTATAGTCAGTGTATTTAGTGTCGAACATGCAAAACCCGTCGTGATGCTTGGTGGTGAACACCATGTATTTCATACCGGCATCTTTAGCAGCTGCTGCCCATTTTTCAGGATTGAAATTGACGGGGTTGAAAGTGTTTTTCAGTTTCTCATAATTCTGGAGGTATTCGAAATAAGAATCGCCTTTGCCTTTTTTGCGCGCCCCTGTTGCCCACCCCACATCTTCCGGACAAATGCTCCAGCTCTCCACGATCCCCCACTGGCTATAAGCCCCCCAGTGCATCAGGAGACCGAACTTCAGATCTTTCCATTCTTCCAGCCTTTGCTGAATGGCAGGGTCTGGATCGGGATAATAATCTTTATGCTGGGCCTTCAGGTTTGTTACAGATCCAATAAGGAGCAGTGATGCAAAAATCAATCGGAACATCGGTGAAAATTTAATGGGATAAATATACGTTAGATTGATCAAGTGCACATTCATCACATTAAAAAGCGAAAGGGCTGTCAATGACAACCCTTTCGCTTTTTATCACATTTTTCAAGTATCCAATTAGCTTACCCAGTAAGCTTTATTGGCTAACTTTGAATGTTACTCTTCTGTTCTTTGCTTTACCGGCAGCAGTGGCATTATCAGCAATTGGCTGATCTGCACCGAAACCTGAAGTAGACAAACGCTCAGCTGCTACTTTCTTACTCACGAGATAGGTCTTCACAGACTCCGCACGCTTTTCAGAAAGCACCTGGTTCTTTTCTGCCTTACCGGTATTATCCGTATGGCCTTCGATCGCGATCTTAATATCCGGATAATCCTGGTTCAGGATCTTAACCAGTTTGTTCAGCTCAGTTTTGGCACCTGATGTAAGGGTAGAACTTCCTGAAACGAACTGGATATTTTCAGATTTGAAGTTGATAGCCGGGCAACCGCCGTTCTCAGGAATACCTGCGATAGTTGGACATTTATCTTCTTCATCATTGATACCATCGCCGTCAGCATCAGGAATCGGACAACCCTGGTAGCGGGCCAAGCCTGGCACCTGGGGACATTTATCTTCCTCATCGTTGATACCATCTTTATCAGTATCAGGAATGGGACAACCCTGGTATTTAGCCAAACCTGGCACCTGCGGACATTTGTCTTGTTCATCATTGATACCGTCTTTATCAGAGTCAGGTATCGGGCAACCCTGGTATTTAGCCAGACCCGGAACATCAGGACATTTGTCGTTAGGATCTGCAATGCCATCATTATCCCTGTCAGCTGGTGGAGGTGGTGGTGGCGGCGCAACAACTATTGGTTTTGGTTTAGCACGCAGGGCCAACGTTAGGCCAAATTGCCATGCGTTATTCTTGATCTCATTATTGGGAAGATAAGTGCCCTCTGTGATATCATGAAACCCTTTAATATAACGACCATACACTCCAATATTCCTGGTCAGCCAGAATTCAGCCCCGGCAGTACCTGCAAGATCAAAACCATTGATCTTGTCTTCCAGATAAACGGAGGGTTGGTTTTCGGCATACTGTTTTCCTCCGATCATGAAATCGAATTGAGGCCCGGCAAAAATTGCGAACCTTCGTCCTGGCGTCAATTTCAAAAGCAATGGCATAGACAAATAATCTATGCTGGTAGTCCCGTCATAGCCGGGATTGGTCAATGTCTGGCTGAACTTGGACCCCATTTGGGAATACAATATTTCCGGCTGTATCGAAAACAGCTTGCTGACACCAATATTATAATACAAACCGGCTGCAAAACCAGTCTTTGTGCTGGTGCTGAATCCCGATATCTCAGGATCATATTTGTTGTTCGAAAGATTAACTCCGGCTTTCAGTCCAAGGTATGACCTGGACTCTCCATTCTGAGCAATTAATGCTGATGAATACAGGAAAATTGCTACTGCCAATATTGACTTTTTCATACGAGCGTTTTCTGATATTTCCGCAAAGTTAGCTAACAGCCAACAGTAATACCTTGTCAACGATCGCAAGTTTGTTTCGTTTCACGATCCTTGCCAAAAAATGGGAATTTGATCAGATATGTCCCTAAGTTCTAGTTATTATCCAGCCTGAATGTGACAGGCTGTCTCCTGTACGATTTCACCACCCTGCCATTCTGCATGGCAGGTTTCCATTTAGGGCCCTTTTTAATGGCTTTTACAGCCACCTCGGCAAGCGTGGAGGAATTATCCAAACAGTTAGCGATACCCGAAATTTCGCAGGGCAACACCCTTACATCAGACACCAGGCCCTCTTTGTCTACAACAAAGATCACAACAACAGACCCTGACCTTCCCTCTTCCTCCAACTCGTCCATATTCCTTTCGATCTCGCGGCTTACATAGCGCGTCCAGGCCTGGTTTCCACCAGGGAATTCCGCATCGATGTCTACACGTTCAATGATCACGTTACCATCGTCAACCGGTTTTGGAGCTTCAATAGCACCTGCCCCAGATTCAGCAGGGGCAACGGCTTCACCGCCATATTCAGATCCGTCTTTGTGTTCCGTGCCGATCATTGCTCCATCCAGATCGTTCAACTCAGGCTGAATATCTTCTGGTTGAACACTGGCATCCTGTTCTATCCTAGGTGTGGTATAGGGTTCGGTTCGCAGATCCTGCTGAACAGTTGGTTTTGGTTTTTCTTCCGGTGGCAAAACCTGATCCGGCGGCAGATCGATCAGCTCTACTACATTGACTTTGAAGTTTTGCTTTTTCCCTGCAGGTGGTAAAAGAAATGAACTCAGAAAAATGAACAGCGCGGTACCAGTTGTAATAACAAGGCCAATCATCATATGCCGGTTATAATTTCTGCGCAACACATAGGCGCCGTAATTTTTATTCCGACCATCGAAAACCAGGTCAAGCATATCGCTTTGCAGAATTTGATTTGTGTCCATGGTGAATGTTTTCACTAGGATGCTGTAATTGGGAAAATCCATACACGGAGACGCGGAGGGGGACGCGGAGACGCGGAGGGATAACGCGGAGACGCGGAGAGGGACGCGGAGACGCGGAGGGGGACACGGAGACGCGGAGGGG
>DATGXN010000362.1:0-15970 GCA_035298945.1 Chitinophagaceae bacterium | reverse complement strand
ATTGATGCGCGCAATCTTATTGAAGAATCCGTCAATCCGCTAATCTGCCAATCCGTAAATTTGTACAAACCCATTACTTGCTAAGTGTAATTATTGTCAATTACAATGTCAAACATTTCCTGGAGCAATGCCTGTTCTCGGTGATGCAGGCCATTAAGGACATTGACGCGGAAGTGATAGTAGTGGATAACGCTTCAACTGACGGGAGCAAAGAATACTTTCTCAATTCCTCCCTCCAACCAGGCGCCCTCCAAGGGGCCTCCCTTGGAGGGCGCCTGGTTGGAGGGAATAGGAAAACCTTTATCTGGAATGAGGAAAACCTCGGGTTTGCGCGGGCAAACAACCAGGCATTGGCGCTGGCAAAAGGCGATCTGATATTGTTCCTGAACCCGGATACGATCATTGCTGAAGATAGCCTCCTGAAATGTATAAAGTTCCTGGAGGAGCACCAGGACGCAGGGGCTCTGGGCGTGCATATGGTGGACGGAGGCGGAAGGTTTCTCAAAGAAAGCAAAAGGGCTTACCCCACCCTGGCCACATCGTTCTTCAAACTTTGCGGCCTGGCCTCCCTGTTTCCGAAATCCCGCCGGTTTGCCAGGTATCACCTGGGACACCTGGACCCCACCCAAACCCACGAAGTGGATGTACTGGCTGGGGCCTTTATGATGGTGCGAAGAAAACTGCTGGACCAGATAGGAGGTTTTGATGAGTCATTTTTTATGTATGGGGAAGATATCGACCTCAGTTACCGGATACAAAAAGCAGGACATAAGAACTTCTATTTTCCCGGCACCAGCATCATCCATTTCAAAGGCGAAAGCACCAAACGCGGTTCATTGAATTATGTGCGGATGTTCTACCAGGCCATGAGCACCTTTGTACAAAAGCATTACACAGGCACAACGGCAAAAATATACCGATATGCTATAAATATTGCCATTTGGGCCAGGGCGTCAATTACAGCTTTTACAGGCTTTATCAGGCATAATGGACTCCCGTTGGTGGATGGGGTGAATACCCTGATCTCATTTATAGCCGCAACTTTTCTATGGAACAGGTTTATCAAGCCCGATACCGTATATGAGAAGAACCTGCTCATGGTTGCGTTTCCTGCCTTCACCCTGGTATTTATATTGGTTTCTTATTATGCCGGCTTGTACGACAGGCAGCAGAGAAAAGGCCGGGTGATCAATTCCACCCTCATCTCAGTGTTGATTGTGCTCACCTTGTATTCATTGTTACCTGAGAGATACAGGTTTTCGAGAGGCATACTTTTGTTGGGTTCGTTCTTCTCCTTCCTGTTATTGAGTTTGAACCGCCTGCTGCTCCGGAAATGGGGATGGATCGAAGAAGAGGAAGAAGAAAAGCTGGGCACGGTGATCGTAGGGACCGAAAAAGAATTTGAAGAAACGGCCTCGCTGATGCAGGGTGTGGAAAAAGAGCAGAGGGTTCTGGGCCGTATTGCCGTTGTGGAAGATGGATCCACTCATCTGGCCACATTATCCAATCTTGAGCCTTTCATTCATGATGTACCCATCCGGGAAATCATTTTTTGCCAGGGGAAACTCAGTTTTGGCGATATTATTGAAAGAACTACTCAGTTGAAAGATGATATTCGCATCCGAATCCATGCCTGTGGATCAGCCTCGATAGTAGGGTCAGATTCCAGCAGATCGGCCGGCACCACTCTTTCAGCCAGGCAAGTTTACGCCATCGAGCGCCCTTCGGCCAGGAGATATAAGCGCTTGTTTGATGTTGTTATCTCAGGCATCATGTTGGTGGGAATGCCCATACATTTCTTTTTAGTGAAAAATCCGGCAAAATTACTCCGAAATATCTTCTTAATAACCTTTGGCAAAAAATCATGGGTAGGTTACAGCACTATGGGCCAAGGAGGACTGCCGGTGATCCGCCCGGGAATCATTGGCACTAATGCCTTGCCCGTTCAGAAACAGAGGCATATGGAAGAAGGCCTTATGATGCTCGATCATTTATATGCCAGGGAGTACAGTTTGAACCGCGATTTTAACCTGATCACAAAAGGGTATAAGTGGCTGGGAACATGATAAATGGCGTTAATATTATTTAGTGAATGTCCTATCTTGCACCTAATGTCGCTCATCGAGATCAACTTGCCGCCATCGATTGCCAGAGCGCTGAAGATTCCCCAGAATTCACCTAAGCGCCAGCAGATCAGGGTTCTTAAAAAACTCCTGAAAAAAGCGCGTTATACTGAGTTCGGCCAACGCTTCAGGTTTGACGAGATACTTCTCAATCGTCATCCGGCAAGAAAATTCCAGGACCTGGTTCCCACATTTGATTACAGCACGATCCATAAAGACTGGTGGCATAGAACTCTGGATGGTGTTCCGGATGTATGCTGGCCTGGAAAGATCAAATACTTCGCACTGAGTTCAGGAACATCCGAATCTGCCAGCAAATACATTCCCGTCACCAGCGACCTGATGCGTGGTAACCGGTTGGTGATGATCAAACAGCTTTTAAGCCTTCGGACATATGATGTTCACTGGAAAAATGTAGGACGTGGATTCCTGATGCTTGGTGGCAGTACCGATCTCCAGAAAGGCCCTGGCTATTATGCGGGCGACCTTAGCGGGATCACTGCCAAGAAAGCACCTTTCTGGTTTTCTCCTTTCTATAAGCCAGGCAAGCATATAGCCAAAGAAAAAGACTGGAATAAAAAACTGGAACAGATCGTTGAGGAAGCGCCCAATTGGGACATCGGTTTTTTAACCGGCGTACCTGCCTGGATACAAATGTGCATGGAGCTGATCATCGAAAGATATAAGCTGAAGAATATTCATGAGATCTGGCCCAACCTCCAGTTCTTCGCGCACGGCGGCGTGGCCTTCGAACCCTATAAGAAGGGTTTCGAAAAACTGCTTGCGCATCCTTTGATATATATAGAAACATACCTGGCCTCTGAGGGGTATATAGCTTACCAGGACAGGCAGTATTGCGAAGGCATGCGATTGGTGACCAATGAGCATATCTTTTTTGAATTTGTTCCCTTCGATGATAAGAATTTCGATCACGATGGAAACCTGGTCAAAGATCCGGAAGCATTGCTGATCCACGAAGTGGAGGAACATAAGGATTATGCGATCCTGATCAGTACTTCAGCGGGCGCATGGCGATATCTGATCGGGGATACGATCCGCTTTGTCAATATTGAAAGATCAGAGATCATTATAACCGGCAGAACAAAACATTTTCTCAGTCTTGTTGGTGAACACCTCAGTGTTGACAATATGAACAAAGCCCTTCAGCTGGCCAGTGAAGAAATGAATTGTGTGATACCTGAGTTTACGGTTTGTGGTGTGCCATTCGGAAGTTTTTTCGCCCATCATTGGTATGTGGCCTGCGATGACCATGTCAATTCAGAAGAACTCAGGGTGAAGATCGACCAGAAACTCAAGGAGCTGAATGATGATTATGCAGTAGAAAGAAGGAGTGCGCTGAAAGAGATCATTCTTGATGTATTACCGGAAAAAACCTTCATGGACTTTATGGCTTACAAGGGTAAAGTAGGAGGGCAGCATAAATTTCCGCGGGTACTGAAGGGAAAGATGCTGGAAGACTGGCAGAACTTTACCGCCACTAAAAAAACAGTTAGTTAGGAAGATAGGGGAATAGCCAGCCTTTCATCACTAACTTTCCATAAGAATCCTTTCTATTTTACTAACTTCCTATCTCACTATTTCAATTCCGTGTTAGAAGCAGTTTTAAAGGGTTTTGGTATTGGTCTGATCCTGGTTCTCTCGGTAGGTCCGGTGATCTTCACCATAATCAAGCAGAGCATAAACAACGGGTACAAAGGCGGATTCAGCTTTGTAGCAGGTGTGTGGCTGAGTGATATTGTGCTGGTGCTTTTTGCAAATTTCTTCTCCGAGTTGGTCACTGAGCTCCTTGCCTTTAAAAACACCATCGCCTACCTGGGCAGTATCTTTCTCGCTTGCATGGGCATCTATTATATTTTCTTCAAAAAAGTAAGCCTGAATGCAGGCGACACGGTGTTGTTGAGAACATTTTCGAAAACAGATTTTTCCAGGATCGCCTTTTCCGGCTTTCTCATCAATACATTAAATCCCAGCGTACTCATTTTCTGGCTGATCAATGCTACCGCATTTGCCACCCTCCACACATTCTGGGAGCGGATGATCATCTTCTCAGTTTGTCTTGGGATGAATATGGTTGCGGATATCCTTAAAGTGCTGATGGCCGGGAAGATCAGGAACAGCCTGACACCAAGGCATATTTTACTGATAAATAAAATTTCAGGGACAATACTGGTTATCTTCGGGGCTGTATTGATGTACGGCGCATTATTTTACAAGCCATAAAGTTGTATGAAATGAAGAAATCTGTCCTGTTGCTTTTACTGGCATTCATTTCCACGGAGATCATTGCCCAGCAGCATGGATCTTTCGACATGGTAGTATTGCGTGACAGGAACGACAGGACCGTCAAATCATATTTCCAGGGGATAGCCATAGCTTTTGGAACCAAAAGCGGAAAATATGTGGAAGGCAATATCAGGAAAGTTGAAAGGGATTCCATCTTTCTTCAGCGATATGATGTAAGAAGGGCGATGACAATATGGGGCACACAGGTACAGGATACGGTGGGCATTTTCTGGTTTGCATACCATACCAATGAGATCGCCTGGATACGTAAACCCAAAGCAAGCTTTGAGTTTGTAAGGGATGGAACCATATTTATGATAGGCGGTGCAGGATATGCAGCGCTCCACCTGATCAATGCGGCCTATCTCGGTGAACCTGTAGACTGGACTACCATTGGCATATCAGCGGGTGTTGCTGCTGCGGGATTTATCATGCATAAATTAAGAAAGAGGAGATATGTTATTGGGGAGGGCTATACACTTAAATATATAAACACAGCTATAAATACAAACACAGAGACACAGAGATAGACGCAGAGACACAGAGATCCCCTCTGCGTCTCCGCGTCCCTCTCTGCGTCTCTTCTTACGTCTATGAAGATCTTGAGAATTTTAAAGAGGGTATTCCTCTTTTTGTTTTTTTTCCAGTTCATCTATATCATCATACTTAGGTGGGTTGATCCTCCGATCACGCTCACGCAACTGGGCTCAGTTTTTTCTGGCTATGGATTGAAAAGAGACTATGTTGGTTATGATGAGATCTCCCCCAATGCCAAGCTTGCTGTGATCTCTTCGGAAGACCAGGTATTCACTGATCATAATGGATTTGATTTCAAGAGTATCAAAAAGGCGATGGCCTATAACGAGAAGAAGCCCGGCCGGGTTCGTGGCGCATCAACCATCAGCCAGCAGGTTGCGAAGAATGTTTTTCTCTGGCAGGGCAGAAGCTGGTTTAGAAAAGGGCTTGAAGTGTATTTCACTTTTATGATCGAACTGATCTGGAGTAAAGAGCGGATACTTCAGATGTATCTTAATGTTGCAGAAATGGGTAAGGGAATATTCGGGATCGAAGCCGCATCCCAGGCCTATTTCAAAAAACCTGCAAAAAAACTTTCCCGCCAGGAAGCTGCCATGATCGCGGCCTGCCTTCCCAATCCAAAAAAATATTCAGTCAAACCTGCCTCGCGCTATGTATCTATCAGGAGTGGATGGGTCTTGCGCCAGATGAATCACCTGGATGGAGATTCAGATATCGTCAAGCTGATCAAATGAGACCCCGATTTAACATAATTAACCGGTTAGCAAGTTAGCCGGGTAATGCATTAGATAAGCGTGTAAGTGGGGGGCGTTCATGGGCCCGGCTCTCTCACTTTAACAGCAGTTCTTTAGAACTACTGTTAAGGGTTGGCCATCCCGGAATGCTTGACTCAATCGCCCATTTATATCTGTATTTACCTGGTTTAACGGAACTCAGATCTACCATAGTTTCTACCGGTACCGAGGCATAGATCATGTTGGTGAATTTCATATTACTTGGAACAGTGTAAGCCACATCATTGTCATGGGCATAAAGTACAAGGAAGATCCGGGGATCCGTTTTGTAAACCGGCCTGTTGGAGGGGCCGAATATCCTTGTCCGCATCACTCTGTCTTTTATAACAGCATCTCCTTGTTCAATAATGTTGATCTGAGAATAAGAAAAGAAAGAATCCACCACCTTGAAATACATCTGCTTTCTTTCATTGGGTAAACTATCCGTGTAAAAATCCAACACACCCGGATAGACCAGCATCACCTTCCTGCCCTGCAGTCTTTCTTCAAGAGGCCAGAAATTGTAATTGCTCCTGCGGTATTGAATGCAGTTCAATGCAAATGAGGTGTCGCCAGTATAAAACCAATATTGTGAGGCCCGCTGGTAAGAGTTGGGAAACACAACGGGCATGCCTTTCGCACTGTCTTTAACAGCTCTTGCCCAGGCTGCGGTTTTGTGAAATTCATCTTTCTTTAACCAGGGCTGGGGTTTGACATCAGACATCATATAGATCCTTGTCGCAAGCACCAGCAACAGCGAAGGTACCAGTAACCAATAGGCCCATTTTTTCAGTCGGGGGCTGACCGTCAATTCCTGGTGCGCCAGTACAATGAGGCCCACAAAGGCCGGCACGGTCCAGTTGGCTTCGGATCGTCCTTTGAAAGTGGCCACCAGGAAAAGGGAAAAGATACCAACGGTAGTCCATTTAAGTGTTTTCTCGAACTGGTTCTGTGGTTTACGTGTGAACGCCGCCGTTAGTACGAGCCATCCTATCAGCGGTCCTGCTATCAGGAACTGCCCGATTATATATTGTACGGTGAATTCAAGCTGGTATTGAGTGGCATTTCTTTCAAACAGATGATAAGCCACCGAAGGCATGCCGTGGCTGATCTGCCAGAAACCATGAGGCAGGAAAAGGATGGCTGCAACCGCAGCAGAAAGGTAAGTCTGCCACTGCCTGAATAATTTTAAGTTGGAGATCAAAGTAAAGAACACGATCAGGATGCCATGATACTTGCTGTACAACATGCAGGCGATCACCAGGCCTAACAACATACTGTTGCGAACTGTGGCTTTTTTCAGGAACTCCCGGTAAACAACAAAATACAAAGCGATAAAGAACATCAGCGGCAGATCCGGAACGGCAAGTATGCTTCCGATCTGGAGCAGGAACATGGAAGCCGCGATGGTATAGAAAAGAAGATCATTACGTTTTTCGCAGAGCTTGTCGATCATCACTAAGGTGGCCGTGCTCATCAACACGATAAGAAGCCGGACTCCGAATTCATTCTGGAACAAAGCATATCCTGCTTTGATCAGTATTGCGATCATAGGAGGATGGTCATAATATCCCCAGTCAAGAAACCTCGAGTAAACCCAATAATAGGCTTCGTCGTCCAGCAAGCCCGTTTGTGCTGCGAGGAACAGGTTCAGCACGATCCAGCTGAAATAAAACAAAGCCCTGATATTTTTCAGGAAGAAGGCCTTGAAAATCATTTGGCAAGGTTAGGAAGAAATCGGCTAATACCATCGATGGCGGCATGTAATCGCTGTTCATCATTTCCGGAAATATTCACCCAGGGGATATCCTGGTTTACCAGGATGTCTTTATACATGAGGTAAAGTGCCTGGCGGGAATCATGGTCGGGATATTCCCGCAGGTCGTCTTTTGTCCATGGGAGGTCAGTATTGCAGAGCAGGTAAAGATGGTAGGGCCTGGCTACGATCTGGTCAATGATATACTGGTGACATTTCCCAAAAACAAATTCGCACCAGACCTTCATTACATACATGTTGGTGTCAATGAAGAAGAGGGGCTCTGTGGTTTTCTTTGGATTTTGCTCCTGCCATTCTTTATGGGCCATGATGGCATATTCATCTTCCAGGGCAATCTGCCCTTTTGCAATGGCCAGCAGATCTTCAAAATTATATTCCTTGCCATAGGTCATCAGGTATTCCCTTGCAAACTCGGGGCACCATGGTGCGTCATAATACTGGGCGAGTTCTTCGCAGAGTGTACTTTTCCCGGTGGATTCGGGGCCGATCACCACAATTCGAAGAATTGTGGATTGGCTAATTGGCGAATCAGCGAATTGGCTGATTGAATCAGATGGTATGTTGGATTCTTTTTTCAAAGCTACAAAATAGGAATTCGCCCATTAGCAAATCAGTCAATCCGCCAATTTATTTATGCTCGCTTTACGGCGCCATTCAATAAGTCCTGATACAGCCAGTATGAGCAGAACTAAATAATACACGCTGGTAAACACATAGCCTTTCACAAAATAAAGCGGGATGGAAGCGATATTGGTTGCGATCCACCACCACCAGCTTTCCACTTTTTTCCGGGTCATCAGCCACATGCCGGTAAATGCCGATGCAGAAGCAAAAGCATCAGCCGCGGGAATGGCGCCGGGAGCAAACTCTTTCTGTAAATAATTCAGGGCTAAATAGATCACGATATAACATAAGAAAAAGAAGCCCAATTGTTGCAGCCATTGCCTCCTGTTGGAGAAGCTGATATGTAAAACAGCATGATGTTGCTCGTCTTTCTTTAACCACAGGAGCCATCCATAAATGCTCATGACCGTGTAGTAAAAATTGACCGTTGCCTCGCCAAACAGCTGGCCTTTAACGCTCAGGTAGATATAGATGATGGTATTGATCAGGCCAACCGGATAAACCAGCACATTCTCTTTCCTCGAATAAAAAACACTGGCAATGCCCGCTAACACTGCAATGGCTTCAAGCCAGGTGGTTTGCAATAATCCCTGTACAAATGAATTCCAGAGCTCTGCCATATCTTCCAAAAATCATTACAAAAATTCACAACAAGAAATTTCATCTTTGCTAAAACCTTGGACGATGAAAATAACTGTTTTGGGCGCCGGCATGGTGGGCAGGGCGATGGCACTGGACCTGGCCTGGAACCATGATGTGACGGTATTGGACTTCAGCGAAGCCAATCTGGCAGCCCTGAGAAAAAGAAATGAGGTGATCAGAACGTTTCATGCGGATCTGAGGCAGAAAGAATTTTTTTCTGATTGGTTGAAAGATGCTGAACTGGTATTGATCGCTGTACCCGGGTTTATGGGCTTTGATACGGTTAAAGCCGTGATCGAAACCGGGAAGAACATTGTGGACATTTCCTTCTTCCCCGAAAATGCACTTGAACTGGATGCATTGGCCAAAGAGAAAGGGGTGACCGTTATTACAGATTGTGGTGTAGCACCAGGGATGAGCAATTATATCATTGGCAGGTATGATCAGGAAATGAAAGTGGAGTCTTTTGAGATCTATGTGGGCGGACTGCCCAAAAAGCGTAAAAAACCCTTTGAATATAAGGCGCCATTTTCTCCGGTGGACGTGATCGAAGAGTACACAAGGCCGGCCAGGATCATGGAGAACGGGCATATTGTGGTGAAGCCAGCACTGACCGAACTGGAGTGGATGGAGTTTGGTGAATTGGGCACCCTGGAATCGTTCAATACGGATGGGTTAAGATCGTTGTTGTTCACTATGCCGCATATCACCAATCAAAAAGAGAAAACCCTTCGGTATCCGGGTCATGTGGATCAGATCATTGCATTAAGAGAGGCGGGATTTTTCAGTGAGGAACCGATCCTGGTCAATGGCCATGAGATCACACCCCTGCAATTCACCTCACGCATATTGTTCAATGAGTGGAAATTGGGTGAGGATGAGGAAGAGCTGACCGTAATGAAAGTGATCGTGAAAGGCAAGGGCAGAACTGTGACTTACAGTATGCTTGACCGTTATGATCCTGTTACCCGTACTTCTTCCATGAGCCGCAGTACGGGCTATGTAGCTACGGCTACCATCAATATGCTGGCAGCGGGATTGTTTGATGAGAAGGGCGTGTTCCCGCCAGAACTTGTTGGGAAACATAAGGCCTGCTTTGATTTTGTACTGCAATACCTGGCGGAGCGAAAAGTGATCTGGACTTGCACAGAAGAGCATAAATAATATATCATGGCGATCAACAGGCGGAAATTTCTAAAATCGGGGTCAGCATTATTGCCGGCGCTGCTTCCTTTTTCCGGTGCTACTGCATCGGATCAGGAGCAGTTTACAAATAGCGACGAGGTAGTTAATTTCTATCTTGACGGGAGAACCTTTGAGCCAGGTGAATATTTAACTGAACTGCAGAAGGCCAGTGCATCCACATCGATTGAAAGGGACAGGTATGGAGTTGGCGGGGCGATTGAACAGCTGGAAAAGAAATTTACCGCGATCACAGGTAAAGAGAAAGCCATCTTTATGCCCAGTGGGACAATGGCCAATCAATTGGCGATCTCGGTACTGAGTGGTCAGAATGCCAAGGTGATTGTACAGGATACCAGCCACGTATACCGCGATGAAGCGGATGCAGCCCAAACTGTTTTTAATAAGAGATTGGTACCACTGGCAAAAGGGGAAACATTTTTTTCATTGGAAGACCTGCAGGGCTATATTAAAAACCTTGGCAGGGAAGAAGTTTTTGAATCCGGCATCGGTGCAGTTTCGATAGAGAATCCTGTACGACGGGCCGATGGCAGGTACGTTCCGCTGGAAGAAATAAAAAGGATCAGTGAATATTGCAGAGCCAACAGGATCAGGCTACATCTTGATGGGGCAAGATTGTTTCTGGCTTCAGCATGGACAGGAGTTTCCATTAAAGAATACGCATCTTATTTTGATACGGTATACATCTCACTGTATAAATATCTTGGTGCCAGTGCCGGAGCGATCCTATGTGGAGAGAAGTCTGTGATCGATCAGATGCCTCACCTGATCAAAGTGCATGGAGGTTCCATGTACGGAAATTGGGTCAATGCAGCGATGGCTTTGAACAGGGTGGAAGGCATGGAACAGCGATTAAAGGATTCGATTCAAAGGGCTGATAAAATATTTGCAGAGTTGAATAAGTTGCCGGGGATTCTGATAAAACCATTGCAGGGTGGAACAAATATCTATAGCCTTAAACTTGGCAAAGAGATTGACGGAAAGAAATTCAGGGAAACACTGAGCAAGGATTACCAGATATTAATGCCCAGATTAATGGAGAATAACGAAATGCTGATCACCGTAAACGAGACCCTGCTTTACAGGCAGGCAGAATACATAATCAATGCCTTCAGGAAAGGCATCTAAACTTCTTAATATACTATATGAAAAGAATATCCTTATTACTGATCTGTGCACTTGCATTCCAATATTCTATAGCTCAGAATGCCGGGGTGTTATACAGGAAGGCAGATTCACTGTACAATTTGAAAGACTATAGCGGTGCTGCTGCTACATATACTGAACTCATCAAAAGGGGTAGTACTGATCCGGCCATCTATATCAAGGGAGCATCTGCATCTGCCATGGCCAACTCACCTGACAGTGCTTTTAAACTGCTTGATGCAGTTTCTCAAAATAATAAACTGGTGGGCAGTGATTATAATAATCTTGTGGCGGCAAAGGATCTGTCTGCATTGAAATCAGACAAACGCTGGAAGGCCATGGAGGAGAACTTTAAGAAACGCGTGGAGGCGAACAGTTTCCCCCAACAGGAACTGGTATACGGAAGAAAAGATGGAATGGGTTTGTTAATGACGCAGATCAAACCCAAGGTCAAGGCCAATGGAAAAACAGTGATCAGGGTATTGGCGGGCAGTTGGTTTTCCTCACCTGCATGGGTGGAGCGAAGTGTGTATTATACGAGGCGATATCTTGAAAAAGGGTACACGGTATTCATGGTGGCAGTAGGATCGCAACCTAGGTTTGCCATTCCTGATGAGATAGAAGACCTGAAAAGGGCTGTGCGATATATCCGTTATAATGCAAAGCAGTTGGGAGTGGAACCGGATAAGATCGGGATTGAAGGTGGATCTGCGGGAGGACATCTCTCACTTTGCATTGCCACTGCAGACGATAAGATCGATGCAAATGCGGCTGACCCGGTTGACAGGGTTTCTTCCAGGGTGCAGGCTGTTGCAGTTCTTTTTCCGCCAACGGATTTTTTTAACTGGGGTGCCCCGGGAGTTTCTGTGATCAATTTGCTCGATCTGCAAAAGGCAAACAGGGTCTATGGTGCTTTTGATTTTTCCAGCTATAATAATACAACATCTACCTACGATCGGATATCGGATACTGCTGCCAGGAATAAAATAGGCAAGGATATCTCACCGATCAATTCCATTTCATCTGATGATCCCCCGATCTTCATCATTCATGGCGATGCAGATCCTACGGTGCCTTTACAGCAATCCCAGGCTTTTATTGCGCGGGTCAAGGAGGTTGGACTGCCATACAATTTCATCATAAAGAAGGGTGGCCGGCATAATGAAGATGATATGATGCCTGAGGTATTTCAGTTCGTGGATTGGTTTGATAAGTACCTGAAGTGAATAAAAAAAAGGCTGAACGGGAGTTCAGCCTTTTAACTTTATGAGCATTAGCTATTTTCTTATTCTGCTTCTGCAACTACTTCTTCAACTTCAGGGATCATCCTTTTCATCATCTGCTCGATACCGGCTTTGAGGGTGATCATGGAAGAGGGACATCCGGAGCAACTACCCTGCAACATCAGCGTTACCACACCTTCTTCAAATTTCTTGAACTGAATAGCGCCGCCATCCATTTCTACGGCTGGTTTTACGTAATTCTCTAAAAGTTCTTTGATACGATGAACAACGTCGCCATCTTCCGAAAGAACGATATCGTCTTTTTTCTGGGCTTCCTGCACCTGGTCTTCATTGATCACTACTTTACCTTCTTCCAGGTAATCTTTCAGGAACTGGCGGATCGTTGGCTTTACATCTTCCCAATCCGTATCAGGCGTACGGGTAATGGTTACGAAGTTGCTGGCTATAAACACTGCCTTCACAAAGGGGAAGCCGAACAACTCAACAGCCAGTGGTGAAGGGTTTGCTGCATCGATATCGGGGAAATCGATGCTTTTGCCCGGGTAAAGCAGTTTGTTTGCCACAAACTTCATGGTTTCGGGGTTCGGCGTCATTTCTGTGTATATGCTGATAACGGGACTTCCTGTTTGTATCATATTTATCTTTTTTTATCCCTCCAAGGTAGGGACCTCCAAGGTCGCGACCTTGGAGGTCCCTACCTTGGAGGGAGAGTACAAAATTAAGAACAAGCGGGGCTTTTTATTGTTTAACATAGTTAAAGACCGCCGAACTCGCGATTATTTTCCAAAATCGTAAACCTTAGTATCTTACAGCACTAAATCAAACTTATGTTATCACCGAAAATAGAAAATGCACTGAATCAGCAGGTTGTGTTAGAAGCTGAATCTTCCCAGATCTATCTGGCCATGGCCTCCTGGGCCGAGGTGGAAGGTTACGAAGGGATCAGCAATTTCCTTTTTAAGCATTCCGACGAAGAACGAATGCATATGCTTAAACTCGTGAAATTTATCAATGAGCGCGGAGGACATGGCGTAATTCCGAAGCTGGCCCAACCTCCTGCCAAGTACAAAGGGATCAAGCCCCTGTTCCAGATGGTACTTGATCACGAGATCCACGTGAGTAACGAGATCAATAAAATGGTGGATATCTGCCTGAAGGAAAAAGATTATACCACCCATAACTTCCTGCAGTGGTATGTGAGCGAGCAGATCGAAGAAGAGGCACTTGCACGTAAGATCATGGACAAACTCAAACTTATCGGAGACGATAAGGCAGGTCATTACCTGTTCGATCGTGATCTTGCTACTATCGCTGCTCCAGCCGGCGGTAAAGAAGGAAAATAATTCAGAGAGTCAGAGAATCAGAGAGTCAAAGAGCCAGAGTCTTTGACTCTCTGTCTTTTTGACTCTCTGCCTCTCTAATTTTTTGCTGTTTCCCCAAAACTCTGCTTGACCGGAGTAACTGTATATCCTGCTGCCCTGAGCAGATTGATCACACCGTCTTTCCCCGGTAAATGCCCTGCGCCAACGGCGAAGATCTGCGGGCCCTGTTTCATGGCAGACTCCATGATGCTGATCCAGTTGCGATTGCGGTTGGCCAGTAGAATATCTTCAAATCCTTTCCACTCGGGCGATTCGCTCATCTGGTCCGCCAGTTGCTGAATATTTTCTTTCTTGTAAGATTCCACCATCTCGGCCATTTGCTTTCTTTGCTCCGGCATGGTGCGGATCATTTCCAATATCATCTGAGCTTCTACTGAATCCGGGATCTTATCAAATACACCCATCTGGTCTTCTATGGTTTCCAGGCCTAGCACTTCTTTTTTCTGCGCTTTGGCCAGCTCTACAAATTTGCCTTCGTAAGATTCTGTGCTGCTGCAGGGAAGCACTTTGGTATAAATAAGGCTCATCAGTGTAATGGGCTTCATCCTGTTGAATAACATCATCGGCATGCCTAAAGAGTCTTTCACATAATCAGATACGGTCTTATAATCCGCCGCACTCATCAGGTCTTTCAACGTTTTATCTTTCATTATCGCCAGTGTTGCCATCTTGATCATCATCGAGGGATCATCCATATCCAGTTCCAGGTAAATATTTTTTGATTCAGAGATCTTTTGCCTGAGCGTGTTGGAAAAAAGAAAATCCTGTTTGCAGATCATATGGATGGTGCCATAAAGGTAGGATGGAGAGGCCAGCCCTTTACCGGAAACTGACCATAGCAAAGCGTTTTCAACAGCAGGCCCTTTATCTTCTTTCTTAACTGTTTTTTTGGAGGAATTACAGGAAGCCAGCACAATAAATCCGATCAATAACCACCGCAGCGACATACAATGAATTTTAATGAAGGTACTATTTTGAATCAGGAGTATACTGTATCGTCTTCCATCTGCAACAGCATCTCCTTTAACTTGTCAACATATTTACCGTAGAGCTTGCGAACGTACCATTTATTGATAAAATAAAACAGAATAGTGGCCACGGTTGTGATCAGCGTAAACAGTGTTAATGAATACAAAACCGTTACACTCTCCGAGGGCTGTAAAAAGAAAAACTCCCGGCCTTTGGGTATGTAGGTGTTTTCGAACCAGTAGAAAAATATCAATACAATAGGGATCAGCGCTGTGCCTGCAATAAGATAAAAGCGGATATATTTTTCAAGCGTATTCAACTGCTTGCTCAGATTGGTTTTTACCTGGCAGGCCATGCACTCCATTTCATTCAGTAATCTGAATTTCTTAAAATAGTATATGCAGAAAACAACTCCTATAAGGAGATAAAGAATGGATACAGAAGAAAATCTTCCTCCGTATGCCGCGAAAAAATAAATAATGACGATCCCATACATAATAATAACAGCAGCGAGTTCCATAACAAGATGTTTTTTCATCTTCGAAATGGGTGAGTTGGATTTCCTGTTCAGTAATGGCTGAACATCACGAGGCGGCCTTGCGGGCTCCTCCTTCTTCCACATATCTTTCAATTGTTCAAGTTCCATATTCAAAAGTTTGAATGGTTCTTTTAAGTTTCTCTTTGATCCTGGTCATTTTCACACGCAGGGTGCCCTGTGAAATACCAAGGATCTCTTCCATATCCTCATAAGAGTTGTCTTCCAGGTAAAGAACTACTACCGCCCGGTCGATCTCGGGTAATTCGCGGATGGCTTTGTATAATGAGCTTAACTGTTCTTTTCGGGTGGCGTCATCCTCGGGCAAACGTTCCGGGAGTTGGAGGTGATCCATATATACCAGCTCTGCCTTCTTCTTTCTCAATCCCGATATGGAAGTGTTAAGGGCAATACGGTACATCCAGGTGCTGAACTTGGAAAGGTTTTTGAAAGAAGGCCAGGCTTTCCAGAGTTGGACGATGATCTCCTGGAACAGGTCTTCACGTTCCTCAGGCAAACGTGCATAGAGGGAGCAGATCTTGATCAAGATCCCCCTGTGCTGTTCGATCAGCTTTAAAAACTCCTGCTGTGAGCTGTTTTGGTTCATTCCCCTGAGATTTGTCGTAACAACTGCCGTAAAGTTACAGAGGGGAACGCAGAGACGCGGAGGCAGACGCGGAGACGCAGAGGGACGCGGAGACGCAGAGGGAA
>DATGXN010000361.1:0-11181 GCA_035298945.1 Chitinophagaceae bacterium | reverse complement strand
AAATAGAATAGTGTGGTATTGTTTTGTAGTCCAACCATCACCATAAAAGCCGAGTTTGCCATCTTTGATTGAATATTTCGAATCGGGGTGAATGTTGGCCAGCACGGAGTCTGATGTGGCACTCATGACCGTCATTTCAGACATGGTGGGCCTTTCCATATCAAAGGCCAGGTTGCGCAGACTGATATTACTACAATTGAGAATAGCGAATGAGACCATCTTTCCATGGAGCACTACGAGTGTATTATTGCCCTCGATCTGAATATTGCTTGATCCTTCGAAGAGGAAAGCAATGTTCCTGGTCTTGGGCAGGCTGTCATCTTCTGTAGCATTAGAAACATAGAGTTCCCTGGAAAATGAACCCTCGGGCCAGAGGTCTAATCTTCCTCCGGGCAGAACGATGGTGATATTTCGTTTACCCACGCACTGCTCTAAAACTTTTTTAATGACGGGGCTGGCGTTCTCTCCACTGCCTGGTTTCAGGCCCCGATTTTTCAAAAATATCCTTTCCTGTTTTTGCGCATAAATGAAAAGCGGTAACAGGAACAGAACTGTAAGGGCAAGGGATTTTATCGTTTTTGTCATTACTGGCGGTCAAATTTACAAGGGGCCGATGCTAAAATACAGGCATTTCCCGGGATAGAAATCAAAGCGTTTTCTAAGCTTGTCAAACGTTTTCGTAAAAAATATGCTTGTTTTCTGCATACATTGAAAACAGTATGAAGAAATTCCTCGACGATAACTTTTTGCTGGAAAACAAAACGGCTGAAAATCTCTACCACGGCTATGCGAAAGACATGCCGATCATAGATTATCACAACCACCTTTCACCTCAGCTTATCGCAGAAGATCCCTGTTTTGAAAACCTGACCCAGGCCTGGCTGAACGGTGATCATTATAAATGGAGGGGCATGCGGTGGAACGGCGTTGACGAACGCTATTGCACCGGGGATGCCGGCGATTGGGAAAAGTTTGAACAATGGTCGGCAGCTGTACCATACATGATCAGGAATCCTCTTTTTCACTGGACCCATCTTGAGCTGCAAAGATATTTTGGCGTAACGGAAGTACTGAATCCATCATCGGCGCGAAAGATCTATGATGAATGCGGTGAGAAACTCCGGTCCAGGGAGTATTCCGTCAGAAACCTGCTTAGAATGATGAAGGTGCAGGTGGTTTGTACTACCGATGACCCTACCGACGATCTGTTATGCCACCAGCGCATTGCCAGGTCTGATTTTGAGATCAGTGTTTTCCCATCTTTCAGGCCAGATAAGGCTATGGCTGTTGACGATCCGGAAAGTTTCAACCAATATGTAAATAAACTGGAAGCTATCACCGGGAATTCGGCAGAAGACTACGCCGGCTTCCTGGATATTCTCAAAGACAGGCACGATTATTTTTCCCAATTGGGATGCAGGGCTACAGATCATGGTTTGAATGAAATGTATGCTGAAGAATACACTGACAGTGAGGTGGGGGAGATCTATACCAGGCTCAGAAAAGGTGGACAGGCATCTGAAATCGAAAAAAGAAAGTTCAGATCGGCCGTGCTGTACGCCATTGCGGTATGGAATCATGAAAAGCAATGGGTGCAGCAATATCATCTTGGGCCACTCAGGAATAATAATTCCAGGATGATGAAAAGCCTGGGGCCGGACACAGGTTGGGATTCCATGGGCAGTTCAGTGAACATCAGGGAAGTTGGTAAATTCCTGGACAGGCTGGACAGGAATAACACCCTTGCAAAAACCGTGATGTACAGTATAAATCCTTACGACAATGAAATGCTCACCTCAATGGCGGGGAATTTCAACGACGGAAGTTTTCCGGGCAAGATCCAGTGTGGGGCACCCTGGTGGTTCAACGACCAGAAAACAGGGATCCTTCAGCATTTTGACGCGATCAGTAATCTGGGATTATTAAGCAGATTCATTGGCATGCTCACGGACTCGAGGAGTTTCCTTTCATTCCCCCGCCATGAATATTTCAGGCGATTATTGTGTAATATGCTTGGAAGAGAAATGGAAACCGGGGAGCTGCCAAACGACGAAAAATGGATAGGTCAGATCGTTCAGGACATATGTTATCATAACACAAAAAGATACTTCGGTTTCTGACCGATGGATCCCAAAACAAAACTGCTTCATGCAACAATCAATTGGCAAATTCAGGTGGACGATCTGTGCAATGGTTTTCTTTGCTACCACCATCAACTACCTGGACAGGGCGGTGATCAGCTTGTTGAAGAAAACACTGACCCTGGAGTACAACTGGACTGAGCTTGACTATGGAAATATTGTGATCGCCTTCCAGCTCTCTTATGCAATAGGGCTTTTTGCATCAGGAAGGTTAGTGGATAAATGGGGCAGTAAGATCGGTTATGCAACAGCGTTATTTTTATGGAGCATTGCTGCCATGGCCCATGCCTTTGTCAGGGGAACTGGCGGATTCATTGCCGTAAGGGCTGCATTGGGATTGACAGAATCAGCCAACTTCCCGGCTGCTGTGAAAACAGTTACCGAGTGGTTCCCTAAAAAAGAGAGGGCATTTGCTACAGGCATTTTCAATTCAGGTACAAATATAGGTGCCATCCTGGCTCCCCTTACTGTGCCCTTCATAGCAGAACATTTTGGCTGGCGTTGGGCTTTCATTATCACTGGCGGCATAGGTTTGATCTGGCTGATATTCTGGTTCCTGATCTATGATGTGCCTGCCAAACACAAAAAACTCTCAAAGGAAGAATTTGACTATATCCATAGTGACCAGGATGAGATAGCGGCCGCTGAAAAAACCAAGCATGATAAAGTACCCTGGTTAAAATTGCTGGGCTACAGGCAAACCTGGGTTTTTGCGGTAGGTAAATTTCTTACAGACCCCGTTTGGTGGTTTTACCTGTTCTGGCTTCCCGATTTCCTTGACAAAGAATATCATATGTCTGGTACTTCCATTGCCCTTCCCATCGCCCTGGTTTATACATTATCGAGTATAGGGAGTATTTATGGAGGATGGCTTCCCATGACGCTGATCAACAAGCACTGGCCCGTATTCAAAGCCAGGAGAACATCGATGCTGATCTATGCGCTTTGTGCAGTGCCGGCGATGTTTGCTCAATACCTCGGCAGCATAAATCTATGGCTGGCCATTTTTATTATCGGTTTTGCAACGGCAGCACACCAGGCCTGGAGTGCGAATATTTATACCGTGGTATCGGACCTTTTCCCTAAAAAAGCCGTGGCATCGGTAATTGGAATTGGAGGCATGTGCGGGGCCGTTGGAGGCATCCTGATAGCAAGGCTTGCCCCTAAATTATTCATCTATTTCAAGGCCCAGGGCAATGAACAAACAGGATATTTTATCATGTTCATCATATGCGGAACTGCGTATCTCCTGGCCTGGTTGATCATGAAAGCACTGGTACCGAGGGAAAAAATAGCGGAGATCTAAAGATATCCTGTGTCAAAAGGCATTACATAAAATGCTGGCAGTCATACCACTATTGAAATCCTGGTTAAAAAAACAGGTACTAATGGGGAAAATATTCGCCCGTTGGCTATGAAACTTAACTTTTCGGTTTGAAATTTGCATGTAAGTTTAAGTTTCAAAATCCGGATGCTGAAAAAAACAGTCATTTTATCGCTAGCCTTCCTGTCTGCCTTTATTATTAAGTCTTCTGCCCAGCCCTGGGCGGTGGATCTTTTTGCAGGAACTGCAAACTACCAGGGAGATCTATTGGAAAAACGCTATACCATGGCGAATTCCAAAATGGCTATTGGTTTGGGTGCCAGTTATGCCTATAGTGGCCATTTCAGGGTTCGGGGCATGTTGAGTTTTGCCAAACTTACGGCAGATGATAAAGACAATACCGATCCTCTACTGGTAGCACGCAACTTGAATTTCTTTACCAATATCACTGAATTCAGTCTTACAGCACATTACGATATCCTTGATCTCAAATACAACAGGGTGTCACCCTATATCTTCGCAGGTATCAGTGTATTTCATTTCAATCCCTACACGTATGATTCTGTTCAGGGGCGGGTCTATTTGAAGCCTTTGAGCACTGAAGGGCAGGGGATGAATGCCTACCCGGATCGCAAGCCCTACAGCCTGACCCAGTTCAATTTCCCTTTTGGCGGTGGTATCCGTTTCAGGGTAACCGATGGTGTTATATTGGCCTGGGAGATCGGCTTGAGAAAAACCACTACGGATTATCTTGACGATCTCAGTACTACTTATGTTGACGAATTTGCGTTGCTGAGCGAAAGAGGACAGACGGCCGTTGACGTGGCCTGGAGAGGAGATGAAACAAAAAACAATCCCCAGTTATACCCGGCGGATGGCACCATAAGAGGCGGACCTAAATTCAAGGACTGGTACTATTTCTCAGGAATAACCGCCACATTTAATCTAGACATCAGCGGAGCTAGTCCCAATAAAAAAGGCAGCACAGCCTGCCCGAAGAAGTTTTAAACACAGAGACACGGAGAGGAACGCAGAGACACGGAGAAGAACGCGGAGACACGGAGAAGAACGCGGAGACACGGAAGGGGAACGCGGAGACACGGAGAAGAACGCGGAGACGCTGAGAAATACATCTGGAAAAAATTTGATGACAAGAGACTACCTCTTGTCTTTTTTTTGCCATTTATGTCGCCGTGCTCCCCCTCTGTGTCTCTGTGTTATTCTCTGTGTCTCTGTGTTATTCTCTGTGTCTCTGTGTTTAAATGAAAAGAGGCTCATAGAAATGAGCCTCCTTTAGTTTCAACCCTAAACCCTTGAGAAAGATATTAGGTAATTATCCAATAGCATGCCAAACCAAAAAAAACACGAATAATGTGGAAAACTCGCGGCCTGAAACCCTTTAACAGCTTGCCTTTCAGTCGCTTGCCCGCAGTACGATCTTCTGGTTGCCATCTTCTATGATCAAGTCGAAAAACTTCCTTGATTCTTCATACGTTGACGCGGGGATCACCTTAGTATTGATTACCAGGCTAAGCGCTGAATAAACTGTACGAGTTGCTTCGTCAAACCAATACCGGGATTCGAACTTCCCATATTGAAAACTGCCTGACCTGTTCTTGGGTAATGCTTCAACCGTCCAGCCAGCGGGTATCACAAATAGGGTAGTATCTGATTTAGACAGAGGATGTTCGATCAGGTAATCGTATTTTCTTTTTTCCTGCGGATCAAGTTTTAATGACCAGATCTTGTAAAGCCTTGATTTTAAAAACAGTTTATTTCCTGCTTTGAAATCAAATACCTTCTCCATCCCGGTTCTTACATTCAATTGATAGAGTTCTTTCTTCCTGTCTCCAAATTCAATTTCCATGACGTCAGGATGGGTAAAGCCATATTGATTGATGATGTACGACTTCTGATTGTCAGGCGATTCCATATTCAAACCGATCATCTCATATTTATACTCGCCAGTTAATCTGAAACTGGATTCAGAGTTTCCTGAACCATCCGGGTTGATACTGATCTTGCTATAGCCATTCCATTGATTTTGTTCAGCCTTGCCAGCCGGGGTCTTGACCAGTTTTCCGCCATTTTCCGTGAGCAGCAAAGCATACCTGCTTTCAGTAAATGATCCGAGATGGTTGAAATCGTTGTAGTTACTGGTGCATTCCAGCCAAACGGAATCATTCTTCAGGGGCACCATCAGGATCTGGTGGTTGAAAATATCATTGGGAAATTGCGGATCCAGCCATATTTGATCCGAACCTGCCCGGATCCAGGCAGAATAGCTTTTGATGCCTACAGCATCGAGGCAGGCCTCCATATAATTGCTTAGTCCTTTGCAGTCACCATATTTCTTTTCATGAAGAAAATCGGCAGGGAAGGGCCTGAATCCGCCGATTCCCAATTGGATGCTCACATATCGGAAATTGTCTTGCAGATAACGATAAAGTATGGTTATTTTCTCTTTGTCGTCTTTTGCACTGGCCACCAGTTTTTTGATCTGGTCCTGGTATTCGGGCTTCAACCGGTTTGTATTTTTTACCAACCTGTTATACCAAAGTCCCATGCTGTTCCAGGACGACATATCGCCGGCAAATCCATCCATTTCAATATTGTTGATATTGAAACGGATACCCGGTGCGTGATATGTCCAGGAGCCTGAACCACCTTCATACTTGACTGACTCAATGTTTTTCATCTCCCAGACAAGAACAATATCATTGGCGGTTTCTGTTTTTACAGGTGTAATGCTGGTATTATATAGTTTATGATTGACCTGGAGTGATTTCGGGTGCTTCAGGGTGACAACAGCTTTTTCAACAGACTGGTAAGGAATACTGAAAAAAGTTCCCGGCAATTGAAGCAATCCTTTGTACCGTAGGGTATATTTTTTTTCCACGGTTACAGGATATTTTGCCGTGCCCATTCGCATATAATACACAAATCCATCTTCTACGAGCCCGGAACCCGAGGCGGTTGAACTCAGATCTTTCCTGGTATGCCGCTCGATCTGTTTTCCTTCTGCATCAAAAAGTTTAAGCTCCGCTTCTTCCAGGATATGAAACTTGTCTGTGAAAAAACTGAAGTTCAGCTCATTGGCTGATTTCTCATTCATGATGGTAACGATCTCATGAAATTTTATGACCGCCTTATCTGAACCTATTACTTCAATTTCAGTCGCATCCAACCTTCTCACCGCATTGGCATTTTTGATCAGCGAATCATTGATCTTATCCGCACGATAGACATCTCCGGGGTCAGCGGCAAATGCTGAAACAACCAGGAATGTAGAAAATATGGTGATCAGGTTTCTCATGGCTTACTGGTTTTCTTTACAACTATAGGCTCGTTCAATACCGTATTCAGTTGTTTGTAAAATTCTGCAAAGTCGGCGTACTCACTGACCGTGTAGAACGGCTTTTTGAAATCCAGTGTAATGGAGTACTGGACGGTCTTATCATTTTTCTGCATGATCCTGGTGAGGTCGATGGTTTTGTCTGGATTCACCATTCTTACATTTTTCGGCAACTCCTCAAACTCGTACCCCTCCGGAATTTTGTAAGTGCCCCGAATCAGGTATTTCTGGTTATAACCGAAGAATATATCTGAACTTCTTTCCGTGGCGAGAAAAGGATTTTTTTGCAGGCCGGTGAAAAGATTCACATTGATGATCTGATACCCTCCATTTTCTTCCACAGGTAATTCAAAATTGAAAGTATGTTCAAATGGTAATGAATCCACTTTTTCATTCTTGGATACAAGTTCATTTAATGCAATATTGGCGTGCATTTCCTTGTAGGCCGTCTCCATGGAAGCACTATCTGGATTATTTCGGGCAAGAAAATCTGTTCTGGCATAATCCTTATTCATGACGAAAGCATTACCGCTGATCTTCCCACCTGTGGTTAATCCTGCTGACACATTAATTAACTTGTAGTAATACTTATTCTCATTCCATAAGAATCTCCAGCCCCAGTCTTTATCGTCCAGTTTTGTATTATCGTAATTGTTGATCACCAGACCTTCGGTACAAACAACAGATGAAGGGATCAGGCTGGCCGGTGTTTTTTTATCTGTGGCATCGAGAACGTACATTGCCGAATCGATCAACACGTACGCCATCACGGTGTTGAACTGATTCAGGTCTGCATCCATGGTCTGGATCCTCCCGTTATCATGTGTACTCACAAGTACGGGGTTGGCATTTAAACCGGCATCTTTCAGGAGATTGACAAGTATCAGGTTGATCTCACCGCTGTTGCCTGATTTTTTCTCCCACGCACTCTTCACGCCATCCAGGGCCCAGATACTGGTTTTTCCATCCCAGGCCATGTTCTGCTTAACGTAATCGTTGATCACTACCATTTTTTCGTAGGGTGATTTCAGACCTGCGATCTTATTGGTCAGATCCTGGGTTCGGGGAATATTCTTTTTCAGCTGTTCACCAAAGTCAACGTCTTCGAGAAGTTCCTTGATCACTTCCTGCCAGCTTTTGGCCAGCTTGATATTAACGTCCTGGGAAAAATAACCCTGCAGGGTGAATTTGATTCTCTGGATATAGTCCTGCTCAGAACTGATAAAAGGTTCATCTTTCAATGCAGGAACATTCTGCATGGTGTATGATTGTTCATCATACATGGTATTCTTTTTGAAATTGGTTTCAATATGCAGGGTGGCCCTGGGTACTGGAGTGAACATGAACTCCGGAGGATATTGTAATGAACAACTGCTGTAAAGCACCGGTATATGTCTCTGGAAAGACCACTCGTCTATATATAGAAGTTTTCTTTTAACCACATAGCGATATTCAATGATACTCCCAGCTTTTACTTCCGGGAAGCTGAATACCTGTTCATTCAGTCGGTTGTTGATCCTTTTGTCAAAAACGTTCTTCTTGTCCAGTTTACTGACTTTAATATTGCCGGCTTCATCCAGGTTATAGGTTTGGGCTTCCAGCTTCTGGATATATTCTGCATGATTTCTGTCGATATAGGGGATCTTGATATTGGCCTCATCGAGACCTTTTTCATTGAAGATCTTGAGTCGAGTATGATTTTTGACCGTTATCTCGAAATGTCCGCCCAAAATGGACAGTGAAGTTTCTGAAGTTTCAAACAGCACTTCTGCTTCAGCAGATTTATCAAGTAAAGATGCTTTTTTGGCAAGATCATCTTTCGTGATCTTACCGAAGTCCTGTACCTGGGCCTGGACCAGGTTGGATGCAAGAAAAATAATGAGCGATAGGGTTACACGCTTTTGCAGATTCATATGGTTGTTTTGGTTTAAAATAAGGCGGATCAGATCAGGATTTTCGCCTGATCACAATGGGTTCATTCAGGATTTCATAAAGTTTTTTATAGAACTCTTTCACCGCGTTATATTCTTCCGGCGAGTAAAGGGTTCTTTTTATTTCCACTTTAGTACGTAACAGGATCTTTTTCCCATCGGCACTGGTCTCTACAAGTCTCGATACGATCATGCCGGTGTCCGGAGTTCTCAGTAAAATGTTTTTGGGACTTGATTCCAGTTTGGTGTCGGGCATCAGATCAAACATGTGGTTAAACGTGAGCGATCTTTGTGTGCCGAAATTGATCTCGGTGTACCGGTTGTTGGCGAGGAATGGGTTTTTCTCCATTCCACTGAAAAGATTTGTGTATAGTAAAAAGTAGTCTCCGGACTCTTCCAGTTTTTGGCTGAAGTTGAATTGCTGATTCAGGGGCAGGGTATCGTTGTCAAGATTGGCCACTTTGAAACTGTCTATATTCAGATCCTGATATGGTTTGATCAGTTTATTCCGTATATAACTATTCCTGTCGCGACTGATCTCATTTTCAATATTGATCCTGGAATAATCCCTGTCGTTAATATAAGCTTGTCCGTTAACCTGCCCATTTGAGATCTGCCCGGTAATATTGATGGTTTTGGCAGAGATGTGAAGGGCGTCTTTGATCTCTACGAAGCCAGATTTTTTTCTGTCCACCAGGTAGCCGGTGGTGTTGAGAAAGGTTTCGGGGATCAATGCCGGGTTGGTATTGATCTCGGTGGCATCCAGGAAATATGACCTGTCGTCCAGTTGCACAAAGGCGATCACTTTACTGAATTGATTGACGAAAGGGTGTGAGGTATTGATCTTGCCATGGCTTCTGTCACTCACCAGGAGTGGATAGGCTTTTATTTTAGATTCGTTGAGCAAATTGATGAGTGTAAGATTGATCTCACCGGAACTGCCGCTCCTGGTTTCCCATACGGTTTTCAGTTTCTCTTTAGTATAAATGCCCAGGTACTGATTCCATGAAATATGCCGCTGCACACGATCATATAAAAACAGCATACGCTCCCGTGGTGAAGGGATCGTCTCAGCCTGTTTCAGAAGTTCTTCAGTTCCTTTAATTCTGCCTGAAATAGTATTGCCAAAATTTTCATCGCTCAATAATTCCTGTGTCAGTTCAGGCCAACTGGACACATATCGTTTCCTGTCAATTCCTGAGCCGAATGAATTCATTTGCAGTTCCACCCGACTTAAGTAGTCCCGTTTGGAATCCATAAATGGCTCATCGTTTACTCCCGGCAGTTTGTTCATTTCAAACACAAGACGACCTTCCAATTTGAACTCTTTCATCTTGATCGGAAGGGCAGAAGATTTCAAAACCCTGTATGAAAAATCTGCGTTGGGCATGATGGTGTAGTCGTATACGGAATTGAGTACCGGAAGTATGTCCTGGAAATACCAGTAGTCCACCACTTTGTAATAACTTCTTTCACTCAAATAGGAATATTCAATAATAGTTCCTTCCCTGACTTCAGGCATAGAGAATGTAATGGTGGAATAGTATTCATCTTCTTTTTTAGGGTATATATTTTTAGCATCCACAGAAGAGATCTTCTTCGTTCCATTTTCATCATAGTTAATGGACACTGCTTTTATGTTGGATATCTGTTCATAGCCATTATCGTGCATGAACCGGATGCGGATGTTTCCATAATCAAGACCGGATTTCTTCAGGATCTTGATCCTGTAACGGTAGTAGCTGAACATCTTAAAGCGGTCTGGTTGAACAACAGCATCTTTTCGGAGCACCACAACGGATGCCTCCGGATCGAAACTGCAGGTTCTCATTTTGATCTCCTCTTCTGAAGGAGCTCCGAAGTCGTTGAATTGCTGGTCGGTTAATAGCTGTGAGAAGACAATTAGTGGGAGGATGGTTAGCAGTGCAAGTAATATTGGTTTCATAAAAGGGTGCGCCAATATATAACGGGTGGGTCAATAAAAATGTATCAGATAACATTTTTTTTTCAACTGTGTCATATCTGCCACATCACATTAATGTGTTAGCGGTTGACAAGTTAACTGGTGAATGCAGTAGACAAATAAGTCAGAGATATTGCGTTGTGGGGGCTAATAAAAAAGCCGTCTCAAAAATGAGACGGCCTGTTTGTATTTTCTTTTTAAGCTTATGCGATCTTTTCCAATCCGGAAAAGAAGAATGATCCTTCGATCAATGCATTCTCATCACTGTCGCTGCCATGAACGGCATTGCGACCAATGCTTTCCGCATAGAGTTTGCGGATCGTACCTTCTGCTGCATTGGCAGGGTTAGTTGCTCCTATCAGTGTTCTGAAAGATTCAACAGCATTTTCCTTTTCGAGGATGGCTGCAATGATGGGGCCGCTGCTCATGAATTCGCAGAGCTCGCCATAGAAAGGCCTTTCTTTATG
>DATGXN010000360.1:0-14877 GCA_035298945.1 Chitinophagaceae bacterium | reverse complement strand
ACCACTTCCATCAATAAGCCGGGCAGATCTTCTATACTGGAAAGTCTGTACTAAAGTAGATGGAGAATAAGTTGCACTATTTGTACTAGCGATAGGAACCCAGGTTACCCCAAAATCAGATGATGATTCCCATTGATATTCGATAAATCCAGTTGTAGCCCCTGTCTCGGTTGCACTAGCAGTTGAAGTTATTGATGAAACAGCACCCCCGGAACAAACTGTTTGATCTCCGCTAATTGTACCCGGTATTACAGGACAATCGATAGCACCTAAAACATAACTTGATCTGACCGTTGCATTTCGCGAAGATGTATCCCCCTCACCCCTCGCTCCACCCACTAACACCAGGGCACAAACGAACACCAGAAGAAGGCGCAAAAATCGCCTGCTTCCCTGGTGGTTGTACCGGGTTACAATTTGGTGGAAGTCAGTTAGCATTCCAGGGTATTTGTGTTTAGGTGTTTATCAAGGGTTTTTTAGCTTCAGTTATAACGCAATTCCTCACCTTATCGTATTGATTATGAGTATTTAAACTCGTAATGCTTACGATTCAAGTTGATCAAGCAGGTTCTTCTAAAAGATAAATGATGAAAGCGGGGTTTTCAGTAACTATTGGAGCTAAGTGGAATAACGCTCAAATATAATACGGACAAGCCTTTTATGCAATGTTTGGACTGGTCAAATTCAAATTTAATTTGAAGTAATGTTGGTAAGTTTTTTTGGAAAATCAGGTAAGGGAACACCCTTTTTTTCCATTATTTTCATTTTATGAATTTCCGGGCTTGTCTCATATCTTTAAAAATTGCATGTATCTCCTTTCAATTTGCTCATTCTCAACCAATTAATTTCCTGCAAAAACCCGTCATCCAGCCTGCCATCATGTCGATGGCCAAGCCTTTCCCACTGGAAGAAGTATCCCTCTCTAAGCCGTCCCCCTTCTTCAATGCCCGTGAAAAAAACCTGGCTTACCTGCTCCTCCTGAAACCTGACCGACTTCTCCACCGATTTCACCAGAATGCTCACCTGCCCGTGAAAGACTCGGTTTACAAAGGCTGGGAGTCCGAAGGCCTTTCCGGTCACACCCTGGGACACTACCTTTCAGCAGCATCCATGATGGTGGCCTCCACCGGAAATGATACCCTGAAACGAAATCTTTTATACATCATCAACGAACTGGAGCGCTGCCAAAAAGCCCGGGGTTCCGGCTATATCGGAGCCATCCCTAACGAAGATTCCATCTTTGCCCAAGTCAAAAGAGGCGAGATCCGCTCTTCCGGATTCGACCTCAACGGAGGCTGGAGCCCCTGGTATACGGTTCATAAAATCCTGGCGGGATTGCTCGATACCTACCAGTACACTGGGGATAAAAAAGCACTGTCCCTGGCAAAAAATCTGGGCGACTGGACCTATAACACCATCAACCACCTCCCGGATTCCTTGCTCCAAAAAATGCTGAAATGTGAATATGGAGGAATGAATGATGCCCTGGCAAACCTCTACCAATTCACCGGCAACCGGAAATACCTGGACCTCTCATATAAATTTTTCGACGATTTTGTGATGCTTCCCCTGTCCCAACAGATCGACCCACTACCCGGAAAACATTCCAATACCAATGTCCCCAAAGCCATAGGCTCGGCCCTCCAATATGAACTGACCGGGAACAAAAAAGACAGCACCATCGCGTCATTTTTCTGGCATACTATGGTAAGCCATCATTCCTATGTGATAGGAGGAAACAGTAACTACGAATATTGCGGCCCTCAGGACAAACTGAACGACAGGCTCAGTGACAATACCTGCGAAACCTGCAATACCTACAATATGCTGAAACTTACCAGGCATCTGAATGGATGGAATCCTGATGCCAGGTTTATGGATTATTACGAACGGGCTCTGTACAATCATATCCTGGCATCCCAAAACCCGGAAAACGGGATGATGTGTTATTTCGTTCCCCTCCGGATGGGAACCATTAAGCAGTTCAGTGACTCGTTCAACACCTTTACCTGTTGTGTGGGAAGCGGTATCGAAAATCACAGCAAATACCAGGAACAGATCTATTCTCACGACGATAAGAACACGATCTGGATCAATCTTTTCATCCCATCCACAGTGAACTGGAAAGAAAAAGCCGTGATCATGGAGATGATTACCTCTTTCCCCAACGCTGATAATTTTCAGATCATTTTTAAACATTCAAAGCCCACCAGGCTGAATATCAGGATCCGTAAACCTTTCTGGCAGCAGGGCGATCCGGATGTTAAAGTGAATGGCAAGCGTTTTATAGCAGAGACCGACAGTTCCGGATATTATACGGTTGCCGGTTTATTCAAAAAAGGAGATACTATTTCTGTTGTTACGCCCATGCATTTGTACACAGAAGCCATGCCCGATAATCCAAACCGGATTGCTTTCAAATTCGGCCCACTGGTACTTGCCGGCCTGCTGGGCAAAACCATGCCCGATCCGGTCTATGGCACCCCGGTGCTGATGACGAATGAAAGAAATACCAGCCACTTACTTCAACGCACAAACGATAATGAGCTGGTGTTCAGGACGGCGAATATCGGAAGGCCGACAGATGTTTTATTGAAGCCATTTTACCAGGTCTACAACGAATATTATTCGGTCTACTGGGATTATTTTTCAGAAGCTGAATGGGCCCTGCGGCAAAAAGAATATGAAGAAGAAAAAAAACTTGCCAAACTGATCGAAGAAAAAACCATTGACGATTTCCGGATCGGGGAGATGCAGCCCGAACGTGATCATAAACTGGTGGCATCAGAAAAGTCATATGTGGATGATGCTATTGGAAGAAAAGGCCGCGAAGCCAGGGCTGGCAACTTTTTCCAGTTTGTTATGAAGATCGATCCGGTAAAACAGAACAGCCTGCTCCTGACATATATCGGGGATGATAAAGACAGAAAATTTGACTTGATTGCAGACGGAAACAAGATCGCCACTGTGGAATGGAAAGGAGGGAAGACAGGAAAATTCTATGATTTCACCTATCCATTGCCTTTGGCTATAACTCAGGGTAAGAGTTCAATCACAGTCAGAGTTGAAGCCAATTATGGAAAAACGGCAGGACGGATATTTGGAGTAAAAACGCTGAATAAATAGAGAGATAGTGAGATAGGAAAATAGGGAGCCCTTGTATTCATTTCCCTATCTCCCTATCTCTCTAACTCTCTAACTTGCTTTATACCCCCATCCCTTCATGATGGCCATATTCTGCTTCATGCACTCGAGTGGCGTAAGCCCCTGGTAAGACTCCTGTTCAATGATGAACTGGTTGGGACCACCAGCCTTGCTGGCAATGGTCAGAATATCTTTTACAGGAACAATTCCTTTACCGAGTATCGTGCTTTCATATTTTTCGCCATGGCCTGCAGATGCTGTGATCTCATCTTTTACATGCCATGATTCAAACCTGCCGGGATATTTATTTACAATGTCAACCGCTTTTGCACCGCCATTGTAAAGATTACCCATATCCAGTTGCTGCATCACCAGTTTGGGATCAGTGCTTGAAAGAATAATGTCAAACAAAGTTCTGTCGCCATGCTTTTCACTGAACTCGAAATCGTGATTGTGGTACCCGAATTTCATGCCCGATTTCTGGCAGAGTTCACCGTTCTTGTTGAACAGATCCATGAATTTTTTCAGTGCATCCGGCTCCTTCCTCACCTTGTCTTCCATGGATGGGGAGATCACATATTGCTGCCCCAATACGGCAGCATCTTCAACTGTGTATTTCCACTCGTCAGTGAAATCTTTTTTGGCATCGTCCCAGTGTGACGACCTGAATACGGTATGGCCACTCGGCATCTTGATCCCCAGATCGTCAAGTATTTTTTTGAATTCTTTGGCAGACCATCCGTAGAATTTTCTTTCACGGTACCAGGCATGTTCTGCATAACGGTAACCCATATCCGATAACTGTTTCAGGGTTCCCATGGGATCTTTACCCATGTCGTCTCTGACTGAATACAATTGAAGACCCACCAGTTTCTTTGGGTAAGTAGGACCTGCCTTAAGCAATTCAGGCAGCACCATGGTGCCGGCAACAGCCATGGCACTGGTTTTGAGAAATTGTCGTCTGATCATAGCAAACTGCGTTTGCTATGAAGTTAACGATTATGCGCTTTTGCCCGGCTTTCGCTAAAAAATATTGTCCAGCCCGAAAAACTTCTCCAGCATGAGCATGGTAAAAAGTATGCCCATGGCTATTGGGCTTATGAACCTGAGACTGATATTGATAAAATGGTGCAACCCGGAGCTCATGTATCCCGGACTTCCAATCGCCAATTCTTCATGCATGTTGAAAAGTTTCCAGCGGTAAGTAACGAAGATGCAAAGCAAGAATCCGCTTAAGGTCAGGCCCATGTCTGCCAGATCAGAAATGAACGTCATGAAATCGTGACCATGGTAAAAACTGAGTTTATTGAGCATTTCAAAGCCTTGCGTTCCCTGGCTGAGTAAACTCGGCAAACCCATGATAAAAACAACAGTGGCCAGCGTCCAGACTGTTTTTTTCCGGGGCAGTTTTTTCTCATCTACAAGATAAGCAGTGGGGACTTCCAACATTGAGATCGTGGAGGTCAAGGCTGCAAAACATAACATCAGGAAAAATGATCCACCCACAACTCTTCCCAGGATCGGCCCCATGTCCTGAAAGATCTTGGGAAGTATCATGAACACTAATGGTGGCCCTTCGGCAGGAGACTGTCCTGCTGAAAAAACCAGGGGAAATACCATCAATCCCGCCAGAAATGCAACCATGGTATCTGCAATGGTGATGATGGCTGCGGAGGAAACAATGTTCTGGTCTTTATGCAAATAAGAGCCGTATGTTAAAAGTGCTCCCATACCCAGCGACAGTGAAAAAAACGCCTGACGCACTCCATCCAGAAATGTATGCCTGGTGATTTCACTGAGATCCGGGACCAGGTAAAATTCAACGCCTTTCATAGCTCCGGGTAAAGTCAGGCTGTACACAATAAGGGCGATGAGTAAAATGTATAGCCCGGGCATCATGATCTTATTGGCTACTTCGATGCCTTTTTGAATGCCCTGCGACACGATCAGAGCTGTAAGTATCATGAAGCCCAAAGAGAAGAATAAGTTGTCACTTGGATCAGCAACATATTGTGAGAAATGAGTACCGAAGTCTTTCACACTCAGCAGATCGCCGAAAACGATCTCGATGAAATAACCGAATGCCCAACCAGCCACTACATTGTAAAATGATAAAACCAGGATTCCTATCAGGATGCCCAGAATTCCCACACTGCCCCAGCTTCCACCGCCGATCTTCTTATAAGATCCGTATGCATTCAGCCCTGCTTTACGACCGATTGCGATCTCCGCTGCCATGATAGGGAAGCAAATAAAGAAGATGAAGAACAGGTAAATAACGAGAAAAGAAGCCCCGCCATTCTTCCCCGCCAGGTAAGGAAAGCGCCAGATATTACCGAGGCCTACTGCAGATCCAGCAGCAGCCAGGATAAAGCCTATCCTGCCTGAAAATTTTGCTCTTTCAGTCATGTAGTTTAAGGTTGTAGAACAAAATAATCTTTATTGTTTAAATTAGTATATGAAGAAGACGATAGTTTCTATAGCTGTGATCCTGATGTCTACCACACTGCTGTTTGCGCAAGGAAATCTCCAGGGAGCCTGGCAGGCAAAGACGGATCAGGGGATTATCACCATGACAATTGTTGATAACTACATGGTAGCGGCTTTTTATAACATGGCGACAAAAGAATTCTATGCCACACATGGTGCGCGTCTGACCAGTGTATCGCCGAACAAGATCAAGTGGGTGAATGAATTCAATTCAGCCGTTAAGGACGATGTAGGGAAGGTATTCGAGGTGGATTACAAGATCGAGGGTAATCAATTTTCCCTGACGAATAGCGATACTACGATGGTTTTCGAGAGAGTCGATGATGGGACTAAAAACCTCGCCGGCAACTGGCGCATAACACAACGTGAACAAAACGGACAACTGACGCCTATTCATACTTCCGGCCCGCGAAAGACCATCAAGATCCTTTCTTCAACAAGGTTTCAATGGGCAGCGATCAATACGGAAACGGGGGAATTTTTTGGCACCGGCGGCGGTACTTACACTTTCAAAGACGGGATCTACACTGAGAACATAGAATTTTTTTCACGCGATAGCAGCAGGGTGGGGATGTCACTTAGCTTTAATGGTAAGCTGGATAAGAATGACTGGTATCATTCAGGGAAATCGAGCAAAGGAGACCCAATTAATGAGGTTTGGTCACGTAAATAAGATAGTCAGATAGAAAAATAGGGAGATAGAAAGCATTCTCTCTCTATCTCCCTATCTAACTATCTTACTATCTATTTTTGGCTATCCCAGCTTTAAAGCGAGTTCATCAAGTTGCTTCTGATCGATCGTGGAGGGAGCATCCAGCATCACATCACGACCGCTGTTGTTTTTCGGGAATGCAATGAAATCCCTGATACTTTCAGATCCGCCGAGGATAGCACAGGTTCTGTCGAACCCAAACGCAATACCGCCATGCGGAGGTGCACCATATTCAAAAGCCCCCAGCAGGAAGCCGAATTTATGCATGGCTTCTTCCTTACTCATCCCTAATGCGTCAAACATTTTTTCCTGTAATTCACGCTGGAAGATCCTGATGGAACCGCCACCGATCTCGTTTCCATTCAGCACCATATCATAGGCATTGGCCTTGATCTGTGCATATGGGTGTTTCAGGTAGTCGGTGGCGTTAGTGATCACCGGGCTGTTCCCGATCATTATTTCAATATGGTCAGGTTTGGGCGATGTGAATGGATGGTGACGCGCCACCCACCGGTTGTCTTCTTCACTGTATTCAAATAGCGGGAAATCCAGTACCCAGAGGAGTTTGAATTCATCGTTCTTCCTGAAGCCAAGCCTTTCGCCCATTTCAAGTCTCAGTTCGCTGATGGCTTTCCGGGTTCTTTCTTCCGCTCCGGCCAGGATAAATACCATGTCTCCTTTACCTGCACCTGCTGCTTCCGCAATCGTACGGAGCTGGGCTTCAGTATAAAATTTATCTACGCTGCTTTTTACGCTGCCATCTGCATTATACCTGATATAGACCAGGCCTTTCATGCCGATCTGCGGGCGCTTAACCCACTCCGTTAGTTCGTCCACCTGTTTCCTGGTATATTCAGCTATGCCCGGTACAGCAATAGCTACAACGGTTTCGGCATCGTTGAACACTGAGAATTCAGAACCTGCAAGCAGTTCACCTTTTGCAACGATCTCGCCGCCCAGGGTGAAGGCTGATTTGATATTCAGCACTTTCATGCCGAAGCGGATATCAGGTTTGTCGTTCCCATAATTCCACATCGCTTCTTCCCAGGTCATGCGTTGAACAGATTCTGTATAATCGATTCCTTTTACAGCTTTGAAAATATGTTTGATCATGCCTTCAAACATGTTCAGGATATCTTCCTGTTTTACAAAACTCATTTCACAGTCGATCTGCGTGAATTCAGGTTGCCTGTCGGCCCTCAGATCCTCGTCCCTGAAGCATTTCACTACCTGGTAGTACCGGTCGTATCCACTTACCATCAGCAATTGCTTGAAAGTCTGGGGCGACTGGGGAAGTGCATAGAACTGTCCGGGGTTCATCCTCGAAGGAACAACAAAGTCGCGGGCTCCTTCCGGCGTAGATTTGATCAGGAAAGGCGTTTCGATATCCATGAAATTGTTTTCATGGAGATAGTTCCTGGCAGCCCGATTGACTGCATAGCGAAGTTCAAGATTTTTCTTAACTGCATTTCTGCGGAGATCCAGGTAGCGGTACTTCATACGGAGGTCATCACCGCCATCTGTATCGTCCTGGATAGTGAAAGGAGGGACTGCAGATTTATTCAGTATCACAAATGAAGAAACACCGATCTCGATCTCTCCTGTAGGAATATTCGCATTCTTATTGCTGCGTTCCAGCACTGTACCATTGATCTGCAAAACAAACTCCCGGCCCAGGGGTTGGGCATCAAGCTGGCTATTGAGTGATTCTGAAAATACCAGCTGAGTGATCCCATAACGGTCGCGGAGATCAACAAACGTGATAGCTCCGAACTTCCTTACCGTTTGAACCCAGCCGGCCAGTGAAATCTCTTTTCCTTTATCTGCGATCCTTAATTCTCCACAAGTATGGGTTCTGTACATAAGTAAAAATTCAAAAGTAAAAAGTCAAAAATATTATTGTGATTCAAGTTCTTTTTCGAGGATCTCTTCAGTTCGTTGGAACATTTTTTCTTTAAAGCCTTTTTTCCTCGAGAGAACGAAATAGTAGTAAAACAATACCAGGAGTCCCATAATGAACGGGATCAGGGCAAATTGTCTCAGCCCATATGGACCCACGAGGTTCTCGTCCCAGCCATAGAATTCACCTATCATCCAGGTACAGTTGGCAACGATCCAGAGTATGACTGCCAGGTTGTGCAGAAATTCTGATACAATGTACCGGGTTTGCCAGGTGATCATGATGGCTACCCCCATGGTGGGGATGATCATGAACAGGGCCATGTATTTGAAATTCAGGGCCCAACAGGCATCCTTAATGAGCCAGAACAGGATATGCATGTTCTCAACCCTTCTGAACCGGGCCGGGATGTAGTAGACTTTTTCGTGATCCATTGTTTGCTAAGAAGCCGCAAAAATACAGATTTAGCGCTATTCCCGGCCCTCCTGGCCAACTCCGATCCGCCTTCCTTCAGAATGAGCATTGAATTCAGGGGCATACATGCTTTCTATGGTGGAAATACCAGCTGCAAAATCCCCCGAATGGGTCACGAACAGGGGATATTCAAACACCCAGGTTCCTTTTGGAAGCCAGGAGAAGAAGAAATCTGTGCTGGCATCCCTGGTAGCCTCATAGTATCCCAGGCCGCCCTGCCATTTGAAACTGCTGATTACATTAACCGGCTCCGTTCCGGAAGGGCGAAGGTCTTTCAGGTGCAGATATTCCATATCCCGGTCGGCCTTCAGTTGGATCCTCACTTTGATCTTGTCGCCAACTTTCAATTCATCGCCTTCTTTGATCGGTATCAATACAGGGCCTTTATCCGAGTTTCTTTCAATATAAAATGCCCTGCTGAGTGTTAATGGTGTGGCTGCAGTCTTGACTTTATCCATGTCTTCAAAATACTGCCAGTGCACTGCACCCCAACTGATACCTGATCCGGAGTTGCCCTGCACTTTAACTTTGATATCCCCCATGGTTGGTTTTACAGCACTGCCAGGTATTACAGATTTGAAATACCCGGTACCTGCTTCCATTTTTTCGGAAGAAGAAACAATCTGTTTATCGCCGATCTGAATCACGGCATCAGGTGCATTCGACAGCATGCTCTTACCCGTTCTCAGAAATGCATAAACGGCATCTGATGTAGCCTTGGTGGTTGACCAGTTCTGAACCCTTTTCTGGTTAAGCAGCCAAAGTTTCATGTTCTCAATGGCGGCTCCATCCGTTGTGATCTCTGAAAAAGCTTCGATCACCTGGGCCTGGGCTTCGATGGGAGATTGGTACCAGTAATACCCCCTGCTGTTTGTTTTCCAGTACATACCCAGGTCTTCTGTAGTTATGGAATTTTCTTTGAGCGATTTAATAATTGCTCCGGCTACATCTTTCTTATCAGACCGGTTCATCACCAATGCGATCATGGATTGATTGACAAGATTTCTTCCAACCCAGTATTGCTTTGCCTGGTTGTAATAATAATCGTATGCTTTTTTACTTGCCGCGGGAACTGGTTCTTTAAAGAAACTTCTCAGATACAGGTATTGCACTTGCAGATGACCGAGATTGTTCTTCTTCAGGTCGGTTTTATTTTTTATAAGAAGATCATAATCTTCCTTGATCTTCTTATCAGTATAGGCCAACGCATTATCGCTGACCTGTTCAATATAGTCCATAGCATTGGCCGGAATGGCTTTCAGTTTTTCTAATCTACCTATGCCTGTCAAGATATATTGGGTGATATACCTGTCGTCCCTGCCTCCTTTGAACCAGGGGAACGCACCGTTTTCCAATTGCATTTCGGAGAGTTTGGACAGGTTGGACGAAAGTTCTTTGGACAACCTCGTCATATCAAACAACATGGCAATATTTCGCCTTTGTTCGGATTCAGATGCCGCCTGCAACACCCATGGTGTTTGTTCAAGAATGATATTCTTCAGCTCCTGATTTTTCAGCAGGTTACTGATCAACGCTGCAGTATCTGTAGTTCGCCATTGCTCAAACATCTTTTGAATAGCAGGTGAACTGTTAGCCGTCATGGAAGCCAAGGCATTCGCATAAAAGCGATTAAAGTTCTGCTCCGAACATTCGTAAGGATACTCCATCAGGTAGGGCAGGGCCAGTACCGCATACCATGCCGGGTTGGTGCTGTATTCTACGGTCAGACTCTGATGCGAGATCGAATTGGAACCCGCGGAGCCAGTGAGACCTTTAAGCTGGTAGTTCTTGCTGCCATTGCCTTTCATGATGATGGGTAAGGATTCTGTCACCAGGATCCTGTTGGATAACACCGCGATCAGGTTTTCTTCACCATCGGTCTGTTGACCGGCACGGGCAAGTACCCTGTATTGTAATGGCTTATTATAATTTGCAGGGACCTGGATCTCAAAATGTACCGCCCCGGTTTGACGAGCATCGACAGTGAAATATTGAGAAGGGAATATATTCTGGAACCAGCCATCAACAGGCTTCGATGTTTCTGGATCGATCAATTGCAGGAAGGCCTGGCCGCTCATTTCTTTGTCAGTCAGGTTACTCACCCTGGCGGATAAACGAATTTTATCACCTTCACGCAGGGAGCGCGGCATATTGGGCTGGATCATCAGGTCTTTCTGTGTAATGATGTTCCTGATCTCCAGGCCAGTGGCCAGATCTTTGGTATGCGCCAGCATCTGCCATTTCCATTTGGTAAGCGATTCGGGCATAGTGAATGTGAAACTGATATCACCATTCTCATCGGTGGTGAGAGAGGGTAAGAAAAAAGCCGTTTCGGAAAAATTCCTCCGGGGATCAATAGGTGCGCCCCCTGGTTGGGTTACATCAGTTACTTCTACTCCTGCAACTTTGCCTGATAATGCGTATGCAGCTGTATCGGCCACAGACGATTTCCCCCTGATCTTGACCTGGACTGTTTCGTTCAGGGCACCTGGTGCAGCATTCATGGCAATAGGTGCGGCCCTCAGTTCATAAGAATTGAGATCATTCCAGATGAATCTGTCGTACTGTTTTTGGGTGAACTGGGCATATTCTTTTCCATCAACATGCGATTCCTCATTGGCAGTAGCAAAGTTGGAATTAGATATCCAAAGATTTACAGTATGCTCAGTAAACAGGCTAGGAAGAATCCATTGATGTAATTTGAACTGATCTAATGATGCGTCATACATGGATGTCAGCATCTCAGATGCGATCTTTTCTCCCTTACTGCCCCTGATTTTTACCTTCCAGGTTTCTGTTGATCCGGGGAGTAATTTGTCCCTGTAAGTTTCTACCGTGATATCAAGTTTCTTATTTGTCCAGGGAACATCGATCTCCTGGACCACCTGGAAGAAGCGGTTATGTTTTACAAAACTATGTATAATGCTGAATCCACCCCGATCCTGTTCTGTCACCGGTACAGTGATCTCGTACCAGGAATTGTTGAGCCTGATCAGTTTGTAATCTCCATCATCCGAATTGCCGTTCTTGTCTCTTTGCAGTATGGCATAAACCTGTTCTGCGGAAGTTCCTATTGATGTGGTTACCGTTTTTCCTGGCTCAGCAACTATTCTTTCACTGGTTTTCCATGTGTAGGAAGGAAATGGTTTTGTGTTGCTCAGGATCTTCACATATTTCATGTCTTTCACTTCTTCACCAAATTTGTCTTTACCCAGAACCTCCACCAGGTAATACCCGGGAGCAAGTGATGCATTGTTTAGACTGATGGTTCCTGTGCTGTCAGTAATAGACAGGACCTCTTTTTTCCGACTCCACGCAGTGGGATCTGTTTCGTTCAGGTATGGATCATTGGGAAAGTATCCGGTAAATTCAGTCTTCGACATCAGGGTGGTATCTGGAAGATCCCAAACCCTGTTTTTCAACAGGCGTGAAGGGGCATCCAGTTCTGTGATCTTCACCGTTATTTTCATCTTCTGTGAAACAGATTCAAAATTCTTTGCGCTTACAAGGATCTGTTTCAGACTGTCCTGCATGTATTCTTCTTTCATCTCAATACCCAGGATAACCGCCTTGTAGCCGATGTTCAGTGATTTGCTTCCACTCCTGGTTTCGCCACTATTATCCGTTGCATCAACAATTACTTCATACCTGAACCTGGGTTCCAGTTTGCTGTTAACCTTCAGATCTGGGATGGCTTTGAATGGGATTCGGAATTTACCTTTCTCGTCGGTGGTGGTTGTGCCATTGGCAATTTCCATTTCTTCATTGTCGGGAGGCCAGATATTGAATCTCCATGGCCATGGGAAATTAGTTCTTCTCACCACCCGGTATTTCACAGCTGCGTCGTTGAGGGTATTGCCTGCATAACCAGCAACTGTGCCAGTCACGGGGAGGGTGTCGTTCAACCGATAACTTCCAGTCATTGGGTCGAAAACGATTTCGAAAGTTGGCCTCTTGTATTCCTCCACACTGAATTGGGCGTATGCGTTTCCGCTATCATCCCGCAATGAAAAAATACCTGTCAGCAGGTTTTCAGGTATGTGGAACTGGCCGTTGTAGGATCCGTATTCGTTTGTGATGAGGGAAAGAGAATCTTTTTTCTGACCGTTGGCATCATACAGTGAAACTATAGTTTTTTGCCCTGCAACTACGGAGCTTCTGTTCTCTTTCCTGTTCCTGCTGATCCTGATCCCTTTGAAATAGACGGTCTGCCCCGGGCGATAGATAGACCTGTCTGTAAAGATGGAAGTGAATATTTCGTCTTTTTGCCGGGATTCATCGGGATTATAAACAACGTAATAATCTGTTCTCCTGGTAAACAGGCGGTCTTGCTTCCAGTTGACATCAAGGGCATACCTGTTGATATTGTTGGGGAATGTCAATTTCAGGTAGCCGTCGTTGTTAGACTTCGAAGTTGTCAATTGCTTATATACCACGCGCGACTGGATGTTATCATATTTCTGCTCCATGACCCTGACTTCTGCGCCTTGAATGGGCTCACCGGTTTCCCTGTTCAGGATAAAATAATTCTCACCCTTATTGATATAAGAGATCTGGCTAACATGGAAGAATTGTATGGTAAGATGGTTGTTGGTCAGTGAAAAATTTTCATTTGCGCTGCAGAGCAGTGCATATTCACCCAGGGGCAGCGCGTCAATTTTGATCTCCACGCTGTGTTCCCTATGATCTTCAGCCAGGGGTAAAGCCTGTTTGACCTGTTTTTCCGGTTTTATGTTCACCAGTTTATTCCAGTACGTCTCGTAGGTTCCGACCCTGATTTTTTCCTGGTCGTCCACCCGGATTATACGGTAATAGAATGTATTGAGGTTGCGAAAATTCACCAGGGATAGAAATGGCTTGCCGGGGACGTTGACCAGTTCAGTTTTTGCACCTATACTTTGATCCAGGATGATCGTCAACAAGTTCTTTGTTCTTGCATCGGCTTCAGTGCCAGGAAATTTCCCGGAAGCCTGCTCCAGTTCTTTTCGGATATCAACCAGGGCATACCTGAGAGCAGGATCGCTTATGCCCGGACGGTAGTTCATGGCGGCGGTATGTAAGTTCTCCAGCCTGATGACAGCGGCTAATGCACCGTAGGGATGGGTGGGATATTTTTTCTGAATTGTCTGCAGCGCATCGTTATATAATTTGTCCTTGTTTTCCAGGACGCTTGCTGCATACATGAAATCCAGCCTTTCAAGATCGGCATCGATGAGTGCAGTGGGATCACGGTCATTCAGGTGAAAAGCAAGAAGTTGCTGGTAGATCAGGAGAGCCTCGTGATATAGTGAGGATGTGTCACTGGTGGCAAAATCCGTGTTGATGAAAATGCCGGAGGTTGCAAAGGCTTTTGCATCGTCTATGGTAAAATGGTAAGCCGGCTTTTTCAGGTCGCGTTCATCGTTCCTGAAATAATCCAAGGCCTGGTGAGCCAACATATCGAACAGGGTAGGCCTTAGGTTTCTTGCATTGCCTTTATTGATCAGGGGTTCATAGGATGAGAGCGCAGTTTTTTGTAAAAGCGTTTTTTCTGAAAGTGAATTTTTATAGTGAAAGGCGATCTTTTGATGGAGCTCCTCGATGCCCCAGGTATCTATATTGCCACCGGTCTGGGAGGGTATTGCTGTTCTGTTATAAAGTCTCCACCTGTTCTCCTGGAAATAATTGTAATAACGACCGGCAAGTATGGAATGTAAGATTTGCCTCACCGGCGCTTTGGAGAGCTTCAGTTCATCTTCCAGTTTTTTGATGCCGTTGATTTCACCCGCCTCATCCAGGTTTTCTCCATACTCCGCCAGGTAGATCAACGCTTTCACCTGTTGGGCTTCCTGGTTTTCTTTTTTTGCCAGTTGGTAGATCTTTTCTATTTCGGCAATGGCGGTTTTGGTAAGTCCACGATTATTAAGGAGGTCTTTAACTTTTTTCCATTTTTCAGTGTAGTTGGTGGGTGTTTGTGCCATAGTTAGAGAAACAGTGAGAATTGCCAGTACAAATGTTATAATTCTGATCATACGGTTCGTCTTTACATCTTTCTTTTCTGATGCAGCAAGTTCGGAAAATACATAAGAACAGGTTGTTAATTATGGGGGACACGGAGGGGAACACAGAGACACGGAGGGGGACGCGGAGACAGGGAGGGGGACGCAGAGACAGGGAG
>DATGXN010000359.1:0-4402 GCA_035298945.1 Chitinophagaceae bacterium | reverse complement strand
AACCGTATGCAAACCTTCTGCCAACGCATTTTTTGGCCATTCCCGGCCGGAATTTTGGAGCATTTCAGGAATTCTCTTATTTTTGCATCCCCTGCGGGGAAAGGATGCCCGATAGTATAATGGCAGTACAACTGATTTTGGTTCAGTTTGTCTTGGTTCGAATCCAGGTCGGGCAACAAAAATGGGCAAATCGATTGATCTTCGATTTGCCCTTATTTTTTGTTGAAACCGTTCAGTTATGGCTTTTACGACCGCACCCGCCTGGTGAATTCATAATGCACCCAATGCTTCATCTAAATAATGTACCAGCTCATCTGCATTCTGCTTATTGAATGGCATAGGGGGTTTTATTTTTATGACGTTATGCAGCGGCCCATCGGTACTCAGTAAATACCCTCTTGCCTTAACCATTTCCACTACTGCATCTATTTCAGGTACAGCCGGCTCCAGCGTTTCCCTATTGGTAACCATCTCTGCCCCGATAAACAATCCATGCCCACGTACATCACTGATCAGGGGATATTTATTCATTAATTTTTTTAACCCCTCCATTAAATATTCCCCGGTTTCCTTTGCATGGCGTTGCATATCCTCCCCCTGAATAACATCCAGCACAGCAAGACCAGTTGCCATCGAAACCGGGTTGCCACCAAAGGTGTTAAAGTACTCCATCCCGTTATTAAATGCATCTGCAATTTCATTGGTGACAACAACAGCCGCTAAAGGGTGACCATTGCCAATTGGCTTGCCCATGACTACTATATCCGGAACTACATCCTGCAATTCAAAGCCCCAGAATTTATCTCCCACTCTTCCAAAACCAACCTGTACTTCATCGGCAATACAAACACCGCCTGCCGCTCTCACGAACTGATATGCTTCTTTTAAATAGCCCGGCGGCAATGGAATCTGCCCTCCCACACCCAACAAAGTCTCGCAAATAAAAACGGCAGGGGCTTTCCCTGATTTTCTCAATTCCTCAATAATTCGCTGCACATCATCGGCATATTTTTTCCCGGCATCTGCATCACCATATCTATAAGGTCCCCGATACATATCCGGGTTCATTGCCTTGTGTATCCATGGCATTTTTCCAAAACCACCTTTGCCATCAAATTTATAAGGACTCATTTCCATCGCCACAGTGGAGGTGCCATGATATGCATGATCCAGGACAATGATGTCTTTCTGCTTAGTATAATGCCTTGCCATCCTCACTGCCAGGTCATTGGCCTCGCTTCCGCTGTTGGTGAAATAACATACGCTTAAAGATGGCGGAAGTGTTGCCGTAAGCCTTTTTGCATATTCCATCATGTGATCATTCAGGTAACGCGTGTTGGTATTAAGTGTTGCAATTTGCCTTTGCATTCGCTTAACTACCACAGGATGGCAGTGACCTACATGCGATGGGTTATTTACGCAGTCTACATAAGTATTTCCTTTATCATCGTACAAATACTGCAGAGCGCCCTTAACGATTTTTATTTTCTCTTTGTAACTGATGCTTAAGTTACGGCCTATATACTCTTTTCTTTCTAGTAACAGCTCTGAATAATCTGACTGATCAATCGACCCTTTAAACCCGCAAATCTTTCTGAATTCATCCTGGGCCTTTACAGGGTTTATGCGAATGAATTTATACAATAGATCCCAGGCTGGCTTTTCAGAAATAAAATGGTGTTCATTATTGGTTTCTATAGATGCATTGTACGCCGATTGTGTTACACTGATGCAGAGCCTTGCCGCAATAAGGTAATACAACAAGTCTAGTTCCTGCTCCATTAACGGATAAACATGATGATATCCCTTAACAATGAGTGTAGCTGCCTGTAACGGGTTATCATGATTCATCATGGCATAGGTACAAGCCACTGCCACATTGTTGATGAGTGCAGTATGAACCATATCTCCGAAATCAATCAGGCCGGATACTTTATCTCCTATTACAAGCACGTTGGTATCATTGGCGTCGTGGTGCGCATAGGCATGACGCAATGATGATATATGTGGCAACACTTCTGTTTCAAACTGCAAAAGGAAATAACCAGCTATCCTCCTGCGCTCATGGTTTCTGATATAATGCAACTTCCTGTTTGCATCCATCGCACTGCTGATATCCCACAAATAGTGACGATGCATGGCAGGATGGGAAAAATCCTGCAGTGCCCTGTCCATCTTTCCTAAAAATTGACCAAAATCAATATGCAATGCATCTGACCGATGCGCAAGATTCATCCAGAAATCGCCTTCCAAAAAATTCAGCAGGCGCATATAATATTTTTTTTCTGCGGCCTCCAGTACAATTAAGTCTTTCCCATCTAAAGACTTAATATGATGATTGAAAAACGGGGCGATGTCTTTTTTTACCAGGTGGTTTAAAATTTGCACCTGGGCATCAATGAAAAAATATCCCTGCTTATCATCAGAAATTTTCAAAATGTATCTCTTGCCGTCATCGCCCTGCAGCATAAAATTGAAATCATACTCGCCTGTCAGCGCCCTGGCAACAACCTGCCTTCCGTAATATTCTTCTACAAGGGCGGCGATATGCTCTTCTGTAAACATCAGATCCGTTTTATATTTTCAATTTCATTTTTGGGCCAGCTTTTCAAACATCAGAATAGCTGTATATAAAACCCCGGCTTCACCCCTGAACGTCCCTGATCCTCTTGGTTTATTATCCACCGAATACCACTCGTAAAACCCGTTGTTATCTTTTACCCGCTTTACCATGGGTTGAATCTGCTCGTAGGCCTCATCCAAAAATCCGTATATGATCAATTGCTGCACCATCCTCCCCCCAAACCAGGTCCAGTCCCCGCCGTTCTGGTAACTGTAAACAGGGTTCATGATCTTATTGGCAAAAAAACCATCCGGATAAGGCGGATAAAGTGTAAGCCCGATAGAAGCAGCCCCTGCCTGTTTTACTCTTTTGATCATCTCATCCAGGGAGGCTTTTATCTCATCTTTATTCAATAACCCGGCTTCAATGGCAATGGCAGTCCCGCCGAAATAATAGATCTTGTTTTCATCAAAATCAGCAGGAAAAGGAGAACCATTCAGGTAGATATGGGGAATGAATTTTTGTTGCTTATTATCCCAAAGATGCTTCCTGCAGTTCTTTGCAACCGCATCTTTTACAGGACCCCATTTCTGCTTTGCAGCAGGGATCATTTCGATCAAATTATCCAAAGCAATAATGAACATCGCATTGTCATAAATATCAATGGCGTAATGTGTATTGCTGTCCAGATCCACACCCCAACCATGTTCCGGCTGAACATCTCCCCAGTCAGCCGTTGTGGCCCCAATGATCAATCCGTATTTAGCATTGAACCTCTTATTTATCAGAAACTCCATTGCCCAGCTCAGTCTTTCGCTCACCGTGGTTCCACCGATGTTCTCATTCAAAATTGATCTGTCTCCAGTCAGCTTGATGTATTTGTACACCGATTGTACCAGCGAAGTCTCCTGGTCAGTTTCTACTGTGTTCTTATGTCCTGCATAGCGGGGTTCAAGTTTTGAATAGGAAAAATCGGTTTCTCCTTTGCTGATCTTTTCTGCCGGCGTGAATCCGTCAATGATATTCCCGTCACCACCCTGCATCCGGAAAAAAACCAGGAGATTTTCTTTCAGAACTTCTTTAGTATTAACCTGGGCCGCCAATTCGATAAATGTGTTATAATCCCGGATCCAAACTTCGCGATAACCATCACCCGCATTAAAACCAGCTTTCATCACTTCAAGCGCCTTGGTTTTTACAAAAGGAAAATAGGGATCGCTTTTTATTTTTCCTGCGAGTTCTTTACTGGCAGTTTTATTTGCCTGGGCCAAGGCAGTTAACGCAGGCAGCAGCAGCAACATCAACGTATAATATTTCTTCATGTTTCAATTATCGTATTAAAATTAAAAGATTGCAGTTCATTTGTCTGTACTCATAGAAGGCGGAGGCGAGCCTATACCCCAGGTTGTATTGGGTTGCGGACCCATGTCAAACATTAAAACTCCTCCGTTAGTGAGCAGCTTCCTGTCTATCCAGCAGTTGTCTATTTTCTTATTATTGAATGAGGCAGACTGGATATACATATTCTGTTTTGAGTTGTTCCTGGTCTGGATCACCAGGCTTTTACCTGAATAATATTTCGGATCGAGTTGAATGGTGACCTTATCGAATAAAGGACTGCCGAACTGAAATGTCGGGTTCATGGCTGCATGTCCCTGTACATCGAACAGACCTAACGCTGCCATTACATACCAGGCCCCTAACTGGCCCTGGTCTTCATCTTGCCCAAACCCATAACCATGCAGAGGTTCTGCCCCATAGAACTCATCAGCGATGATCCTTGTCCATTGCTGGGTCAACCAGGGTTTGCCTGAATAATTGAACAACCACGAATGATGC
>DATGXN010000358.1:0-2189 GCA_035298945.1 Chitinophagaceae bacterium | reverse complement strand
TTCCATTTTTTCCTCAAGGGTTTCAAACTCCAGCACTTTACCGTTCTTATTGGCCCAGCCATAGAGCCTGTTCTTGTGATTGATCTCCAGGATCTCGAGATCATCTACGAACATATGAGGTGTAACTATGCGTTTGTACACCCAGTGTTTGGTTTTATCATATCCTTTATCGAGATAGATCGCGCCAACCAGCGCTTCCAGTGTATTACCAAAGATCTGGCTGATCTTAAGTGAACTGTCGTTTCGATTGTATAAGGTGATCTTTTTCAGGCCCATTTTAATGGCGATTTCATTCAGCGTCTGGCGGTTCACCATTTTGCTTCTCATTTCGGTGAGAAACCCTTCGCCTTTATATGGATAACGTTTGAAAAGATAATCGGCCACTATTCCGCTCAGTACGGCATCGCCGAGGTATTCGAGTCTCTCGTTATTATCTTCAGCATGTTCCCTGATAGAACGATGGCTCAGGGCTGTAGTGTACAGATTCAGCCTGCCTGGCGCGAAGCCAAGAACATTGCACAGCTGCCTGTAATAGGCCCTGTTGGCTTTGTCTATCCTGAGATAATGAAACCAGAAATGCACGGAAATAATTTAAAGCAAAAAGTTAAAAGTAAAAAAGGAATAAAGTCAGGCCTCTGGATTTTTACTTTTGACTTTTCACTTTTTACTAGGAAATGTATTTCTTAACAATAACCGATGCGTTATGCCCTCCGAAACCGAAAGTATTGCTCAACGCCGCCCTGACAGTCCTGGACTGAGGTTTATGGAAAGTAAAATTGAGTCCCGGATCCAGTTCGGGATCATCGGTGAAGTGGTTGATCGTAGGCGGTACAATATCATGAACAACGGAGTAAACGCAGGCAATCGCTTCAATAGCTCCGGCTGCACCAAGCAAATGCCCGGTCATCGATTTGGTAGAGCTGATGTTGAGTTTGTATGCATGTTCTCCGAAAACGTTCAGGATAGCCTTTGTTTCAGCTATATCACCCAACGGTGTTGAGGTACCATGCACGTTGATGTAATCGATCTCATCGGCCGTCATGTTGGCATCAGCCAGCGTTTGCCTCATCACATTCAGCGCGCCCAATCCCTCGGGATGTGGAGCTGTGATATGATGCGCATCTGCTGTTGCGCCCCCACCCCCGATCTCACAATAGATCTTTGCACCTCTCGCTATAGCATGTTCCAGCTCTTCAAGAACCAGCATACCTGCACCTTCACCCATTACAAATCCATCTCTTTCCTTGTCGAATGGCCTTGATGCGGTAGATGGATCGTCGTTTCTTTCGCTGAGAGCTTTCATAGCATTGAAACCCGCAACCCCTGACTGAGAGATAACGGCCTCACTGCCACCAGCAAGAATCGCGTCGGCTTTACCGAGGCGTATCCAGTTGAATGCTTCTATAACAGCGTGAGTAGACGAAGCGCATGCGCTGACCACTGCGAAATTAGGACCCCTGAAACCATGACGCATGGATATCTGTCCTGCGGCAATATCAAGGATCATTTTCGGAATGAAGAACGGGTTGAAACGCGGAGTCCCATCGCCTTTTGCAAAATTGATTACCTCCTCCTGGAAAGTGATCAATCCGCCAATACCACTTGAAAAGATGACACCGATACGGTCCGGATCCACGGTCTCTTTGGAGAACCCTGCATCCCTGACTGCCTCGTCGCTTACTACCAGGCCGAATTGTGTAAAACGGTCGATCTTACGTGCTTCTTTCCTGTCCAGATAGGCAACCGGGTCAAAACCTTTCACCTCGCAGGCGAACCTGGTTCTGAACTTGGCAGCATCGAACTGGGAAATGAAATCAGCGCCTGACTTTCCTTCCAGTAATCCGTTCCAGTACTCTGTAGCGGTATTACCAATTGGCGTCAGTGCGCCGATCCCTGTAACTACAACTCGTTTTAAATTCATATGTAAGCCTCACCAATAGGCGTGGAGTTATTTTGCGTGCTCCTCCAGGTAAGCTACAGCCTGACCTACAGTTGTGATAGTTTCGGCCTGCTCGTCCGGTATAGATATGTTGAACTCCTTCTCAAATTCCATGATCAATTCTACGGTGTCAAGGGAGTCAGCACCGAGATCATTCGTGAATGAAGCTTCAGGAGTTACTTCTGCTTCATCAACACCTAATTTGTCAACAATGATCTTCTTAACTCTTGTTGCAATGTCAGACATGATT
>DATGXN010000357.1:0-17668 GCA_035298945.1 Chitinophagaceae bacterium | reverse complement strand
AACTAAGGGTGACTGTGAGCTGGAACGACCCTGCTGCTGTATCTGGGACGGCCAAGGCCCTGGTCAACGATCTGGATCTGCAGGTGCAAACGCCGGGCGGAGAGATCATCGATCCATGGGTGCTGAGTATTTATCCTTCTGTCGATTCCCTGCAGAAGCCGGCGGAGAGAAGAAAAGATACCCTGAATAATATTGAGCAGGTAACGATCAGCAACCCTTTACCAGGGCAGTATGTGGTAAAAATGAAGTCTGGCATACTCAAAACCCCTGCGCAATCTTTCGCCATTGCATACCAGGTTAAAGAAGGGGGCAAATTTGAATGGGATTTTCCCTATAGTGATGATGTACTGGTTGCGGGAACCAGGATTCTCAGCAGGTGGAGCAGCACTCTAACGGGAACGGCTAGCCTGGAAATAAGCAGGAACAATGGCGCCTGGGAGTTATTGAGTGATAATGTTTCCCTGGATGCGGGATCATACCCGGTCCAGTTGGCAGACAGTGCTTATGAAATGAAGCTGAGAATTAGGTTTGGACCCTCGCAGTTTGAAACGGGTAATACTCTTGTTTCGCCTGGCGTCCAGAACAGGTTCGGATATGTTTGCGATACTGCCATCCTGAATTACTGGAATAAACTCAAACAGGCGGGGGCCTACAAACTCTACAGGCTTGTTTATGATTCAATGCAGGTCCAGTTGGTGACGGCAGACAGTTCTGCAACTGTGCCCAGGGCGGGAAGTTCCTATTTTGCGGTGGCCCCTGTGATCAACGGCCGGGAATCATTTCGTGGGCCGGCCATTGATTTTACCAAACAAAATGTAGGCTGTTATATCAATAATTTCCTTGCTGATCTTCAGCCAGACAATACCGCGCTGCTGCAATTGGTATTGGGTAGTTTGTATAGGGTGAAGAAAGTGGAACTGAGAAAACTGTCGTTGAATAATGCAGTCCTTTATACAGTAAACCTTCCCACATCTGCAAATATAGAATACCGGGATGATCAGCTTAAACAGGGACTTAATATATACCAGGCCCTGGTTTACCTGGAAGACGGAAGTATTGTTTATTCCAACCAGGAGACCGTCTACTATCTCAATAATAAAACACATATAGTTTATCCCAATCCTGCGCCCAGGGGAACTGATATTTCTGTTCTCTCTGACTTGCCTGCCGATGAAACCGCATTGATTTACGACAATTATGGGAGGCTGTTGATGAAAAAGATCATCACGGAAAAAGTTCAGAAACTACCCACTTCGTCATTGCCGCCAGGCATGTATCATGTAAGGATGATCTCTGCAGAAGCCAGGGTTCTTCGCTACACGTTCATCATCAGATAGAGAAACTGCGACTGATTTTTTCTAATAGTATAAGGTGTTAAATCATTTTTTTAATTAGTAATTTATAGAACCAACAATTCACTAACTAAATATGAGGATATGAAAAAGATTTTGTGCATTTCTGCAATCGCAGTTATTCTTTTCTCCTGTTCAAAAAATGAACAGCCAGTCAATGACCAGAAGGTCCCGGATAATGTTCTATCCGCTATTGAAAGTGCAGGTTTTTCTAAAGAAGGTGTAATGAAAGAGGAGGGAGGCTATATAGTTGAAGGAGATATTTTTATCAGTGATCAGGATATAAGAAAGAACGGCGGATGGGGTACAATAACCATCGCTAATACAGAACAGTATCACACAACAAATACTGTATCGGTTGGGGCAAAAAGGAATGTGACCGTGAGTTTATCCAGTAGATTTCCATCAACCTATATTGCAGGTCTGGATGAAGCTGTGAGGAGATATAATGCTGAAAATCTTTCTTTGACTTTTGAGCGCGTATCATCAGGAGCTGATATAAGTATTGTTGTTGGCAACGGGAATTATATAGCTTCAGCAGGATTCCCCAGTTCGCAGGGTGATCCTTATTCCCAGATTAAAGTGAACAGCCGCTACCTGGGATCTGACCCCGGAACAAATTTCCTCGCCACTATTTTATCCCATGAGATGGGTCATTGCATAGGATACAGGCATACAGATTATATGGACAGAAGCTATAGCTGTGGTGGATCAGCCTATAATGAAGGAGAGAGCTCTGTGGGTGCCATTCATATTCCAGGAACGCCTACCGGACCGGACGCTAAATCGTGGATGCTTTCCTGTATTTCCAGGGGTGAGAACAGGCCTTTCAATAATAATGACAAAACGGCTCTCAGTTATCTGTATTAACTGAAACCCGGGGATATTGAGTGTCAGTCCTTTGTAAAAGGGTCAAAAAAAACCTTTCCAAACATTATAAAATTAATCGACGAGTTTCTATATTGTTGGCCGGAATAATCCGCTCAATAGAAAACAATTTAAGTGTATGTTTAAAAAGACACTCTCCCTTGCTGCAATTGCAGTGACTCTTTTCTCTTGCCAAAAGCAAGAATCGCCTGTTGCCAATGAACCTGTTTCTCAAGACGTATTAACTGCTATCAGCAAAGCTGGTTTCTCCACTGAAGGAGTGATCCGCGAAGAAGGTGGTTATGTTGTGGAGGGAGATATTTTCATTAATGATGATCATCTTCGTACACAGCCACAGTGGGGTACGCTGACCATCGCTCAAACTGAGCAGTATCGAACTAATAATCTGGTTACTGCATTACCAAGGGCAATCACTGTAAGTATTTCCAACAAGCTGCCGTCATCTTATGTTGCTGCACTGGATGAAGCCCTTGGAAGGTATAATGCCCAGAACCTAGCTATAACATTCTCAAGAGTCGCCAGCGGTGCAGACATCAATCTTGTGTCAGGAAATGGAAGTTACCTGGCTTCTGCAGGTTTCCCAACTTCTGCAGGCGATCCTTATAATCAGGTCAAAGTAAACGCTAGAGCTATCGGAACCCAACCTCAAAGCACTGTGGCTTCCATCATTGCCCATGAGTTAGGCCATTGTATCGGATTCCGCCATACAGATTATATGGACAGGAGCTATAGCTGTGGTGGCTCGGCTACCAATGAAGGTGCAAGTACAGTAGGTGCTGTTCTTATCCCTGGCACCCCATCCGGACCTGACGCTGGCTCATTTATGCTTGCCTGTATAGGTTCAGGGCAGAACAGGCCATTCAACAATAACGATGTTACTGCGCTGAAATATTTGTATTAGAATTCAATTATTTAATTTAACTTAATAGTACCAAGGAGCCCCGTAAGACTCCGAAAAAAACGCCGCCTCCGGGTGGCGTTTTTTTATTGGGCAAATTGTGCAGTGGGTAGTGAGTGTTCTGCCAGAACATCCTTGTATTTCTCTTTCACTTCTTCCAATACTTCCTCGATCTCGGCAACTGTTTTGAGGATCACCAGTTTATTCCTGTATTCTTTGATACCGGGAAGGCCATGCAGGTAATTGGCATAATGCCTTTTCATTTCATTGATCCCGGCAATGTGGCCTTTCCAACTAACGGAACCGGATAAGTGCTTTTTGATCACTTCAATGCGTTCTTCAATAGTAGGTGGGGAAAGGTGTTCACCCGTGGCGATAAAATGTTTGATCTCCCTGAAGATCCAGGGATAGCCGATGGCGGCCCTGCCGATCATTATACCGTCAACTCCGTATCTGTTCCGGTATTCGATCGCTCTTTCCGGACTGTCAATATCACCATTGCCGAATATGGGTATTTTGATGCGCTGATTGTTTTTTACTTCGGCTATATAACTCCAGTCCGCATCGCCTTTATACAACTGGCATCTTGTTCTACCATGGATGGAGAGGGCCTGAACGCCAACATCCTGCAATCTTTCTGCAACGTCCATGATATTGATGGACTCATGGTCCCATCCCAGTCTGGTTTTTACCGTAACCGGCAGATTGGTGCTTTTGATCACTGCAGAGGTCAGCCTCACCATCAGGTCCAGATCTTTCAGTACGGCAGCACCTGCCCCTTTAGTGACCACTTTTTTCACCGGGCAACCAAAATTGATGTCGAGCAGGTCTGGCTGAACGGTTTCAACAATCCTGGCACTCATGGCCATGGCTTCTTCGTCGCCTCCAAAGATCTGGATGCCCACGGGCCTTTCTTCTTCAAAAATGTCCAGCTTTTGCCTGCTTTTGATGGCATCCCTGATCAGCCCCTCGGAGCTGATGAACTCGGAGAACATCAGATCCGCCCCGTTCTGTTTACAAACGGCACGGAAAGGGGGATCACTCACGTCTTCCATGGGCGCCAGCAGCAGCGGGAAATCAGGTAATATTATCTTGCCTATCTTTAGCATATACGAGGCTGCAAAGGTACTAATTAGCCAATTGGCTAACTGCCTAATTAGTAGAAAAATAACTAAGCAATTGATTATGTACGATATACATTCAAGACCAGGAACATCTTACGGCAGGGGATTGCTGATCTTATTCGGTTCTGTTTTAATCGGCCTATTCCTGGGCTCTCTTATTTCGATTGGATTATGGCCCCTGATGACCGGCAAAAGCGTGTATTCCATTCAGAAAGACATGGGCAATCCGGCATATACCAACGCTTTGCGTGTACTGCAGTTGGTATCTACCTTTTTCACCTTTCTTGTTCCAACCCTGATCACGGCTTATGTATTGAGTAAGAAGCCATATCAACTATTGGGCTTCAACTTTTATTTTTCTCCCAAACAGGTGATCATGACCATACTGATCATGGTGGCCAGTTTGCCATTAGTGGGAGCATTGGGCGAGCTTAATAAAATGATCCCGTTGGGCCAGGGCCTGGAAACATATTTTAAGGAGCTGGAAGACGCTTATGCAGAACAGATCAAAGGCGTATCCAGGATAACGGGGTTGGGCGATTACCTGATCTCCCTGGTGGTTATGGCCTTGGCTCCTGCTATTTTCGAAGAGTTGTTTTTCAGGGGCGGCGTCCAGAATCTTTTACAAAGAACCACTAATAATCCCTGGCTGGCCATCATTGTAACTAGTGTAATTTTCAGTGCCATTCACCTTTCATTCTATGGATTTCTTCCCAGGGTAGCCTTAGGGATGGTCCTGGGCCTGTTTTTTTACTATAGCGGCAGTTTATGGTTACCCATACTCGGACATTTCTTTCAGAATGCCATGGTAGTAACACAGCTTTATATTTATCAGAAGCAGGGCAAATCAGTAGAGGATGCCATGAACGAAACTTATCCCTTGTGGTGGGGACTGATAGGCATTGTAGCGCTGGTGTTCCTGTTCACCTATTTCAAAAAAAATGCTGCGGAAGACCGGAAAACCAGGGTGCCCGCAGAGACCGTTGCCCTGGAAGATAAATGGATGACCTAATAAACTCTTTATATGGCTATGAACTGGCCTGTTTTCAAAACCCGCGTTCGTACTGCAGCGATCTTTGTGGCCATCATGGCTGCGGGATTGCTTACCAGCCACTGGCTGTTCCTGCTCCTATTTTCGGTTATCCATTGGGGTTGTTGGATAGAGTACCAGTCGCTCATGGCTAAGATCAATCCTGAATATAAGGAGATAGGTCCTTTTCATAAATACGGGGTGATCATTGCGGGGCAGGGCATGCTTTTGTTTGCCACCGCCGATTTCTGGAAGATCGGAAACATATCTATTTCCGCTTTTGGATTCTGGTTAGTGCTGATCATGGTATTTGTACTGCCGGTCACCGAACTGCTTTTTTCCCGGAATATCAATCTTAGAAATATCTGGACTTCCTTAAAAGGACTGATCTATTTATCCATAAGCCTTGCCCTGATGATACATATCAGGAGCGGCGATATCTGGCGAATGGCGGATAAGGAGAATGTGTTCTACGACATCAACGTTACCACTGCCGCTTACACCGGCTTCCTGGTCCCCCTTCTCATAATTGGATCTATATGGATCAATGATACCATGGCTTACATAGTGGGATCATTTATCGGGAAAACCCCATTGAGTACAATCTCGCCTAAAAAAACCTGGGAAGGTACTATTGGTGGGATCATACTGAGCGTAGGTATCCTGTCGCTGGTTGGTTACCTGGCCCAGGCATCCTGGGTCCATTATCTCGCCATCTCCCTGATCTCTTCAGTTGCCGGGACTTTCGGGGATCTGTTTGAAAGTAAACTGAAACGGATGGCCAATGTGAAAGACAGCGGCAGCATCATGCCGGGCCATGGAGGGTTTCTCGACCGTTTCGATTCCCTCTTGTTTGCTGTGCCTTTTGTATGGCTTTATGCCGTAGCTTTCATGTAAAGAAATCCCGCACAACTGCTATGACTGTATTGATCGTTATCATCTGCATTCTCTCGCTTGTGTTATTGATCAGCTGGGGAAAAATAAACGCTTTCCTTGCATTTCTTATCGTGGCCATTATTACCGGCCTGATGCTGGGTATTCCCCTGAGCAAGATCACACTGTCAGTGCAAAAAGGCATTGGCGATACCCTGGGTTCTCTGGTGATCGTGATCGCATTAGGTGCCATGCTGGGTAAACTGGTTGCAGAATCCGGAGCTGCACAAAAAATCACTAATGTATTGATGAAGGCATTTGGTCCTTCAAAGATCCAATGGGCCCTGATGATCACAGGTTTTATTGTGGGCATACCACTATTCTATAATGTAGGTTTTGTGTTACTGATACCATTGATCTTTTCGGCCGTCTACCAACTGAAAATGCCTGCGGTATATGTAGGCGTTCCCATGCTCGCTGCACTTTCGGTTACTCACGGTTTTCTTCCACCCCATCCTGCTCCATCTGCACTGGTGGGTCAGTTCAATGCCAATATGGGGCTCACCCTGCTGTATGGTTTTGTAGTTGCAGTTCCAGCCATTATACTGGCAGGGCCGGTGTTTGCTAAAACTTTGAAACATATCAAGGCCGAGCCTATCCGGACCTTTCAGAAAGATCCCATCCCCGAATCAGAACTTCCTTCCACAGCCATGAGTTTTACGGCATCTTTATTACCCGTGATCATGCTTGCTGCAACCACTATCATCCCGCTCGTCTACACGCTGGATGGTAATGCTAAAAACCTTTTGCAGTTTTTTTCTGAGCCCTCGATCGTGATGCTCCTCGCTTTGATATTTGCCACCTTTGCCCTGGGTATCAGGCCCTATCGCAATATGACCCAGGTGATGAATATTTATGTGGATGCCGTTAAAGATGTTTCCATCATATTACTCATTGTGGCTGGTGCGGGTGCACTGAAACAAATATTTACGGACAGTGGCGTAAGCAATGATATTGCCCAAATGCTCAAAGGATTGAGTATGAACCCGCTTTTGCTGGGCTGGATCATTTCTGCCACTATCAGGGTGGCCATGGGTTCAGCAACGGTAGCAGGACTTACCACGGCCGGTATCATTGCTCCTGTGATAGCTGGTACAGCCGTGAATCCCAACCTCATGGTGCTTTCCATAGGCGCTGGCAGCCTGATGTTCTCTCACGTGAATGATTCAGGTTTCTGGATGTTCAAAGAATATTTCAATCTTACGATCAAACAGACCATCCGGTCATGGTCGTTGATGGAGACCATAGTGGCAGTGGTAGGTTTGGCGGGAGTTATGATTTTAGATCTTATTGTATAAGTCAAAAGTCAAAATTCAAAAGTCAAAAATTGGGTACCTTCATGGGGATTCATTTTTTTACTTTTTACTTTAATTTATGACCCCCGAACAAAACCTCGCCGCCCTCGGTATCGAATTGCCTGAAGTACCAACTCCCAAAGCTATTTATAAACCCTGCCTGATAGATGGCAATCATTTATATGTATCAGGGCATGTGCCTATGCGCGCTGATTTCACCAGGATCAAAGGAAAAGTGGGGCAGGATATGGATGTAGAAGAGGCAAAGAAAATGGCAAGACTGGTTGGGCTGCTGATCCTTTCTTCCATAAGAAAACATGTGGGCAGCCTGGACAAAGTGAAAAGGGTGATCAAGGTACTCGGATTTGTGAATGCTGTTCCTGATTTTGAGAAACATCCGCTTGTGATCAATGGTTGCAGCGAACTTTTTGCCGAAATTTGGGGTGAAGAAAATGGCATCGGTGTAAGAAGCGCTGTTGGTATGGGTTCACTCCCCGATGGTATACCGGTTGAAGTAGAAGCCATGTTTGAACTTCATTAAACTGAAAACATGAAACCCTGGTTCCAGATCGATAATGTACAAGATGTTCCCTCACCTCAAATGGTTGTGTATCCCGAACGTGTGGCCAGCAATATCAGCCGGGCCATTGAAATGGTGGGTGATGTCAAAAGATTGAGGCCGCATATCAAAACCAATAAAACTGCCGAAGTAGTTAGGATGATGATCAATGCGGGTATCAAAAAATTCAAATTTGCTACAGCTGAAGAAGGGGAGATGCTGGGAGAAGAAAAAGCGGAAGACGCTTTAATGGCTTACCAGCCCGTAGGGCCAAGGGTCTCGCAACTCGCGGAACTGATACTCAAGTATCCCGGCACGAAGTATTCTTGCCTTGTTGACCATCCTTCAGTTGCCGAGCAATTAAGTGCAGAATTTGAACGGCTGGGTATTAAGCTGGATGTATTCATTGACCTGAATGTGGGCATGAACAGAACAGGTATATCTGCCGGTTCATTCGATCTCTATACTTTATGCTACACATTGCCCGGATTACATGTGCGTGGTTTACATGCATATGACGGTCATATCCGGGATGCTGATTTTTCAGCAAGAAAGCAGCACTGCGATGAAGCATTCAACATTGTTGAATTGCTGGTGAAAAGAATCCTGAATGCCGGCCTGGATGAACCTTTGATCATTTCCGGGGGATCACCCAGTTTTTCTGTCCATTCAAAAAGGCCGGGTGTGGAATGCAGTCCTGGCACCTTTGTTTTCTGGGATAAAGGCTATGGCGATATATGTGCGGAGCAGCCTTTTGAACCGGCTGCACTGGTGATCTGCCGCGTGATATCAATTCCGTCTGCCGGGAGGATCTGTCTTGACCTGGGACATAAAGCGATCGCTGCGGAAAATGATATTTCAAGGCGGGCCTATTTCCTGAATGCCCCTGATCTGAAACTGGTGAGCCAGAGTGAAGAACATGGGATTGCGGAAGTGCCTTCGGGCTATGATTTCAAGCCGGGAGATGTTTTGTATGTGCTGCCCTATCATATTTGCCCGTCTGTAAATATGTACCAGCATATGGTGACGGTAACTGATCATAAAGCGAAAGATAGTTGGCTAATTAAAGCCAAACATTAATTTGATAGTTGACTTACATCTTGATTTGGCCATGAACGCCATGGAGTGGAACCGGGATCTTCGGTTGCCCGTTAGCGTTATTAATGCCAGGGAAGAAGGAAAAACAGATAAGCCGGATCGCGGGAATGCCACAGTGTCGCTGGATGCGCTGCGGAAAGGTGGTGTGGGCCTGCTAGTGGCTACTCAGATCGGCAGGTATGTGGCGCCCGGCAGTCATTTACAGGGATGGGCATCGCCGGAACAGGCATGGGCGCAGACACAGGCACAGCTGGCCTGGTACCGTGTTATGGAAGCGCAGGGTGAGATGAAGCAGATCACAGACAGGCAGGACCTGGAGGAACATTTGGTGTATTGGGAAGAAGGATATGAGTCAGGCGAGAGGCGAGAGGAGGGAGGCGATATGAGAAAATCAATAGGTTATATTTTAAGCCTTGAAGGGGCTGATTCGCTGATCGATCTAAGTTATCTTGATATAGCTTATTCATATGGGTTACGTGCCATAGGTCCGGCGCATTATGGTCCGGGGCGTTATGCTAACGGAACAAATGCAACCGGAAAAATGGGCCGGGCGGGGATGGATCTGTTGAAGAGGATGGATGAATTGAAAATGATACTGGATTGCACCCACCTTTGTGATGATGCTTTCTGGCAGGCGCTTGACTTATTTAAAGGCCCCGTTTGGGCCAGCCATAATAACTGCAGGAGTATCGTGGATCATAACAGGCAATTTGATGACGACCAGATCAAATTGCTGATCAGCCGCGAAGCCCTGATCGGTGCGGCATTTGATGCCTGGATGATTGTTCCGGGCTGGGAGCGGGGCAAGTCTACTCCGGAGAACATGCACTGCAATATCGGGAAGCTGATTGATCATATAGATCATATCTGCCAGATCGCGGGGAATAGTTTACATGTTTCGATCGGTTCAGATCTCGATGGCGGTTACGGGCGTGAGCAATGTCCTTATGACCTGGAAACCATTGCTGATCTTGCCTATATGCCGGGCCTGTTTTCGTTGAGGGGATATAGTGAACAGGACATCGACAATATCATGCAGGCTAATGCCCTCAGGTTCCTGAGAAAGAATCTCCAGGACTATCAAGATTAAGCTGCTGACTGCGCCAAATAGACGATTTGTTAAGTAATTTTGTGCAATGACCATACACAAGGAAGGATATAAGACTATTGCTCTGAGTGGCTTCATTTACGTTCTGCTCAACTTGCTGAATTTTACTTTTATCAGTTATGGGTTTCCGGTACTGGCCTGGATAATTTTTATAGCAACAACAGGACTGTTTGTTTTCCTGATCTCTTTTTTCAGGATCCCTGCCAGGGATCTGACCCTGGAAGAGAATAGTATTATCTCACCCTGCGATGGAAAAGTAGTGGTGATCGAAGAAACCGTTGATCCGGAATATTTTAAAGATAGGCGCCTTCAGATCTCCATATTTATGAGTCCTGCTAACGTTCACGTGAACCGGAATCCCCTGAGTGGCGAAGTGATCTACAGCCAGCATCATAAAGGGAAATTCCTGGTGGCCTGGGATCCTAAATCTTCTACAGATAATGAGCGTCACAGTGTAGTGATTAAAAATAATCGTGGCGAGATCCTGGTCAAACAAATCGCCGGCGCATTGGCCAAGCGCATTGTGAACTATCTGAAAGTTGGGCAGCAGGTGAACCAGTCTGCCGAAATGGGATTTATTAAATTCGGCAGCAGGGTAGATGTTTTATTACCTCCCGGCACTCAGGTGACCTGTAAGCTTGGGGATAATGTAAAGGGCGGGATCACTGTACTTGCAAAGATTTAATTTTCTTGAAACAGAGAATCAGACCTTTAATTCTGACTCACTGACTTTCTGGCTCTCTGACTCGTTAATTATAGTATTTTCTTCAGCTCCCCCAGATTTTGAATAACATAAGTTGGAACGATCTCGCCAACTGCCGGTTCTGCCGGGTTGAAATAAACGGTATCCATACCCGCGTTATTCCCACCCTGAATGTCTGCATCCAGGGTATCACCGATCATGACTGAACTGCTGGCTGTAGCGCCTGCCGTATTCAAAGCAAATTCAAAAATGGGTGCATGCGGTTTCATGATCCCTGCGGCTTCGCTGGTGATCACATGTGTGAAATAGTGGTCGATATTGCTATTGCGTAGTTTGGCATGCTGCGTTTTTTCAAAACCGTTGGTGATCAGGTGCAGGGGGTATTTTTTCTCCTTCAGGTAGTCCAATACTTCGATGGTATCCTGGAACAGGTTCTTTTTGGTGGGCAGGATCTCCAGGTATCTTTCACTCAACTGCCGGGCCAGGGGCTCATTGGCCAGTTTATAGTCCAGCAGGGTCCGCCACATCCTTTTCCATCTCAATTCTTCCCGGGTTATAAATCCTTTACGGAACCTATCCCAGAATATATTGTTATGGTAATGGTAGGTATGGTGAAAATGATCAAAACTGGTAATACCCATGGATGCCAGTTCCAGTTCATGATAGAGATCGTACAGTGTCTCCCTGGAATTGGTTTCAAAATCCCAGAGTGTGTGGTCAAGGTCGAAAAATACGTGCTGATACTTCATCGGGGGAATTCCGCTTTGAAGATGCAAACATACTATAGCTTTGAACAATTAAGGTTAAATGATCAATATGAATGTAGTAATCACAGGGGCCAGCCAGGGGATCGGAAGGGCGATCGCTGAAAGATTTGCCGAAGCTGGTGCCAACCTTTACCTGGTATCGCGGAACATGGATAAGCAGATGGCATGGCAACAGGAGATCATGCAGAAATTCAATTGCTCCATCTCCAGTTTCAATGCAGACCTGTCAAAAAAAGAGGAAGTTTTTATATGTGCCGAGGCCATTCTCGAAGCCTGCGATGAGATCGATATCCTGGTGAATAATGCCGGCAACTTTGTTCCCGGAAGCGTTTATAATGAACCCGATGGTTACCTGGAACAAATGATCGAAGTGAATCTTTACTCCGCATACCATCTTACCAGAAAGCTGCTTCCCCGTATGATGAAACGCAAGAGCGGTCATATTTTCAATATGTGTTCGATCGCGGCACTGAAAGCTTATCCCGCAGGCGGTTCTTACAGCATCAGTAAATATGCATTGGAAGGATTTTCAAAAAACCTCCGGGAAGAAATGAAACCCTTCGGCATCAAGGTAACCTCCGTACATCCGGGCGCTACCTTCACCAAATCCTGGGAAGGATTTGTGGAGCGGGAAAGGATCATGGACGTGAAAGATATATCGGCTATGATCTTTGCTGCCTCATCGCTGTCTCCTACCGCTTGTGTAGAAGATATCATAGTTCGGCCTCAGTTAGGCGACCTTTAATGTTGGGCATTGTAATTTTATCTTCCCTTAAGATCGTGCGCAAAACCATATACATCGTTGTTCTGTTGGTTCTCACCTGCTCAGCTGCCATTGCAGATGATATCAGGTTCACTGTACAGGTAAGCGCCACCCGGATCAGCATGCAGGATTTTGTCCATGTCCAGTACCTGATCGAAAACAGCAGGAAAGTCTCTCAGTTCATCCCCCCGGATTTCAAAAGTTTCGATGTTGTTGAAGGTCCCGATCAAACCGCGGGTTGGAATATGGAGAACGGCGAACTGAAAGAATATGTTGCATTCAGTTTCCTGCTTAAGCCTGCGAGAGAAGGCAGGCTGATCATCCCTTTTGCCACGGCCCGTATCGATGGCAAACTATATCGATCCAATTCTTTATCGGTGGATGTGGGAGCATCCATGATACCAGGACTTTCCGAGAACCAGGATTTTGCTTCAGAACTGGTGATGCGGAAAGGGGAGACGGTGGCAGACAAACTGCGTAACAATATTTTCGTGAAGCTGGATGTTGACAAAAAAACCTGTTATGAAGGAGAACCCGTTGTGGCAACCTATAAACTCTATACAAGGTTAAGATCGGAGTCCAAAGTGACAAAACGACCTTCTTTCAATGGCTTCAGTGTGTACGATATGATCAACCCTGAATCTGAAGAGCCGATCCGTGAATCATTCCAGGGCCGTGAGTATAATGTATACCTCTTACGCAAAGTGCAATTGTATCCTTTGCAGTCGGGCAATATTGAGCTCGATCCGGTTGAAGTGGAGAATACGCTGACTTTCATAAAAGCAGAACATCTTCAATCGGGTATTGCGCTTCCAAGGATCATGAAAAATCTTGCCGAAGGAACGGAGGATGAAGCGGTGGTAAGGGAGAAAGTGTTGTTAAGCAGCGCCCCGGTAGCTGTAGATGTAAAACCGCTTCCCGAGGAACGGGATCCGGATTTCAATGGCGCTGTTGGTAATTTTGAGGTCAGAACATTTTTATCCAATCCGGTAGTTCATAAGAATGACCTCGTCAACCTGGTGGTGAAAATTTCGGGCAAAGGCAATTTCCCCATGCTGGCGGCACCTGCTGTGAACTGGCCTGCTACTGCCGAACCCTACGAAACTACCGTGCAGGAATATTTTTCAAAATTCACCAGTCCTATTTCCGGTGCCAAGGTGTTCAATATTCCTTTTACTGTTCAGAAAGAAGGAGATTTTGTGATACCTGCGGTGGATCTCCATTATTTCGATCCCATATCTCATAAATATGCAATCGCCCGCTCTGATTCTCTGAAACTGCATGTGGAACCCGCCGTGCGAATCAGTCCTTCCGCGGAAATCGATGCAGCCCGCGAGCCGCAGCCCGGCGAAGCCTGGAAATGGATCATTTCCCTGGTGGCCCTGGCGATTGTTGCAGGAAGCATTTACATACTGTTACGGAGAACCTACCAGAAGCCGGCAGTGCAAAAACCAGCGACGGTTATTCCCGCCACCGAACCTTCTGAAAATGCAACTGAAGCAGATCCTATGAACAGCATTCGCGAAGCATTTGAAAAAGGAGATCCGAAGGAATTTTATAGTCAGTTGGGCCTGATCATGGGCGACTGCATGCGGAAAAAATACAAAGTTGATTTCTCGGGTAACTGGGAAAAAGAACTTTTGGCCAAAGGAGTTGATCCGGACATGATCTCTGATATCAGGTCGTTAAAAGAAGACGCCACCCTGGCTATGTACACACCGTTTGTAATGGAATCCAAGATGGTGGATGACCTGGCAAGAATTGAAAAGCTGATCTGCTGATCATTCTGAATACTTATAGCCTACCCCGCGCGCGGAATGGAAAAATTGGGGATTACGGGAATCCTGCTCAAAATATTTCCTGAAACTAAGAATGAAATTGTCGATGGTCCTGGTAGTGGGAAATACCTGGTAACCCCAGACCGACTGAAGTATCTTCTCCCTCGACACTACTTCGTTCTTATTCTCGATCAGAAGCTTAAGAAGCATCACTTCCTTCTTACTGAGCTCTATCTGCTCACCCCGGAAATTACGCGCTTGTTGGGCCTTAAAATCAATATGGTTACCTCCGAAATCATAACTGCTTATCGAAGAGCCGGTATTGATCCGCTTGTTCTTCTCAATCAGTTTTTGCACGCGCAGGAAAAGTTCTTCAAGGTTGAATGGCTTGATAAGATAATCATCGGCGCCTTTTTTAAGACCCAGTACCCGGTCTGCACTACTGCTTTTTGCACTTACGATGAGGATGGGTACATCATTATTCTGAAGACGAACCGTTTCCGTAACACTAATGCCGTCAACCTCCGGAAGCATGATGTCCATGATCACCAGGTCGAAGAATTCATTTTCAAGTTTTTTAAGCGCTTCCAGCCCGGTTCCAGCCATGGAGACTTCGTAGCCTTCCAGTTCAAGATTGAGTTTGAGCGCCTCTCTAAGGTTCTCTTCGTCTTCAACTATCAGAATGGATGGTTTAGAATGCTCAGCCATGATTTAAAATTCAATGGTAAAAATACTTCCGGTTGGGTGATTATCGCTTATCTCAATTGCTGTATTATGGTCTTCTGCAATTTTCTGGGAAAGGTAAAGTCCCAAGCCAGTTCCCTTGGTTGACCGGGTGTTCTCATGTCCTGACCGGTAGAATTTCTGGAACACCCTTTTTTTCTCTGCATCCGGAATTCCGATGCCCTGGTCGATGAGCTCAAACCTTATTCTGCCGCCTTCATTTTTCAATCTGACTTCAACGGCTTTATCTGCGGGGGAATACTTGATAGCGTTTTCGATCAGGTTATTGAATAATAACTGGATCAGAAGCGCATCGCCGGTGAAACTGGTCCCGGCACTGATCTGTTCTTTGATCTCTCTTTTTGGGAACCTGGCCCTGAGGTTGGATACCGACGAGTGCAGTAATGCACTAAGATCAAGTTGTTCGGGGTGTAACATGTAATGCCCGGAATCCATCCTGGTCACCAGGAGTATATTTTCACAGAGATCGTTCAGTCTTGCATTTTCCTGCAAACTTATATCGATGATCTTTTCCTGTTGTGCACTGTCCAGCTTTCTTTTCTGAAGAGTTTCCAGGTTCAGCCTGGTGATGGCTATGGGCGTTTTAAGTTCATGGGTGACGGCCATCATAAAATTCTGTTGTTGTTCATTCAGCCTGATCTGCCTTCTTACTGCCCGGTAAACATAGATGGCGCCCAGTACCATCAATGCAAAAAATGTGATGCCCTCACCCAGGTACTGGGTCACATTTGTTTTTTGTTCCTCTTCAATGAAATTGAGTTTCACCTGGTAATTGGGATCCTGGGGAGAAAGCAGTTCTTTTTTGAACAGGTACATTTCATTGTTCTGCTGGTTCAGTTCCACGAACCACCAGATCAGGGCAGCGATGATATAAAGAAGAAGGATCCAGTATGCCCAGGTGGCGATGGCGAGTTTATTCTTTTTATAGAATGAAGCCAGGCTCATGGCTGACCTGTTTTTTCCAGTCTTATCCCCACATTCATGATCTCTCCCAGGGGGTTCTCCCGCATGATGTGTTCGATGGTGAATTCATATAGTCCTGCACGCGGAAACCTGATCGGCCTTTTTGAAAGAAGGATGCGGTGTTCGAAAATATCGTCCATACCTGTTCCCGTCCATTTATTCTGCGAAGCCAGGGGGAGGTCGAACTGCTGGGCGTTGGCTGTTGAATCGCCCGGGCCCTTGCTCCTGACCTTCACCCAGAGGTTATTATAATGGAAAGCATCGGTATGCCTTACCACGAAGAATACATTATAGGCAGAAACGGTATCTGTTATCTCAAACGAAATGGTGGGTTTGAAAGAGGCATTCCAGGCATGGTCTTTCATGGTTACATTCTTTTCAAATAAACCGGTCTGGATACAGGATGAAAGTAAAACGACAGATAATATGAAAGCGAGCGTAAACTTCAATGTTTGTTGATTTTGCTACAAAGATAATAGTTCAGGCAGCAGATTCAGGTTACAGGTTCCAGGTTACAGGTTGCAGATTTTTTCCCTCCGTGTCTCCGTGTCCCTCTCCGTGTCTCCGTGTCCCTCTCTGCGTCTCTGCGTTATAATACATTCAGCACCTGCTCCTTCGCCTTCTCCAGCTCATCCTTCATCAGTACCACAAATTTCTGGATGGCAGAATCGTAGGCTTTGGCCCCGGTGGTGTTGATCTCCCTGCCTACCTCCTGGAGTACAAAGGAGAGTTTTTTGCCTTTGGCATCGTCGGGCTCATTCAGGATATCCTTAAAATAGTTGCAATGATTCTGGAGGCGGACCTGTTCCTCGGTGATATCGATCTTCTCGATATAGTATACCAGTTCCTGTTCCAGCCTGTTGGTATCGAAACTGTCTTTCCCAACATTCTCCTCAAGCACCTTGGTGATGTTCTCCCGGATCTTCTTTTTGCGCAGGGGTTCCAGTTCTTTCAGTTTGTCCTGGTACATGACAATATTATTGATCCTGAGCAGCAGATCCTCTTCCAGTGCTTTGCCTTCTTCCACCCTGTGGTTATCGATATTTGAAATAGCCTCATTCAGCACCGATTTGAATTGTTCAAATTCATTGTCCGAAAGCACTTCAGTGTTTGGCGTTACTACTTCGGGCAGTTTGATCAGGCTGCTTAGGATATGTGAAGGGTCAAGGCCAAGTTCTTTTGAAAGACTGGCCAGTGGCTGGTAATACGATTTTGCAAGTTCCGTGTTGATGGTAACAGGCTTTGCAGCGCCGTTCTGCTTCAGCGTAATAATGCATTCAACACTTCCACGAATGAGCGAAGAGGAAAGTATATTCCGGATCTCGAATTCATAGGGTTTCAGCAACTGCGGAAGTTTCAAGAGGATCTCAAACTGCTTTCCATTCAGTGACCTGATCTCAATGAGAAAAATTTTGTCCTGCACAGCCTGTTCCGATCTTCCATATCCAGTCATGGATTTGAGCATATCAAAGTATATTTTGTTAAAGAAGTAAGGTAGGAAAACTAAGCCTTGTGGTAAAATATGTTGCTAAAATAAGAAAGCTCAGTTCGCACTGAGCTTTATTATATGGATGGGTTAGTAAGTCCGGGAAATAAATTTCCCTCCACAATATTAAAAATAATTTTTTCTAACTGGAAAATTTTTTTATGAAATTTTATTCACAT
>DATGXN010000356.1:0-4779 GCA_035298945.1 Chitinophagaceae bacterium | reverse complement strand
AGGAGGCGGTCATGGCCCCGGGGTGATGATCGAAAAATATTTTAGAATGATGACAGACTTTTTCAAAAAACATCTCTGATCAGAGATAACTCAGCCACCACTTCTCTTTGTGCGATGACTTGTATTTATCATACCACCTGCACAGTGGGTAAAGACTCAGGATCACGAATGCTCAAACCAGAAAAACAACCGGCAGTGAAAACCCATAGCCTACCGGGTTGAAATTTCTAAGCCCTTTGGTGAGGATGGTTTCATGCCAGTCAATGCCGCTCCATACCAGTGCAATGGTTGCCAGGATATGAATAAGATATAAGTGCAGCAGATAGAAGAACATGGGCACCCGGCCAAAATGCAGGATAGGATGAGCCCATTTGCCTGCTGGCCTTTCCAATAACGCAAGCAGGATCAAAGATGGACCAAGGGTCATCAGCGAATACAAAAGGGATGGCGGATATTTAGTGGTATTGATGAACGACATAAGGGTGAATACAGGACCGTTCTGTACGGACCATTTCAACTGATCACCGTAAAGATTGGTGGCCCGTATGAGGATAAAAAGTACAATAGCAGCACCCCCTATGGACAAGAGTATTTTCTTTCTTTTTTCCGGCAAAACTTCTTTTGCATAAAGGCTGCCCAATGAATAGCCCAGGGCCATGATCCCTATCCATGGCAGTACCGGGTAATTGGTACGGAAGATGCGGCCAAGGAATTCAAACCGAACAGGATCGTGAAGCATGGCCCATACAAATGCTTTGACGGTATTGCCTTCTACATGAACATTATCCAGCAGGTTATGCCCGAACAGAATGGCCAGTCCAAAAACTAAGATCAGCTTACCGGGGAGGTGGATCAACGCAGCAAGTGCGATCATGCTTATACCCAGGGCCCAGATCACTTGCAGAGGATTGAAAGAAAAATGCGGATCGAAAAACCAGGCGAAATTGACGATCACGAGTTCCACAAAAACCAGCCAAAGTCCGCGGGTCAACAAAAAACGAGATAATTCAGCTTTGCTCTTCCTCTGGCCGATCAGGCTGGCAGAAGTTCCAGCCAGGAAAACAAATACCGGTGCACAGAAATGCGTTATCCATCTGGTAAAAAAAAGTGCAGGATAAGTAGTACTGAGATCTGTGGGATCTGAAGTGTGGGCGCCTGCATGAAAATATCCGCGAACATGATCAATGGCCATGATGATGATCACGATGCCGCGGAGGAGATCGATGGACTCGATGCGTTTGGGTGTAATTGACAAAATATTTGTGTTTGAGTATACTGACTTAACCAGACATTAAGAGCCGGATATCGGCTTCACTTCTGGATATTCCGGCTTACGAACTTATCGTACTCCTGCTTAAACCGGTCATGACTGGTTGCTCCACTTGCCTGCGTACCTTTATCCGAGTTCGCGTCCTTCACCAGTTTATAATATGCCTGCGGCAGTTCATCAACATATAGTGGCGGAAGTATACCTGCTGAATTCAAAGCGAAATAAAGGGCTGCTACTGAAAATAAAGAGATGAGCAACCCGGAACTGTCCTTTGCGCCGATGATCCATCTGAATGCACTGATATTATCACCTTCAACAAGGAATTCACCTTTCACAATTGCAGCCACCAGGAAAATGACCAGCAAAACAAAGCCAATTATACCGGCTACTTTCGAGATCATGGGTGAATACACTCCAGTGATGATAAAAATAATGAACATGATAACGCTCAGATAAAATGTGGCGATCAATAGGGCAAGTATCTGGTTACTCCTCTTGAGCGTAGAATAAGACGCAGCCATCTTTGCAAAGTATACTCCGGCCAGTACAATGCCTGCGGCAACAAATAACATATCTGTGATCTCTGAATGTATGTTGAACACCCTAAACGCAAATATGGAAGACAGAACAGTTAAACTCACCAGTTCAAGTTGTAACAGCCGGTCTTTCTTACCGGGTCTCATCTGATACCTGATCAACTGATACAAAAAAAGAACTCCAAATGCGATACCAACAACCCCCAGGAGCTTGAGCCCGTAAGAATTCTGGGCCATCGATGCAAACGCACCCATGATCAGCAGTACAAACAACAGAAAGTAAATGGTATTGTAGGTCTTCATTAGTTAGGCATGTAATTCTGATAAATCTGGTACCAGTCAATATAGCGATCCATAGCGAGCCAGTTCTTGTTGCCCGCCTTTTTTTCTTTAGCCCTCGCTGCTTCTAACATGATGGCGGTTCGGCATTCAAGATCCTGCCCCTCGGTAAGGGTTCCCGGTATCGCAGTCAATGCCCGGTAATAGTTCCCCTCATATGCAAGGCCTGTTACTCGCGCAAACACTCCATCATATTTCAAATTCTCAGGAAGATTCCTCAGGATCTCTATAGCTTCATTGTTAACCGACTTGCTTCCGATCTCCGACAACACCTGTATCTGCAGATGCCTGGGCTCCAAATCAGGAACAAACTCCGCATAATCAATTCTTTTCGATACGGAATAAGCAGAATCCAGGAACACAAAGGCCCTTGGATCGGTATTCTCCCTGAACAATCTCTCCGCTATAGTCAGATAGTTTATTTTCTTCTTCCTGTCTGTCTCAAATAACCCCACTAACTTATTGGCCTCATCATCATAACCCCTCCTGGCAAGATGTACAGCCAGGTAGTTCATCATATTCAGGATAAAAGTTTTCTCCAGGTACTCGTATTTATTGGCAGACCGTATGATATGCTCCAGGTCCAGTTTTCCATACTGTTTCATCGCTTCCACAGTATCGTTTCTATCAAAGGCATGATTGGCAAGAATGAGCCTGAGCATATTCCGGTCAAAGCTTTGCCCCTGAGGATGCCTGTCAACCAGGTCAAGCACATCCTTTAATGTTGAATCTGAAAGTGGATATGGATTAGAATAAGTTTCTGACGGAATACCGACTTTCCACTCGTACGACTTAGCAAGCCAGAAATGAATGCTTTCGAGGTCATCGGCACTTTTATACAGGTCATTTACAATGTTCTTCCGGAGAATATACTTAAAGAAATAATCACTGTGATATGCCCAGGCAAACCAACCATCCCTGTAATCGGGATAGATAAACAGGTCTCTTCTTTTCACTTTACTGGTACGCACCCCATCACCGAAGTAGATCAATGTAGACTCCTGATTACCTTCAAGGTAAGCAGAATCAGTTCCCTTAAAAAGATCAACCGCTTCTTTTAGCCAGGCATCCAGGCGTGCACCATCGATCGGCATCTTTCTGTCGTACCAGTACTTATGATAAAACAACGCCTTACGCTTGTACTGCATTGCCAGTTGGAAATTCCTTTCATTCGGATCGCTGATCTGCTTCAGGGTGGACTCGTAGTCTTCCATGATCGCGTCAAAAGCAGTGCGGTCTGCAAAATAAAGATTGGGAAATACGTAACCACGTGTTGACCGCTGGGAATTGGGGTCAACATTAAGAAGATACAGATGCGATATATAACCTGAACGTATAACCGCATTTCTCAAAAGCGTCTGGGGAGGATTGTCCCTGGTATTCGTACTTATCCACCTGATCACTCCCGGCACCTTATCGCGGTGACCATACTGATATAAATAGCCGATAATATTGATGTGGTTATTCAGTACCCTGGCCAGTTCAAAATAGTCGCGCATGTTGCTCTCAAGGATCTTACTGAAACACCAACCGATACCGGCTGTATCGCCGGTAGCAGCATGCAGAGAAGCCAACGTATGATAGCCTCCGTTGAAATCACTTGGCATCCGGCCATTGGTTTCAAAACTTCCCTTTGCATAGTAAAGGTCAAATGCCGGTTCAGCATCCTTATTGGCATATGGTGAAATGGCATTCAACAGAGTTCCGATATCCTCCCTGGAAGGTTCTCCCACGGAAAGCCAGTTCTGAATGGCAACATTCATCTGGGTTGGAATTACCGGCCGGTACAACTTCCGATCCTGCAGGAATCGCATCACCAGCTTGTAGTTATTGCCGGTCAGGGTGATCAGATTGGTCTTCTTCTTAGGATCCGGATTGTAATACTGATCCATAGCCAGGAGAACTACCATTTTATTCCCCTCAGTCAGTAACAATTCAGGGGTGGCTGATGCTTCCGGCTCAAGAAGGCTTTTTGTAACCAGTGTCGTCAATTCATTCTTCAAAGGAGTTTCACTGTTCTTATCAGCAAAAAGAAGTTGTTTGTATATCTCAACACCTATGGTAAGCCGATTCTTGTAATCAAGGGTCTGCAGATTGCCGATCAATGAACCTGTATTGTTCCTCTCCTCCGTGAGCATATAGATCGCCTTTATCGGCATATTGACTTCCTGCTTGCTCAAAAGGCTCATGGATTCGGCTCTTATCTGTTTGATCACCGATTCATTCTTTTTCTGTTCCGCATCATACCAGTAAAATCCCGTTAACCCCAGCATGATCAGTATAGCCAATACAGTTGCAATTTTTTGAGGACCGTACTTCATGAAGGCACGGGTGATCATTTCCTTCCTCGCGCTCTTTCTCAGGAATTCCCTGGTATCAGACAGCACATTCTCAGCATCCCTCAGACTCTCCTCCTGATCTTCCTTAGTTTCGGCATAACGCTTTATCCATCCCGCATTGGGTTTGCAGCTGTTATACCAGTTCTCGAAATAAGTCAATGGCCCTATGGGCAACAGGTAGCCTTTGCTCTTCCCGCTTTCTTTCCACCTATTGAGCTGTTTCTGAAAATCAAGGAATGTGGAATAGAATTCAAATTCCTTATTGGCCCATTGGTTCAGCTTATTCCAGTTCCGT
>DATGXN010000355.1:0-2182 GCA_035298945.1 Chitinophagaceae bacterium | reverse complement strand
AGGGAAGAAGATCCCGCGATCATTATAGAAGTATCACCCGAACTGCACCAGACGCTGATCCGCTGTCAGGGAGATATGCACTTAGCCGTTGCTAAATGGAAAATAGAACACAGTCATGGTGTGCAGGTCAAATTCGGCAAGCCGAGGATCCCCTACAGGGAGACCATTCGTAAGCCCGCCGAATCCAATTACCGGCACAAGAAACAATCAGGAGGAGCAGGGCAGTTTGGCGAAGTATATATCAGGATCGAACCCTGGTATGAGGGCATGCCGGATCCCAAAGACCTCAACGTGAGGAGCAGGGAAGTACATGAACTCGGCTGGGGCGGTAAGCTGGTGTATTTTAATTGCATAGTTGGCGGTGCTATCGATAACCGTTTCATTCCTTCTGTATTGAAGGGCGTGATGGAGAAAATGAATAATGGACCGTTAACGGGATCATATGTAAGAGATGTTCGGGTATGCATTTACGATGGTAAGATGCACCCGGTAGACAGTAACGACCTTTCATTCAAGATCGCTGGTATGATGGCCTTCAAGCAGGCTTTCCAACAGGCCGATCCGCTCTTGCTCGAACCCATTTATCATGTGGATGTACTTTGTCCTGACGACCTGACCGGTTCTGTGATCGGTGATCTGCAGACACGCAGGGGTATGGTTGAAGGCATGGATACAGAAGGGCATTTCCAGAAGATCTCGGCAAAAGTGCCGTTGGCAGAAATGGATGATTATTCATCCACCCTGAGGTCATTATCGCAGGGCCGTGCAAAATTCAGGATGAATTTTGACGAGTATTCGCCTGTGCCATTTGACCTGCAGAGGAAACTGGCGGAAGAGTATAATAAGAATGTGAAGGAGGAAGTATAGTCTTTAGCAGTGAGCAGTGAGCGGTGAGCAGTGAGCAGTAATTAAATTGCTTACTGCTATCTGCTCACTGCTTACTGCTTTAAAAAACGAATGCATGAAAATTCCGGAGGGAGTAAAACATAGAGGCATCATTGAGTTTGTCCACGAAATGGCGCAGGTATGCCAGCCCGATCATATACAATGGTGTTCGGGTAGCCAGCAGGAATATGACAGGCTTTGCCAGAAACTGGTAGACAAAGGCACGTTCACTCCGCTTGATCCCGTTAAATGGCCGGGATGTTTTGCCTGCAATTCAGATCCTTCAGATGTGGCCAGGGTGGAAGACCGCACTTATATCTGCAGCCGCAGAAAAGAAGACGCAGGACCTACCAACAACTGGGAAGATCCGCATAAGATGAAAGCGAAACTTAAGGAACTCTTCAGGAATAGCATGAGAGGCCGCACCATGTACGTAATTCCTTATTGCATGGGACCCCTGGGTTCGCCCTTGTCTAAGATCGGTGTGCAGGTGACAGACTCTGAATATGTGGTGGTCAATATGAATATCATGACGCGTATGGGCGACCAGGTTCTTGACATACTGGGCGATCGGGGAGAATTTGTAAAATGCCTGCATTCAGTGGGAGCGCCACTTGAACCCGGTGAGGAAGATGTAAAATGGCCGTGTAATCCCACCACAAAATATATTGTTCATTATCCCGAAGACAGGGCCATCGCATCGTATGGATCTGGTTACGGAGGGAATGCTTTGCTCGGCAAGAAATGCCTGGCACTCCGCATAGCATCAGTGATGGCTAAAGAAGAAGGGTGGCTTGCTGAACATATGCTCATACTTGGTGTGGAAGATCCAACCGGCAGGAAAACCTATGTGGCAGCGGCCTTCCCCAGTGCATGCGGTAAAACGAATTTCGCCATGATGATCCCGCCAAAGGAAATGAAGGGCTGGAAAGTGACTACGGTGGGTGACGATATTGCCTGGATCAGACCAGGCAAAGGTGGAAGATTATATGCGATCAATCCGGAGTACGGGTATTTTGGAGTGGCGCCTGGTACCAATGCCAGGACCAATCCCAATGCCATGGCGACGATTAGTAAGAATACCATATTCACTAATGTAGGTGTTACACCAGCAGGCGATGTCTGGTGGGAAGGACTTACAAAAGAACCTCCACCGGGTGTAGTCAACTGGCAGGGACAAGTGCATGACCCGGCTTCAGGGAAACCGGTGGCGCATCCCAATGCGAGATTTACTGCCCCGGCTTCGCAATGCCCCAGCATTGATCCCAATTGGGAAGATCCGGAAGGTGTTCCTATT
>DATGXN010000354.1:0-6916 GCA_035298945.1 Chitinophagaceae bacterium | reverse complement strand
GTATGAATACAATTGCTTTAAAGATTTAAATTACAATAACCTATACCGCATGAGCAAGAATCCCTACCATGAAGAGCATGAAGATATCAGGGAGATCCTGAAACAATACGAAAATCTTAAGGCCGGCCGGACGCACAGCTTCCTCTACGAGGAGTCCTTTGAACGTATTATTGATCATTTTGACGATATGGACGACCTGGCCAGGGCCCTGGAGGCCGTAGAAGTGGGCATTGAGCAGTTTCCTTATTCCTCCACTTTAATTGTCAAAAAGGCAGACCTGTTGATCGCCACCCGGAAATACCAGGAGGCGCTGGACCTGCTTGAGCAGGCTTCCCTGCTGGATAGTGCCGATATAGATATTTATATTCTCAAAACTGATGCATACCTGGCCTTGGACCAGCAGGAAAAAGCAGTCCAGCTCCTGGAAGATGCCCTTCAATTATTTGAAGGGGAGGAGAGGGTCAATCTCCTGTTCGAGCTGGCTGATGTGTATGATGATTACGAAGAATTCGATAAGATCTTTGATTGCCTTAAACTGATCCTTGAACATGATCCCAATAACGAGGAAGCATTGTACAAGATCTGCTTCTGGACTGATTTCACGGGTCGCAATGAAGAAAGTATCAGGTTGCACCTGGGCATCATAGAAGAATATCCCTATAATGAACTGGCCTGGTTCAATCTTGCTGCATCCTACCAGGGGCTTAAGCTTTACGAGAAAAGTATAGATGCTTATAAGTATGCACTGGTGATCAACGAGAAATTTGATTATGCATACCGTAATATGGCAGATGCGTTTATACGTTTGCGTAAGTATCGCGATGCTATAGAAGCACTCGAGAAAGTGATAGAGCTGGCAAGGCCTGAAGATGTGATATATGAAGCCATAGGGCACTGCTACGACAGGCTGAAAAATTATGCCCAGGCAAGATTCTATTACAGGAAAGCTTCACACCTGAACCAGGAGGATGCAAAGCTGTATTATAAAGTGGCCTGCACATACATGAATGAACATAACTGGAGCCAGGCCCTTAAATACCTTGAATCTGCTACAAGGATCAACAGGGTGCAGCCCGAATTCAACCTGGCTATGGGCGAATGCTACCTGAAAACAGGAAAGCTGAAAGAAGCGATAAATTATTTCACCCTGGTTGTACAATACAAGCCCAGGAATACTTCCGGCTGGGAATCCCTGATACGTTGCCTTTATAATGCAGGGTATTTTGAAGAAGCAGAAATGCAGGTGGAACATGCTGAGAAAAAAGCCGGGGAGAAACCTATTTTCAAATTTTACAGAAGTGCCATCCTGTTTGCCCGGGGCAGATCCAAGGAAGCCCTGATCCATCTTGAATCAGCCATGATGGAGTCTCCGAAAATGCTCAAGAAATTTATTGAGATCAATCCTGTGATCCTGCAAAACCAGGCTGTTGTGGACCTCATCGCTTCTTTTAAACGTAAAAGATCCATCTGACCGGGGAATGCATTAGATAAACAAGAAAGAGATTTACTTTCCCACGTTTGTGCGTCAAATTGAGCTGACCACTATCATACTTATTTAATGCATTAACCGGCTAGCACACTAACCGGCCAACACATTAGTTAGTCTCTTTTCCGTATTTTTGCGGCACTTTAATAAACGCCGCCATGAATTTTAACCTGACGCAAATACCTGAACGTAATCTTAAGCCACGTATTTCCGGACTAACTATGGTGATGGACAAAGGCTTGAGTACTGAAGAGGCGCGCAATTTTCTTAGTGTTTCACATCCCCATGTTGATATCGTTAAGCTGGGTTTTGGGACCTCATTCGTAACCCCGAACCTTCGCGAAAAATTAGAGATCTACAGGTCGTACGATATCCCGGTTTATTTTGGGGGTACGCTCTTTGAAGCTTTCCTGATCCGTAATCAGTTTGCCGATTACATTGAGGTTTGTCGCGAATTCGGAGTTGAATACGTTGAAGTGAGTGATGGCTCTATTACTATCCCGCATGCTGAGAAATGCGGCTACATTGAAAAACTGGCCAAAATAGGCAAAGTGTTAAGTGAAGTTGGAAGCAAGGATGCCACGCATATTATTCCGCCTTATAAATGGATCGAGTTGATGAGTGCTGAACTCAAGGCTGGTTCTTCTTATGTTATTGCAGAAGCCCGCGAAGCGGGTAATGTGGGTATATACAGGGGTTCAGGAGAAGTGAGGGAAGGTCTTGTTCAGGAGATCCTCACCCAGATCCCTGGTGAAAAGATCATATGGGAAGCTCCTCAGAAAGCCCAGCAATTGTACTTCATTGAATTACTGGGGGCTAATGTGAATCTTGGTAATATTGCACCCACTGAAGTGTTGCCACTGGAAACCATGCGTCTCGGACTCAGGGGAGATACTTTTCACCTCTTTCTCGACAAAGCCAATGGCAAATGAGAAAATTCGGATTGATAGGATATCCGCTTTCACATTCTTTCTCTAAAAAATACTTTACTGAAATATTCAGTAATGAAGGTATCGATGCGGTTTATGAAAACTATCCGATCGAAAACATCAATATGGTGGCTTCAGTTTTCAGCGATCCATTGCTGGAAGGGATCAATGTGACCATCCCGTACAAAGAATCTGTGATCCCGTTTATTGATGAGTTAAGCGATGCCGTGAAAGCGATCGGAGCATGTAACTGCATTACTGTTCATAATGGCAGAACCAAAGGATATAATACTGATGTGATCGGCTTCGAAAGATCGATGGAGAAAAAACTCCGCCCGGTCAATGATAAAGCCCTGGTACTTGGAACTGGCGGAGCCGCCAAAGCGGTATGTTATGTATTGAAACAAAGAGGCATTCCTTATTTACAAGTAAGCCGGAAAAAATTACCGGGCTTGATTACTTATGAAGAGGTCACCCCGGGATTGTTACAAGACCACAGGCTGGTGATCAACACCACGCCACTGGGCATGTATCCAAAACCTGATGAGTGCCCTGGCCTGCCATATGAAGCCCTTACAGCAGATCATTATTTGTACGACCTGGTATACAACCCGGAAAAAACATTATTTCTTCAAAAAGGAGAAGCGAGGGGAGCGGTGATTGAAAATGGCCACGATATGCTGATCATCCAGGCCAATGAGAGCAGGAAGATCTGGAATGTTTGAAAGCGATTTATAAGGAAAAATTCTACCGAAATGCTTTCTCATTTATCCAATGCATTATCCGGCTAACATGTTAACCGGCTAGCACACTAATCAGGGTCTTTTCTCTTCCTGCATGATCCTGATCATTTCTGCGATATCAAAGAAGTTATTACCTGCAGGAATGAAAGATGATGCTTCAAGTTTTTCTTTCCATTTGCGGATCATTTCCCCATCCTGCTTTTTCATTTCAGGTATCATTTCTTCAAACTTATAGGAAAGTCTTTTTACTTCACCCTTTGAAGTAGTGAGGTAAATATAATTTTCATCGTCCGGATCGAACCTTACCTGTTGAATAGATGCGATATTCCGTTTCGCAGGCTGGTACTGATCGTTTTGTTGCTGAACCTCTTCGCCGGATTTTTTTTCAATCACGGCCAGTTGTCGTGTTACGGAAGGGCTGTCAGGTTCACTGGTTTCAACACTGCTTTGTGATTCCACGGCAGGGGCTACAGGTTTATACACTGAAGCGGAGATCTCGGGCGTGCCGAATTCTTTTTTATCTGTATTGAAATAGTTGGAAAAAAAGATCAGCCCGGTGATTGTGGCAGCGGCTGCTGCAACATAAGTAAGAGGCTTGCGGTAACGGTAGATCGGGCTTATAGTGGGTTGATCCAGGGAGGCAGTGATAGCCTGCCATGAAGTGACGGGCGGTTCTTCAGCATAATCGTAGAGAGCTTCCCTTATTGCCGGGACATCACTATCCAGTTCTTTGCTGATCATCTCCCAGGCATTGTTGGGGGGAGTTTCTTCGTAATCATAAAGGTTTTTCCTCCATTCCATGACTAGCTGTTTTTATTGGATCCTTTTTTCTTCCCCGTGATCACATTTTGCAATATTGCCTTGGCTCTTGCCAATTGTGATTTGCTTGTTCCTTCACTTATTCCCATCATCTCAGCAATATCTTTATGTGTATATCCCTCTATTACGTAAAGGTTAAAAACTGTTCGATATCCCGGCGACAGGTCCTGTACCGCCTTCATAATATCTTTTACTGCCAGCCTGTCCAACGCTGACCAGTCGTCATCTTGCATGGTATTCTCCTGGTTCTCGCTGACGGGCTGAAGGTTCACTTTCTTTCGATAGTGTTCAATAGCCGTATTGACGAAAATCCTTCTCATCCACCCCTCAAATGAACCTTCTGCCCTGAAGCGGGCCAGGTTCCTGAATACCTTTACAAATCCCTCCTGGAGTATGTCCTGGGCATCGTCCTGATTGCCGGCATAACGCAGGCATACGCCAAACATCTTCGGAGAATAGGTTTTATACAGGAGTTCCTGCATGCGCCTGTCCCCGTTGATGCTTCCTTGTATTATGTCGTATTCACTCAAACTATGGTTGCCTGTGATATTCATTTATTTAATTAACACCAGGTCTGGATCGGTTTTCCAGGAACCTGATCAATTTGTCCATGGCTTTCTTCCTGTGGCTGAAAAGGTTTTTTTCGGCCATATCCATTTCTGCGAAAGTACGTGTATCCCCATCGGGTACAAAAACCGGGTCATACCCGAATCCGGCAGTTCCCCTGTTTTTGTCAATAATGATACCATTACAGATGCCTTCGAACTGGTATTCAGCACCATCCAGGATCAGGGAAATGACCGTTCTGAACCTGGCCTTTCTATTTTGCTGACCTTCCAGGCGGTTAAGGAGTTTTATGATATTCTGCTCGAATGAACGGCCTTCACCCGCGTAACGCGCGGATTTGACCCCGGGTTCCCCATTCAGGGCTTCCACTTCAAGGCCAGTATCTTCACTAAAGCAATCTTTGCCGGTCAGTTCAAATATTGTTCTGGATTTTTCTGCTGCATTCGCTTCAAGGGTATCATGGGGCTCAGGAATGTCTTTTTCAATTCCAGCCTCTGCCAGGGTGAGTATATCCCATTTCCCGGCCAGTACAGCCCTGACCTCATCTGCTTTGTGCTGGTTATTGGTAGCAAAGATCAATGTACTCATGTCAGATGGAAAATGCTTTTTTCAGGCTTTGCCAGAGTTTTTGTTTGGAAGGCTTGTCGTTCTCTATAATGGCCAGGTCTGGGGAAGAGATATAATTTACTCCGTTATGTCCCTGCACCTGGTATTGGGGGAAAAATACAGGGAGTTTAATATCTGCCGCCTCAACACCAAACATCAAAACAAATGACGCGCCGTAAGCGGAAATCAATTGCTGGTAATCTCCGTCCTGGCGAAAAGAGACGATCATATTTACATCATTCATCTGCAATCGGCAGGCGCCTAATATGCCCTGAAGGAAAATATAAAGCGGATCTCCGGGTATTACGTGTTCACGAAGCAGAATCAGTATTTTTTTGGGGCTGATCTTTTCAGATGCCGGCTCTGATTTTTTTTCCTGTTTATCAATACTGTACAGCTTGTTGCTATACAATGTTCTTATGGTATTTAGATCAATAATCTCATCGTCTGCAGCCATGTCAAATACTAATAAGTGTTAGTTTTTTTGTTTCTTTGTAACAAATTTACACGAATATGATCGCTGCACCTGAAGTACAGATAAAACGTGTAGAAAGGAGCAAGTTAGCAGATATCAATCTTGAAAACCTTCCTTTCGGCAAATACTTTACTGACCACATGCTGGAAGTGGATTATGAAAAAGGTAAGTGGGGCTCAGTCCAGATCAGGCCCTATCAGCCATTGATGCTGGAACCTTCACTGGCGGCTATTCATTACGGCCAGTCTATTTTTGAGGGGATCAAAGCCTATCGTCTTCAGAACGGCGAGATCGCCATTTTCAGGCCCCACAGCAATTTCCAACGCTTTAATATTTCAGCCGAAAGGATGGCTATGCCGGTGGTACCTGAAGAGATCTTTATCGATGGCATGCGCGAGCTGATCAATCTGGACCGCAATTGGGTACCTGGCAAAGCCGACCATTCTTTATATATCAGGCCATTCATGTTTGCGACAGATGAAGTGATAGGAGTGAAGCCTTCGGAGCGATATAAATTCATGATCATCCTTTCTCCCACTGGTCCTTATTATACAGCGCCGATGCGGATCTATGTGGAAGAAAAATATGTGAGGGCAGTTGCCGGAGGTGTGGGTTATGCAAAAGCTGCCGGTAATTATGGCGGTGCCATGCTGGCTACTGCAGAAGCAAAAAGAAAGGGGTACGACCAGGTGCTTTGGACAGATGCTTTTGAGCATAAATACGTCCAGGAAATTGGTGTGATGAATGTGTTCTTTGTGATAGGAAATTCTGCTTATACGCCCGATCTTGGCCAGGGAACCATATTGGCAGGGGTGACCCGCGACAGCGCGATCACCATACTCCGGGAAATGGGACTTACGGTGGAAGAAAAGGCGATCAGTATAGACACGATCATGGATGCGTATAAAGCAGGGGAGCTGAGGGAGGTGTTTGGAACCGGCACGGCAGCTACGATTTCCTATATCCGGGAGCTCCGCTATAAGGATTTTGTGATGGAATTCAATTCAGACAGTTGGACAACTGCTCCTGAGCTGAAAAACCGTCTTAATGCCATCCGGGACGGACAAGCCGAAGACAAACATTCGTGGTTATTTAAGATCTAAAATAGAGAGCCGGAGAGCCAAAGGGACAAAGAGTCAGAATAATTCTTCACATTATTCACATTCTCCCACATTTATCACATTATTTTTTTGCACCGCAACAAAAATCTGTTACCTTTGCCTCCCGTTTAAAAATCAGGGAACGAATGCCTACTATTCAACAATTAGTAAGAAAAGGAAGAGATATCATC
>DATGXN010000353.1:0-4752 GCA_035298945.1 Chitinophagaceae bacterium | reverse complement strand
TTACAGGCGTGGGGCAACTCTCTCCGGGCAAGATCAACGATATGGTAAAGGAGTCTCCCAAAGGTTTGCCAGCCCCTTCCTTAGTGCCGGAATATCTGCTGACGGCGCAATACCCTGATACCAGGAAAATTATTGGTAGTTGGGAACTCTATAGTAAAGAAATAGCGATGGATAGCCTGTTCCCCTACCCGCTGATTTTTCCGGCAACGATGAAATATTTCGAGTCGGGCAACCAGGAAAAACTGAAACAGCAACCGCCATTCTTCTTTATCCACGACAGCAAAGCCCTTAAAAACATTCGTTATAATGGCCACGGTTTCGAAGCCACAGCTGTCCTAAGTTCCAGTGACACTTTCTTGATCAAGCAGAACAACTATCCAAATTGGAGTGCATCAATACAAGGAAAAACTGTCCCGATCATTTCAAAATATAATACGTTAATGGGAGTACCCGTACAACCGGGTTCCCAAACGATAAAAATTGAATTTCAGAACAAGAGAATCAAGCTATTTCTCCTGGCAGAGTTAATAGTCTTCATCCTGCTGGCATTGGCCTATGCCTGGATCGTTCTCAAAAAAGATCAACGCATCAGGTACATCTTTCCGTAACCAGCCTTGAAATATTTATCAGTTGATGAGTCGTTATACTTTCCACCGCTCAGATCGTCCAGCTTGAGCCTGTCCAGCGATTTGCCATTGAGATTGGTGATCACCCTGTACAGGTAAACTCCATTGGCCAGCTTCTGACCATACTGATCTGTACCATCCCATTTGTATTCTGTGATGTTTCTGCCAATATGAATGCTTCCCAGCTCGGCCTTGGTGATCTCTTTAACCACCTTACCGGTTATGGTAAGGATCTGTATCCGCATATTCTGTGGTATTTCATTACCGGTGATGGTAAATACAAAGGCTGTTGAAGTAGTGAACGGATTCGGATAGTTCAGCAGGTTAGAGATCATCGGCTTGTTCACCACATTGAAGGCCACCATGTACTCAACAGTTCCGGATGAATTACCGCTCTTGTCGGATCCCGTTACGATCAGCTCATACAATCCATCTTCCCTGAACTGCGGGAAGAAATCAAGCGTGGCCGTATTATCGGTTTGTCCGCCGGTATTCACTGCAGGCGTGAATCTCAGGGTGTCGTTATCAAATCTGAACTCCTTCACTTCTTTATTCGGGTATCTCACTTTCACCCGCATCAGTGAAGTATCGTTGAGCAATAGGTATTTGTTGTTATCTGTCAATTTGATCAGGATATGCGGCTTGGCAGAAACGATATCCTCATTGAGGATCCGAACGCCGTCAAATGTAACATCCAGTGTGGGATCATAACTGTCTCCTTTTACATAGAATGATCTGTACAGGAAGTTATTGAACAGGTATTGCTCAGGCTGCGCATAATTCGGATTGAAATTGATAAACACGGTATTCTGCCCCACCAGGTTCTTTGTATCAACCGGGAATCGCAATACCAGGGTATCGCCTTCTTTCAGAGGCTTTTGTTTAGGTACCAGAATTTCACGGGAAACATTGGCAGGATCTGTGACCACCATCTGCACCTTGATGCTGTCAAATGCAGTAGGACTGATATTCTTAAATGCCATCTCCAGCAACATGGGTTCGCCCACCTCCAGAGTATCCTTTGCTTTGAAATAAATACCCGGCGCTACAGCACCTTCCGGCGGAAGGTCACCCAGCAGTCGCCAGTAGCGGATCTGGTTCGGAGATCCATTCAGGCTGTCCTTATTATTCATCCTGAGTTTGAGGTAAGGGAATTTCTTCGCGTCAATATAGGTCAATGAAGTATCCGTAGCAGGCTTGATCGTTCCCAGGTTTGCTTCCACACCATTGTAATCTTTTCCGATCACCTGGATAGACACCTGGTCACTGTATGGATTGATATCGGTTCCACTCCATCTTAACCTGTTCCAGTTAATGGCAGGTCCAAACCAGGGAGACTCAATGGTACCTTCATTCTCTGTCACCTGCACGGTAAGTTCCATTTCCAGGTAGTCACCGAATTCACGGCCCATCTTCTGGTACACAGGGAAATTCTTATTGCCTTTCCTGGTCATAAAAATGAAAGGCACGTTCTGGGTAAAACTATCGATATCAGCAAATCCAAGCTTCTTCAAAGTATGGTACAACGACTTGCCAGAGCCAAGAGAAGCTGTGTCAGACATCCACTCGTTAATGAATGAAGTATTGATATCACGTCCAAAGTTTGTGATTGACACATAATATCCTTCAGGTATGGATTCAAGAAAATCAATGGCACGTTTCCTGTATGCCGGGTCGGCATATGGATATTCAAATGCGAAATCATTGTGCTCGCAGGGAGGCCAGCTGTCGAAACGGCCAAGACCGTTAGGTTGCAACTGGTTAGCCCATGGTTGCAGGGTCACTTTATCGTACACCACGATCTGCAATGAGCTGTAACGGCACCCGTAGTTCACATAGAGATTCTCATCTATGGTCACTTGCAGCCTGTCGTTGAAGTATATCGGGTACAAACCAGTTTTGAACTTCATTAACCTGCTTTTCGGGGCATAGTTGTAAGACCTGTCAGCAGCCAGATCGATCTTGTTGTACTGGTTCTTTTTCATCTGGTAATAGTGGCTCTGGTTATAACCAGGCGTCCCATTGGCCAGGTAAACAAAAGAAGAACTATTCCAGACATAATCTCCACCCTGGTTAGGAACGGGTGCTGTTCTCCAGTAATAAACTGTTGAATCGCTCAACGTAAGCGCCGGCACGTTGAACTGCAGAAGTCCGCCTCCGGATTGAATGGTCACTGATTTTTTGAAAGGTGAATTGAACAACTCGGTGGTATCCACCTCCATCACATAAGACCTTGGTGCCGCAAACGGATTTGCAGCTGAGGCATAGAATGTGATAGCAGGTTTATTGACAATACCATAATTGTATGGATATACCGGCCTGAGTTCATCTTCAATGATCACGAAAGGTTTGGTCAGGGTGTTATTCGCTTCTGTCCTCTCAATGATCTCACCATCTGCATCAAGGGTGATCAGGATCTTATTCTCTCCTTTATCGGTCAGCGGATTGATGGGCACATCGAATTTCAGTGAATCGGTATTGCGCGTGGCCGCCATCCTCCTGTTATAGATATCAACGATGGTTCCTGAGGGAAGCTGGCGCTGGATCTTTACACGGAATGAATCTTCCACGGCCCTGCCTATATTCTGAAATCTTACCTGCAGTGAAAAACTTGCATCAGCCACAGATACCGGTGTGGGATTGATCCTCACCATGGGATCTTCTATGGCATAATCGGGCTGGTCAAAAGCATACATTCTCACGGCAGGATCTCCGTGCAGATTGATCTGCTCGGCATGCATACGGGTATAAAAATCATTCAAAGATGTATTCTGAATCATCCTCTCCAGCGCTGCACGCTGGATCTGGCCCAGGTTAGATCCGTATTTATCGCGGGCGTAAACGGAGTAAAAACTATTGGTGTAATTCTGAAGATAGTTCACCACGCCATAATACGAACTGGCGAGGAATGCAATGCTTCCCTTATCACGGGTCAGTACATATCTTTCTGACAGGGTGAAGGCTGCACCTGCTGTTCTGAGGGTATCGTAAGAGAATATATTACCGGCATTACAACCATTTACAATGAATAATGGGTACTTACCCTTGTTATCATATTTTTCAGGATCGTCAATATTGAATTCAAGCGTATTGGTGGATGAGTGTCCGAAATAAGTAAGAAGGCCAATCCCCTCGCGGAATAATGCCTCCAGTTGATCGGAGGTAAGTTGTTCTATGGCAAGTGCGGAGTTCTTACTGAATGAATAGACTTTGGCACCCACAAGAGTATCTTCAATAATATTCCTGTTAGTGGTCATGTAACCATAAATGATGGACTGGAGATAACGGTCACTACCACCTATGGCATGCACGGCATTTTTCATCCAGGCCCTGTCTTTCACCGTATTCTGTGCGTTCACCTGTACGGCTTCGTATTCTTTTACTTTCTGAAGATAAACATCCACTTCATCGCCCGAGATAGCCGCTATCCGGCCGATCGGGATATCAGGCAGGGGATCGTAATTGGGCGATCCCAGGATATTATCTGAACCTGGTGAACCGAAAGTTGGAACCAGGTCAATATCATTGGTAACAGGGTATGATTCATACATCCGGAAATCATCGTACAAACTGCCCCTGCCGATCAGCAGGATATATTGTGGTTTTGCAGCAAATGTATTCCGCGCGTAGTTGATAAAATTCTTTACAGATAAGGGATGTGCTTTGATACCAAATGCAAACTGATCAATGAGTTGATCGATATCATAGACTTTGGCATTATAAGCTCCACCTAACGATGATGAGCGATATGCCCGGTAATTTTCAACCGGATTTCCACCCGGGCCTGTATATAATTTGGGATGCGAAATGATCAGGTAATTGCCCTGGTTTGCTGCAACTCCGTAATTCACAAAATTCCTCACCTGCAGATTAGTTACTGCTTTGATCCCCGGCGCTTCAGCATTCAGCAAAACCATACGTCTGGGAAGATTGGAAGGCTTTAGTGCAAACCTCACCACACCATTCAAAACGTCTCCTATATACCTTCTACCATTGGTGATATCATATAGGATGGGTGCTGCAGATCCCGCGTTGAAATTGGTGATCTCAAGATAATTTCCAAGCGGATTTGGATTAAGCTGGAATTCAAAAAGTTTGGCTCCGTCAAAATTGAATTGCCTGGGAT
>DATGXN010000352.1:0-2412 GCA_035298945.1 Chitinophagaceae bacterium | reverse complement strand
TGATGAATCTTACCTGCAAAGGGTTGCCGAAGCCAATTGTGTACTCTTCAGCGGTGGAAACCAGATGAGGCTGAGTACCATATTCGGTGGCACCAAGCTGCTCTGGGTGATAAAAGTCCGTTATCTGAACGATAATTTTCTTGTGGCAGGAACCAGTGCAGGGGCCATGGCCATGAGTAAGACCATGATATACGAAGGCAATGCCACGCGCGCACACCTTAAAGGCGAGGTAAAGATCACAACAGGTCTTGGCTTCATGGACAATGTGATCTTTGATTCGCATTTCGAGAAAAGAGGCCGCTTCGCAAGGCTGGCACAGGCTGTATCCGGAAACCCATCATGTATCGGCATTGGCCTGGGTGAGGATACGGGTATGCTGGTCAAAGACGGAAATTTGATGGAAGCCATAGGTTCCGGACTGGTCATCATCATAGACGGACACGATATCCGGCATACCAATATTGCCGACATTCCGGAGGGCAATCCCATTAGTATTGAACAACTTGTGGTGCATTTCTGTGAACACGGTAATGGTTACAAAGCTGCAGAGCGAAAATTCCTCATGAAAATTGATGACGAAAAACAGGTAAAAGCTTAAAGAATTTTTATAATTTGACGCAAAGGTTACTGATTATGCGTCAAACTAGTCGTTCATTCTGGTTTTACACAGTGCTTCTGCTGCTCCTTATGTCTGCTTCAGATATCAAAACTCAACGTAAGAAAAAGGTGATCTTTTTCGGTGATTCTATCACACAGGCAGGGGTAAATCCTGGTGGGTATATTGACCTGCTCAATACCATGTTGAAGGAACAGAAGAAAGATGGTAGTTATGAGTTGGTAGGAGCGGGAATAGGTGGTAATAAAGTGTACGATCTCTATCTCCGCATGGAAGATGATGTGCTTTCAAAAAAGCCAGATATTGTTATTGTGTATGTTGGCGTGAATGATGTTTGGCATAAGCAATCTTTTGGTACAGGGACTGATGCCGACAAGTTTGAAAAATTCTATAATGCCATTCTCGCCAAACTCAAAGCGCAGAACATACAGGCCGTTGTAGTTACGCCTGCGGCAATAGGAGAACGCACAGATTATTCAAACCAGCTTGATGGCGATCTTAATAAATACAGCGGCATCATCAGAAGTATCGCTAAGAAAAATGATATTCCAATCGTAGATCTCAGGAAGATATTCATTGATTACAATCTGAAGAACAATCCTGAAAATAAAGAATCAGGCATTCTTACATCTGATCGCGTACACCTGAATGCAACAGGTAATAAGCTTGTTGCGGAGGCGATGTGGGATGTCATTGGATCACTGAAATAAAATAGAAAGTTAGGAAGATAGAAAAATAGAGAGCCTCTATACCACTACTTCTGCGTCTCCGCGTCCCTCTCTGTGTCTCTGCGTTATCCCGCTTTAATCAAGTAAAAATTCTTCTTCCCCTTCTGTATCAAAACATATTTCCCGTGCAGCAAAAAACTGCTGTCAATCTTTGCATTCACTTCGGTGAGTTTCTCTTTATTCACACTCACACCTCCGCCCTGGATCATCTTCCTGGCTTCCCCCTTACTGGGGAATACACCCGTGTCTGCCAGTAAACTCACCAGGTCAACACCATCCGAAAATTGCGCTGCTGATACTTCATGAACAGGTACACCTTCGAGAGAATTCAAAAGATCTTCTTCGTTCAATTCTTTGATATTCTCCGCTGCGTTACCTGAAAATAGTTTTTCAGTGGTCTGAATCGCTTTTTCCAGTTCTTCCGCGCCATGTATGAAACGGGTCACTTCTTCAGCGAGCTTTTTCTGCAGGATCCTTTTTGCAGGATCTTCATGATGGGCCGTGATGGCAGCATCGATTTCCTGTTTTGGAAGAAGGGTGAAGATCTTGATCCATTTTTCAGCATCAGCATCAGATGCATTCAGCCAGAACTGGTAGAAATGGTAGGGCGATGTTTTTTCGGGATCCAGCCACACATTTCCTTTTTCGGTTTTTCCGAATTTGCCACCGTCTGCTTTTGTGATCAAAGGACAGGTAAATGCAAACGCTTCGCCGCCGGCCTTTCTACGTATAAGCTCGGTACCGGTTACAATATTTCCCCACTGATCGCTGCCACCCATCTGGAGCTTTACGCCCTTGTTTTGGTAAAGCCAGTAGTAATCATATCCCTGCATAAGCTGGTAAGCGAACTCAGTGTAGCTGATGCCGGTTTCGCCTTCGATCCTTTTTCTCACAGAATCTTTAGACATCATGTAATTCACCGTGATGTGTTTGCCCACATCCCGGAGGAAATGAATGAAGGATATGTCTTTGAACCAATCGTAGTTGTTTACCAAAAAGGCCCGTGCCGGGTTGGAAGGATCGAAATCAAGGTATTTCGATAGTTGATTCCTGATGCCATCCACATTT
>DATGXN010000351.1:0-8648 GCA_035298945.1 Chitinophagaceae bacterium | reverse complement strand
CCTTCTTCTTTCCATTTCTTCAGGCTTTCAATAGCTACCGGATTCATTCCTTTTTGGAGGATGGCATCCAGTGGGTCATATCCTTCTTTGTTGATCCGGGCATTCAGTGAAAAATAAGCTGGCGGCGCAGTCAGTCCTTCTGTAACAGCCTTGATGAATGTGTCTTTATCCTCTGCCAGCAATGCGTAGTTGGTCTGTTTCTCCTGGCCTATGGTGCTTTGGGTTTCAGGACCAAGATTTTTACCGCATGAACTTCCGGGCCCATGAGCGGGGTAGACGATCACATGATCAGGAAGGGTTTTTATTTTAGTCTCGAGAGATCTGTAGAGCAGGGCAGCCAATTCTTCTGAACTGAGGTCCCCGCTGCTCAGGTCGGGCCGGCCCACATCACCTACAAACAGTGTGTCGCCGGTAAATACGCAATAAGGTTCTTTATTTTCATCCAGCAGCAGGTAACAGGTGGATTCCAGGGTATGACCGGGTGTATGGAGAACCTCCAGGGTGAGTTTTCCGATCTTGAACTGCTGGCCATCTTTAGCGATCTCGATGTCGTAATTCGTTTCGGTTTCAGGACCGTATACGATAGGTGCGCCAGTCTGTTTTGACAGCTCCAGGTGTCCGCTCACGAAATCGGCATGGAAATGGGTTTCAAAGATGAATTTGATCTGTGCATTCCTTTCAGCGGCCAGATCGAGGTAGGGCTGTGTGTCCCTGATAGGATCTATAATGGCCGCATCTCCTTCACTTTCAATATAATATGCTGCCTCGCTGAGGCAATTGGTATACAGTTGCTTAATAAACATCATGCGAAGTTATGATGAAAATTAACGGCGACAAACCTGGAACCTGGAACCTGCAACCTGTACCCGAAGCTGCACCTAATTCAACAATTCGTCTACCATGCCATTGATCTGCTCAAGCCTGGGGTAGTTCACATGATAATAGATGAATTTCCCATCTCTTTCGGTGCGAACTATTCCCGCCCTTCTGAGGATGGCCAGGTGTTGGGAGGCTACCGACTGTTCCAGCCTCAGTTGAACATAGATCTCCGTAACGGTCATTCTTTCTTTCTCGTCGAGCATCTTTACGATCTGCTGTCGTAGCTTATGGTTTAGTGCTCTCAAGACTAAAGAAGCCTTCTTGACATTCAGGTAGTCAATTTTGATGGCATTTTCTTTTGACATAGGTGCTACTATTTGAGTTTAGGTTTAGGGGGTCAATACAAATATATCTTAAGGTATAATCAAATAGTTAAATTATTACAATTGTTCGAATCAAAAGATAACACCCGTCATGTGTTTCAGGTTTTTTTGGAGGTAGTATAGAACGACTTAAGATAGAACGGTTCCGTATAGGCGAGATTTGAATATTTATTCTCTGTGTATAGCAAATTTGCCATGTTGGCCTGGTCGGATAGGCCTGCCTCTTTGGTAGGGAATATACTGTTGGCGTGGGTTGAAATCCTTGCTGGAAGCTTGTTTCGGCCATTACCTGTAAAAAGGATGGTGCTGTTTTCCAGTTCGGGAAAACTGTTCTCATCAATGATCATGGCCTGTGGAAGACTAACGGGGGCAAGGTTCAACGGGTTGTACATGGCGGTGAAAACTTCCATCCTCCGGGCATCAATCATCGGACATATGATATTCGTCATATAACCGTAAAATGGATGGGCCAGCCACTCCAAAGTTGAGATGCAGATCAGGGGTTTATTGAGGGCAAAACATATGCCTTTTGCCGCGGAAAGTCCTACTCTTAAACCGGTGTAGGAACCCGGGCCGTTCACTACCGATACGGCGGCGATATTTTTCAGGGCGATCCCCGTTTCTAAGCTGATATCTTTTATGGCAGGCTGTAAAAATGCCCCATGTTCTTTTTGAACGACACTTTCCCTTGCAGCAATGATCTGTTGGCCATCCGATAACCCAATATGGGCATTTTCCAGGGCCGTATTGATATGAAGCAGATAACTCATCCCGCCACCTCCTTCAATAATAGATCAGCCACCTCGTAGCGAGGGCTGTCCTGTTTTAATACCGTCAAAAGGGAAACTATTTTTTTCAATCCGATCTTCTCGCCCCAGGCAAATGGGCCGTAAGGATAATTGGTGCCCAGCTGCATGGCAGTGTCGATATCTTCGCGGCTGCTTACGCCTTCTTCGAGGGCATACCAGGCCTCATTAACGATCATGGAGATCACCCTGGGAGAAACAAGCCCCGGTAGATCGGGCACCCATTCGGCTTTTTTATTCAATCGCTGCAGGATCTCTTCTGCACGAATTTGCGTGGCGGTATCCGCTACGCATTCAATAAGCGGTTTGGCTAACAGGGTAGGCCAGCCGTTCATGCGAACCAGGTTTATGGGTGCCTGGTGTTGTTTCAACGTGCCCTGCACGGCAGATATAAAAATGGGATTTTCAGGATGCTCCCTGTACAGATCCATATCCCAGGCTTCATTCCGAAGGTCAAAAATGATGTCTGATTTTCCAGGCATGCATTCATCACGGGAAACCCTGATCAGCTCAACAGCGAGTGCCGAAGCAAAAAGGTCTTTCCAGCCATCATCATCGGAGATCACAAAACAACGCATTGGCAAATTTAATTCGTTGCAAAAATACCGAAATTAGATAGGGTGATAGGAAAATAGCTAAATGGAGAGTATTCTTAATGAAAATCGCATTAAGAATGCTCCCTATCTCTCTACTTCCCTATCTTTCTAATTATTTTCGCCTATTGCCAATTAAATTATTAAAAGATGCCCAAAGCTATCATCAATACCGAAAACGCTCCCGCTCCAATAGGTCCCTATAATCAATCAGTAAAAGTCAACGGTTTTTTATTTTTATCAGGTCAGGTTGCCATTGACCCTGCTACCAATACCATTGAGGCTAAAAACATAGAAGAAGAGACAGAGCAGGTGATGAAAAATCTGACTGCTGTGCTCGCAGCAGCAGGAATGAATTTCAGCAACGTGGTCAAAACAACCATCTTCCTCAGTGATATGTCGCTGTTCCAGAAAGTCAATGAGATCTATGGAAAATATTTTACTGAAAATGCACCGGCAAGGGAAACTGTTGCCGTAAAAGGACTGCCAAGAAATGTGAATGTTGAGATCAGTATGATCGCGGCGGAATAAAGAGACGCAGAGAGGGACACAGAGACACAGAAAGGAAGAGAGAAAGAAGTCTTTTTGCAACTGACATAAGAAATAAAATAATTGAACTCAATTATTGCTATGAGAAAATATATAAAGTTTATTTCACTGCTCTGCGTCTCCGTGTCCTTCTCTGCGTCTCTGCGTTCCCAAGACGAATGGACCATCAAGTCAAGCAGCATAGATCCTTCTAACTACTACGGCATCACAGTTGCGAATGGGATGATCGGCATTGTATCTGCTCCTGAGCCGTTCAAAGTAAAAGATGTGGTTCTTGCCGGCGCGTATGATCAATACGGTCGCGGCAGGGTCAGCAATTTCTTGCGCAGTTTCAACCTGCTGAACATGACCCTTGATATTGATGGGCGCAGGATAGATAAGAATTCCATTCAGAATTTCACCCAGGAACTCAATATGCGTGAAGCATCGTTCACTGGTTCATTTGATCATGGCGACAAGGCTTCAGTGACCTATTCCTATTATTCACTTCGTCATCTTCCATATACGGTTCTGATGGATGTAACTATCAAAGCCAAAAAAGATATCACCATCAACAGTGCATCTGTGATGGAAGCCCCGGATGCATTAAGGGATGTGCAGAATTATTACAATGAGATTGACAGGCCCCATGTGGTGATCAGTCTTCTTACTTCATCTGCAAAAAGCCCCACCGGTAAACTGCTGATGTGTGCATCCAATACGTTTCTATTTCCTGAAAAACACGGTGAAGAACCCCGGGTGATCCACGAGATGTGGGATAACAATATGCACCTGATGAAATTTTCGCGTAAGATCAAGGCTGGTGAAACCTACCGCTTCTCGATCGCAGGATCCTCTATCACCAGTGCACATCATGATGATCCGCTGAATGAAGCGGAACGCCTGACGATATATGCCAGGCTCGAAGGCCGCGACAGGTTGCTCCAGTTTCATAAGCAGGCCTGGAATGAATTGTGGAAATCAGATATCGTGATCGAAGGAGATCCCCAGAGCCAGAAAGATGTGAGAAGCATGCTTTATCATCTTTATTCATTCTCCCGTGAGGGTACAGCGCTTTCGCCTTCGCCGATGGGCCTGAGCGGTTTGGGTTATAATGGCCATGTGTTCTGGGATACCGAGTTATGGATGTATCCCTCCATCCTGGTGATGCAGCCCCAAATGGCCAGGTCGATGATGGAATACCGGTATCAGAGACTGGAGGCGGCCAAACGAAATGCATTTTCGAAAGGATTTCGCGGAGCGATGTTCCCCTGGGAAAGTGCAGAAACCGGCGTGGAGGAAACTCCTGTTTGGGCACTGAGCGGGCCCTTCGAACATCATATTACCGGCTGCGTTGCCATTGCAGCCTGGAATTATTACTGTGTAACCCAGGATACCGCCTGGCTGCGCGACCGGGGTTGGCCCATTTTATCTGCCACTGCCGATTTCTGGGCCTCCCGAGTAGAGCGGAATGGCCCTGGCAAATACGATATCAAAAATGTAGTTGCTGCAGACGAGTGGGCTGAGAACGTGGATAATAATGCATTCACCAATGCCGCTGCCCGCGCCAATCTCAATTATGCTACCAAAGCGGCGGCGATTTTAAAATTGAAGGCGGACCCCGACTGGCTGAATGTGGCCAATAATATCCCGATCCTGAAATTCCCGGATGGGGTTACTAAAGAACATGCTGCTTACAACGGCGAAGGGATCAAGCAGGCAGACGTTAATCTTCTTTCTTATCCTTTAAAAGAGGTGACCGACCCCAAGGCCGTTCGTGCGGACCTTGAATATTATTCCAAACGAGTACCTGATGAAGGCACTCCGGCCATGACCCAGGCCGTATTTACCACGCTTTATGCCCGATTGGGAGATAGCGATGCAGCATTTAAGTGGTTTAAGGAATCTTACATTCCGAACCTGAACCCGCCTTTCAGGGTGATCGCGGAAACAAAAGGTGGTACAAATCCTTACTTCTCAACCGGGGCAGGAGGTATCATCCAGAGTGTGTTGATGGGTTTTGGAGGGTTGGAAATCACGGAAAAAGGAATCAGGAAGAATAATGTGGTTCTGCCCAAAGAGTGGAAATCATTAAAAATCACGGTCAAGGGGAGAACAATGTGATTCACATTTATCACATTCATCACATTTATATATATTTGACGCAAGTGACCAAACCGATAGCCATATTACTCCTCATCATTCACATTTTCAATGTGGGCGGCTACCGTTTTGTGTTCGACAAACTGGAGAAGGATGCATCAGTCCAACTGATCCAGAAACTGGATAATGATGAGTACAACGATGATCAGCTCATCGAAATGAAGGTTCCTCTTCCCATGCCATACCAGACCAACTGGTCATCTTTTGAAAGATATAATGGTGAGATCCAGATCGAAGGGGTTCACTATAATTATGTGAAGAGGAAGGTATATAACGATACCCTCATCCTGCTTTGCATTCCTAACCACGATAAGATGCAGCTCAACAGTGCAAAGGAGCAGTTCTTTTCATTGGTCAATGACCTCGACCAGAAAGGAAAAGACCTGCCGGCACCTAAAGCGAATATCATCAAAACGATCACTACTGATTACCAGGTGACAGAAACCTTTGTAACCCTGGTTCCGCCGGTTACAGAGTCAGTGAAACATATCATCATCAATTCATCCATGCCTGCATCCATTGCGCTGGAGGATCCCTACCAACCACCAAGGGCTTAGACTTCTCAAATATTACATCCCTCATGTATTATTCCGGATTCCGCATTGCGGATTCGGGATTGGATAACTAATTCGGAATCCGTAATTCGGAATCCGGAATCTAAAACGCCTTTTAATGTTTCGTTACATCGTCGTAATTATCGTTTTTCTTGCGGCCTGCAAGTCCAAATCAGATTATACAACTTTCACTTCAGACCCCATTCGGTATTCAAAAACCGTGAAGGAGTTGAACAATATTGTTCTGGAGAACAATTTCGCTCCCATGGTGGCATCCCGTAATTATGCCTATGCCAATATCGCAGCATATGAATGCATGGTTGCCGGTGATAGCTCATGGCAGTCACTGTCTGGCCAGATCCGTCACATGCCTGCCATGCCCAGGCTCGCCGTGGGCACAGACATTGATTATAACCTGGCTTCCATGCTGGCTTTTGTGAAAGTGGGTAATGCCGTTACATTTCCGGAAGGAAGTATGATGCACTATTATGATATGCTCTTGCACGAAGCAGACAGTATGGGTATTCCGGGTGAAAAGCTTAAAAACACCAAGCTTTTTGCTGATACTATCGCGGGCGCAGTACTGGCATGGAGTAAGACTGATAACTACAGTAAAACAAGAGGTGCTTCCCGGTATACTGTGGAAGAAGCGCCGGGACGATGGGTTCCCACTCCCCCGATGTATGCAACCGCTGTGGAGCCGCATTGGATGGAGATCAGGCCCATGGTGCTGGACTCTGCTTCCTGCTTTATGTGCAAAAGGCCTCCGGCTTATGATATGGGCAACAAGAACGGCGAATTTTATAAAGCGCTGATGGAAGTGAAGCATATTGGTGACAGCCTTACGCCGGAGCAAAAACATATTGCAGATTTCTGGGACGATAACCCGTTCAAGATGAATGTAACCGGTCATGTGATGTATGCCACCAAAAAATTCTCTCCTGCCGGCCACTGGATGAATATCGTGGGGATCGGAGCGCAGAAAGCAGGTGCAGATCTTCATACTACCATAGCCGCATACACGAAAACATCGATTGCATTATTTGACGCATTTCTGGCATGCTGGGATGAAAAATACAGGAGCAATTTCGTAAGGCCCGAAACAGTGATCAATCAACTGATCGATCCCAACTGGCAGCCTTATATTCAAACACCACCTTTCCCTTCTTATGTCAGCGGGCACTCTACGATATCTGCCGCTGCAGCTGAAGTGATGACCGAGTATTTCGACAATATTTCCTTCACAGATACTTCACTCAAGGAATTCGGAATTGAGAACCGTGAGATCAGATCTTTCAGGGATGCTGCAAAAGAAGCAGGCATGTCCAGGATCTATGGCGGTATTCACTACAGCTTCGACAATACAGAAGGCGCCATGCTTGGCAAAAAGATCGGGGAAACCGTGGTAGAGCGCATCAAATTGAAAAAGACCGAGAAAAAAAATCCTCTAACAGGGAAATTACCTAATTGACTAATTAGCTAATTACACAATTAGCCAATCCAAAAAACTAAAACTAATGAAAGCGATATCCCTCATCGTGATCCTTATGGCATTTTCTTATCAACAAGGATATTCCCAAGGATGTGTGGCCATCCGCAGTGCGGGTGGTATGAGTTGTTCAATGGATCATGCCACGGCCGACAGCAGCGGCTGGATGCTGTATATGAACAACAGGTATTTTAAATCGTACAAACATTTCGTAGGAACAGAAGAACAGGAAGAACGCGTAGAGAATGGAACAGAAGTGATCAACCACAGTTACAGCATGGACATTTTTCTGATCAAGAATATCAATCACCGGTGGTCTGTAGGCGTAAACCTTCCGATACTTGCAAATACAAGGTCTTCTTTGTATGAGCATGGCGGAAATGCAGCCGGACCATCTGCAAGGCATTCCACCCACTCCTTCGGGATCGGTGATATGCGTGTTGCAGTATACCGTTGGTTACTTGATCCGCGGAAGCATATGAACTTCAATGTGCAGGCTGGTATTGGCCTCAAGTTGCCTACGGGAGATTACCAGTACGAAGATTATTTCTATAAGAACGATTCCGTAAAAGTGAACGGTCCTGTTGACCAGTCCATCCAGTTGGGTGACGGTGGAACCGGGATCACTACGGAGATCAATACATTCTGGAACATCAACAGGATGTTCAGTGTGTATGGAAATTTCTATTACCTGATGAATCCACGCGAACAAAACGGTGTGTCTACTGCAAGAGGCGGTGTGCCTAATGCACAGAGCATCAGTTATGGATCCAATGTGATGAGCGTGGCTGATCAGTGGATGTTCCGTGCAGGAGTTAACTACAGGGTCAACAGATTTACCGCTTCCCTTGGATACCGCCGTGAAGAGATCCCCGTGTATGATGCATTCGGAGGAAGTAATGGTTTCAGGAGACCAGGATATGTTGAATCAATCGAGCCGGGACTGGTTTACCAAATGCGCAAAATGAATATTTACGCATTTGTGCCAGTTGCCATTGTAAGGAACAGAACACAAAGTGTTCCGGATAAGATCCGCTCCGAGAAAACTGGTAAGTACTACCAGGGCGATGCAGCATTTGCGGATTATGCTATCAATATTGGTTTCAACATTAAACTCTGAAGAACATGAAAAGAATTACAAAACTAACAGCGATCATATTGTTCCTGGTTCTTGCAGGGTTTATCGCCAACGCACAGATGCCTGCAGACGGATTTACTATGTCTAAAGGCGAGATCTGCCTGGTAACAGATTATGGCCAGAGCTCATGGAAAGAATACTGGGAAGGTACCAGGCTCAGGGAGAATCTCAACCT
>DATGXN010000350.1:0-9154 GCA_035298945.1 Chitinophagaceae bacterium | reverse complement strand
ATCCACCACGGCAGAAACCCGGAAGTTTTAACCTAGACCAGGTAATGGACGACCTGAGCAAGGGAGCCGGAAATCATAATTAAGGTTTCATTTTCAAAGTTATTTAAAGGGCAGCAGCGATGCTGCCCTTTGCCATTTCATCATTATCTTTCTGAATAAATTCTATTTGGGAATTGAATCCTGTTGCTATCGTATATAATACCAGGGCCGGTAAAGGCAGGTCAAAAAAACTTGTCGACAGGGTTTCAACGGTACTCCGAAAAAGATCGGTTCTCTTTGAGTCATTTGAAGATGAGTGGCCCAAAGATTATTCCGGATACTCTTCTGTCTGGATCTTTGGTGGCGACGGCACCCTGAATTATTTTATCAATCACGCTATTCAACCCCTGCCGCCCCTTGCCATTTTCAAAGGAGGGACTGGAAATGATTTCGCAACGCTGTTATATAATGAAGCATCTGCAGATGAAATGGTTGATATCATTTTAAATGCAAAGCCACGGCCCGTTGACGCCGGGGTCTGTAACAGTCAATTGTTTCTTAATATGGCAGGCCTTGGATTTGACGGTCAGGCCTTAAAGAACATGCAAACCATCCGATGGATGGGTTCTTTTGTGGGATACTATTATGCGATCATAAAAACGATCTTTTCATATAAAGAGCCTTACTATCTGATATCAGTAGATGGAGGATCACCAGTCACGGATCCTCTGCTCCTGGTACAAATAGCTAACTCCTCCACCACGGGAGGAGGATTCAAAGTATCCCCATTGGCAGATATTGCAGATGGCAAGTTCAATTTAATGCGTTGTGATCCACTCGGGGTTTATAAAAGACTGATCAAACTTCCATTGGTCCGGAAAGGAAAACATCTTGAACTATCATTTGTTACACATGATTTTGTTGAACATGTAAAAATAGAAACACAAGCACCAATTCCCGCGCAGCTGGACGGAGAACTGATCTATGCGGATCATTTTGAATTCAGTATTCTTCCCGGATATTTTAGATTCCTGTACTAGTGTGCCTGAAATAATTCCGAAGTGGCAGGATTGTCAAAACACCCACCAGGGCGTAAGCTGATCTCCATAGATGATGATGTCAAATACGGTATGCGCTAACAGTGCAGGCCATACACTACCACTGATCACTCTGGATAGTCCCAGGAATAAACCTGCGAGGAATGTATAAGCAAACAAATGCCAGGGATCAACTGAATAGATAAGGTAGGGTGAAATGAACAACAGTGATTTGTAGCTGGCATGTGCCAGCGAAGCGAATAATATTCCGGTCAGATTTTGCTTTCCTGAAAATTGAGAAAGCAGCCAACCCCTGAATAGCAATTCTTCCATGCTGCCGATCAGGACGGCAATGGGAGCAAACCAGGTCAGAGAATAAGGAACTAGTGGCAGGTTAGCTTCATTTCGCAGCATAGCCGCAGTGATGAGAGAAACAGTCAGGGTGAAAATGATCCAGCTTGTAAGTTTTAAATTACTGCCAGCATGCCCAAAAATAGTCTTCAGTAAATTCTTGTCCCAGCTGACGAGCATGGCCAGAAAAACAATTGCCCCATAGGCTATACCCCTGGAGGGAAAAGGATGATGGATAAAGAACGTAAAAAGACCAATAGCAATACAGAAGCTGATCAGCTTTGAATAAGCTATATTCAGCGCTTTGTTCATGTCAGGCTGTTTTCTGTCTGTAAACGAAATGAAATAAAACAACTAATGGGATCAGCAGCAAGATCCAGCCTGATCCCAGGCAGACCCCGGAATTGGGGACGATGGTGGTATTTGGAAAAGTCTTTTTCATCAGGGCGAGATAGGCAGTGTCAGCATAACTCTCTTCAGGCAATGAGAGATATTTAAGATTGGTAAGGTCACTCAAACCTTTCATCGGCTTCATTTTATGATCACCATAAAACAGCAGGCCTTTGAGCGAAATGCATTCTCTAACCGAGGAAAGGTCATTGATATGACCGTCGCCGCAGATCTCTGCTAACTCCAGTTTTGGATTAAACCTGGTAACTGAATCAAATTGACTTTGGGTGGCTTTATCGGGAAAATGAAGCCATCGCAAAAATTCAAGATCTTCAAGAGCGCCAATGTTTATCACACTATCGCCATCGAGGATCAGCCTGTTGAGATTTTTCATTTTGCTAATTTGTTCCAGGTTCAGCGTTTCGCAAAACGGGAAGGTCAGGCTTCTTAGGTTGGGAAGATGACTGAGAATGGATGTATCCACAGAAGAACAATCCATTATCGACAGGTTTTCAACCTGGGGATTATTGTCTAAAAAACTATTGCCGATAGTATCGCCAACTAATATCAGGCTTTTCAATTCAGCGAGATGAGGCAGTTTAAAACCCGCTGTATCCATTGACAGTAAAAGTACCTCCAGTTTTTTTTCTTTTATCAACAGGCCTGCATTTTCTGCATTTAAATACAAAGCGAAAACGGGTGGGTCAAATAAGCCGAGTAATCGGGCAATGTTTTTATTGTACACTTCAATGGAAGTATCTGATTCCAGGTCCAGGATATTTATAGATATATTCCTGTTATGCTGAGCAATTTTCTCAAGCATGCTGAATTGCGGTTCTGTTGGCAATTCATCTATATTCAGAAAACCCAGTTTTTTAATTTGTTTATCATCCAGAGCCGGGAATTTACTGGCCAGATCGGATACTTTCAGTGCATAGATAGATCCATCGAGCATGAGGCCCGTTGTGTCAGAGAAATCAAAGGTTTTGTTCTGGCGTCCCCTGGCTTTCAAAAAAAAATATTCACCAACAATAAGATCTCCGTTTATAGCAGGAATTACTGATGTGTTTTTTAATGAGTCTGCTCCCTGACCCCTGAAAGTAGAATAGTTAAGAACGGATTTCTTGCCTTTGAATGTATAGTAGTTTGGACTCCTCGGGTTATCGCAAGAAATTGCGGTGATCAGGATAACGAGCATTACCGACAGATGCAAAGGTACTTTTTTCATAAAACCGGGGATCTGCTAGCAAGGAGAAAGGTAGTGCAGCGGATGTTTACAAACCATGATATTAGTCACGGGAGCTGTTTTAGGCAGTAAATTCATATCTTATCGATCAATTTGTTTTTATGAGAAAACTTCCGGTACTGGTTATCATTTCCCTGATCCTGAGTTTGTCAGTGAGCGGCCAGAGAAAACAGTTTGCTGTCAAAGATGAGATCACTCCTGTATACGATTCTATCTTCAATCCCTACAAATGGAGGAATATAGGTCCGTTCCGGGGCGGAAGGTCCAATGCCGTAACCGGCATCAGGGGAAATGACCAGGTATATTTTGCCGGCTATACCGGTGGCGGTGTTTGGAAAACAGATGATGCCGGCATCACCTGGAAAAATATTTCAGATGGCCAGTTCAATACCTCAACCATTGGTGATATTGCAGTTGCTGAATCAGATCCCAATATCATCTATGTAGGTACCGGAGAACATGCTGTTCGCGGCGTGATGACGAGTTTTGGCGATGGTGTGTACAAATCATTGAATGGGGGGCGGGATTGGAAAAATATAGGTCTTGCTAATACAAGACATATTTCAGACGTGGTGATCCATCCTTCAAATCCTGATATAGTGTTTGTGGCTGCGCAGGGCGCTCTTCATGGTAACAGTAATGAACGCGGAGTATACAAAACAGTTGATGGTGGTCAGACCTGGAAACGTACCCTATACATCAACGATAGTACGGGAATTTCTTCACTCACCATGGATCTTACCAATCCAAGGATACTTTATGCGGCATCCTGGCAGCACAGGCGGTTACCCTGGACCGTGATCAGCGGGGGTGAGGGTTGTGCCATTTGGAAATCTGAAGATGGCGGAGAAAGCTGGAAGAAGATCAATAGCGGGCTACCCAAAGAGATAGGAAAGATCGGTCTCTCCGTTTCCAGGGCAAATCCTTCCCGCGTGTACGCGATAGTTGAAGCAGAGAAATCAAAAGCAGGGGTGTACAGGTCAGATGACGGGGGCAAAACATGGAGCCATCTTTCAAATAACCAGGATCTCACAGCACGTTCCTGGTATTATATGGAAGTGTTTGCAGATCCGGTGAATGAGAACACAGTATATGTGTTGAACGCGCCTTTGATGAAGTCTATCGATGGCGGAAAAACCTGGACCCGGATCGGGGTAGGGCATGGCGATACGCATGATCTCTGGATCAATCCAGCTGATCCAAAGAATATGATCCTGGGGGATGATGGAGGTGCGGAAATCTCTTTCAATGGCGGAAAAACCTGGTCTTCCCTGAATAATCAACCCACGGCCCAATTCTACAGGGTGAATACAGATAACCAGTTTCCCTATAAGGTCTATGGTGGCCAGCAAGACAATACTTCCGTGATCATCAAAAGCAGAACCAACGGGGGAAGCATTGAAGAGAGGGACTGGACAATAGGTGCTGGTTGTGAGAGCGCTTATCAGGCCTTCGATCCCGATGATCCTGCTTATGTATTTGGCGGATGTTACCAGGGTTATATTGAGGTGCTGGATATAAAAACCAGGGAGAGTAAAGATGTGCAGGCTTATCCGTCATTGAACCTTGCGGTTGAGCCGAAGAAAATGAAATATCGATTCAACTGGAATGCACCCATAGTCACTTCGCCTCATGATCCCAAAACCATTTATCATGCCGGTAACGTGGTACTGAAAACAACCAACGGCGGTATCAGCTGGGAACAGATCAGTGGAGACCTGACAAGAAATGATTCTTCGAAACAAGGCTCTGGTGGAGGGCCGATCACTAATGAAGGTGCAGGCGGGGAGAATTATAACACCATCATGTATCTTATAGAATCGCCCCTGGAAAAAGGAGTGATCTGGACGGGAAGTGATTGCGGATTGGTACATGTTACAACAGATGGCGGCAAGTCATGGAAAAATGTAACGCCTCCCGGATTGCCTGAATGCCTGGTCAACAGCATTGAAGTTTCTCCCCATGATAAAGGAGTTGTCTATGTAGCGGCCACCCGTTATAAATTCAATGATTTCGGTTCATATGCTTATAAATCATCAGACTATGGTAAAACCTGGGTAAAGATCAATACCGGTATACAACCAGATGATTTTCTTCGTGTGATCAGGGAAGACAGGAAGCGTAAAGGCTTTTTGTACGGAGGTGCTGAAAGGGGTTTTTACATATCCGATAATGGTGGTTCTAACTGGCAGAAACTACAATTGAATTTACCCAATGTGCCGGTTACCGATCTGACTTTCAGGGATAACGACCTGGTTGCTGCTACTGCCGGACGTGCCTTTTGGATACTGGACGATCTCAGTGCCTTGCAGCAGTTCACCTACGCTAAAACCCTGACGCTATTCAAGCCAAAGCCCGCATATAAATACGGCGGAGGCAGCCTTCCGGGCAAAACTGATCCCTATGTAGGTACTGGCGCACCGGGTGGCGTGATCCTTGATTACTATATGCCAGAGGATGCTGACACCAATATGGTTAAACTTGAAATATTGAATAGTTCAGGCAAACTGGTGAGAACCTATTCCAACAAAAAAGACACTGACTACAGCTCATATCCCGGCGGACCTGCTCCTAAGTCCCAGATACCTGCATCCAAAGGCATGAACCGTTTCCTGTGGGATATCAGGGCCGAACAGGTGCAGGATGTAAAAGGAGTTTTTATATATGGAGATTACCGGGGTAATGCATTGGCACCTGGTAATTATAAAGCAAGACTGACCTATAAAGGTTCGAATGCTGAAACAGATATTACAGTACTTGCCGATCCTAATTTGAAAGTGGATGCAGCTACCTGGAATGAACAGCAGCAGGTCCTTGACAGGATAGATAAAAACATCACAGAAATGCATGCAGCAGTGAATAGTATCAGAAAGGCGAGGAAACAGGTTGAAGGACGAAATGAGGATCTGAAAGATATGCCTCAATATAAAAACCTGGTGGATGAAGGCAATGCATTGGTAAAGTCTATGGAGTCATGGGAGAAGAATATTGTGGAAGACAGGATCACCAATGGTCAGGATGTGATCAACTGGCCCAGTAAACTCAATGCAGAATTTTTCAATATCAGAAGCCTGGCCAATGCCCATGATCCAAGGATCACTGATGGGGTAAAGAAAAGACTGACAGATCTTGAAGCGGAATGGTCGATCTATAAGAAGCAATATGATTCGGATATAAAAAATGCGGTCAATGCATTTAATAAAAAATACCAGGAAGCAAATGTGCCTGCGATAATGATTAAATGACCATGTTGTTCTTCCTGATCATATTCCTGCCATATGGGACCATTTCATTTCCGGAAATCCGGGAGATTACCGGTGCTGCACAAGGCACCAGTTATACGGTGAAGTATGTGGGGGGGAAAGAACAGGTAACCCAGGTACAGCTGGACAGTATATTTCGGGTTGTTGACCATTCTCTTTCATTGTATGAACCGGCATCCCTGATCAACAGCTTCAACAGGGAAGGCGCGGTGAAGATGGATGAGCATATGCGGAATGTTGTCAATGAATCGTTGTTGTGTTATAAAGAATCATCGGGTAGTTTTGACATTACTACAGGGGCATTGACAGAGCTTTGGGGATTCGGGAAGGTCAGGCATCAGAATATTCCTTCAGCGGCCGATGTAAAAAAACAACTAACCATAACCGGTAGTAAATATCTTTTAGTGAAAGGGGACAGCCTGATCGCACTGAAAAAAGGGATCAGGATAGATTGTAACGGCATTGCACAGGGGTATACGGTGGATCTGGTTGCAGCATTTATGAGCAGCAGGGGAGTTGGGCAATTCATGGTGGAACTGGGCGGTGAGATCAGGGTGAAAGGCGAGCATCCTGAAAAGGGGCCGTGGAGGATCGGTGTAGAGTCTCCTGATGTGTTGGCTGGGGACTGGCATCCTGTTCAACAGGTGATTGGTTTGAATAATGCTTCGATCACCACTTCGGGGAACTACCGGAAGTATTTTAATGCGGGTGGAAAGATGTATTCTCATGTGATCGATCCATTAAAGGGGAGGCCTGTTGAAAATGGAATTATTGCAGTGACGGTTATCGCAGCTGATGCAATGAAGGCTGATGCCTGGGACAATGCCTTGTATGTAATGGGTGTGGAAAAAGCGATGAAGTACTTGCAAACCAGGAATGATCTGCAAGCCTATATCGTTTACCGCAACAAAGAAGGCGTTGTAAAAGATACAGCCACTGCTGGCTTTATGAAGTTGCTACAATAATAACGATCTTGGAATTTTTCTGCAACCTGTAACCTGCAACCTGCAACCTGCTATCTGACTCTCTTCAATAGTCCGTCATCCACAAACTTCTGCCCCCGGTCAAACAGTTTGATCAGTAACATACCTGCCAGGAAACCTCCAATATGGGCAGCATAGGCCACACCGTCTGATTGTCCGCCAAGCATGCCCATGCCACTGATGATCTGGAACAGGATCCACATGCCCAGAGCCACAAGTGCAGGAACAGCAACGATGAATCTTAAAAGCAGCACATTCACTTTACGGCGTGGGAACAGGATGAGATAGCCTCCCATCACACCTGATATGGCACCGGATGCGCCAAGGCTCGGGATCTCGGTATTTTGTCCAAGATATGCAGTTAAAAAAACATGGCTTAACGAAGCCAATATGCCACAGAGCATATAGAAGGTGAAGTACCTGGAATGTCCTAACCGGTTTTCAATATTGTCGCCAAAGATCCAGAGAAAAAGCATGTTGCCTAAAATATGTCCCCAGCCGCCATGCATGAACATAGAGGTAATGGTGGTGAGCCATGGATGTATAGGGGTGACCTGTAATCCCGGTAACTGGAAGGTTTGCCCGGTGCCTGGATCTCGAACGATTTCTCCGGCGGTAACTATATCTTTCCCGGTAAGTATTTCGGCGGGAACAGTGGAGAACGCATAAGTGAAAATATCATTAGTTCCCATTCCCTGCAGGAATATAAATACAAAGAAGTTGATCGCGATGAAAATGTAATTGACATATGGCGTCAAATGGCTGTCTGAGTTGTCATCACTGATGGGGAACATGGGGGAGTGGTTTAGGTATAAAAATACAAATTCAGGCGAGAGGTAGTAGGCCTGAGGCGAGAGGTATATTGTTTCATTTTGCAAATTGTTTTAACTCTCGCCTCTCGCCTCTTTCCTCTCGCCTCTCGCCTCCTTCCTCAAGGAACTTCTTTCCCCAAATACGCCCTATACACCATAAACCACTGTTCTCTTGAAAGTTTAAGCTTAGCAGCTTCTGTTGCGGCTTTGATGCGGGAAGTTTTAGTTGTACCAAGCACCGGAACAATTCTCATGGGATGTGAAAACAACCATGCCAGTAAAACCTGGTCTATACTCAGGCCAAGTTCTTCACCCAGCCATTCAGCTACGGCGATCACGCGCCTGGCCTGATCAGTTTTTTCTTCAGCCGTGAGTACACCCCCGCCTAATGGCGACCACGACATACATGCAATCCCGTGCTGCTGGCAATATTCGGCAGTCCCATCGTGTAATGCAGCTGTGTGGAAAGCGGAGAATTCAAACTGATTCGCCTCTACCTTGATTATGGGTCTCAACAGGGACATGTGATGCGGAAGAAAATTGGATACACCAAAATGCAACACCTTGCCTTGTGTTTGCAGTTTATCCATTGCATCTGCGATCTCAGTCGCATCCATCATGGGATCGGGGCGATGGATCAGTAAAAGATCTATATGATCCGTTCGTAAATTGGATAAAGACCGCTCCACGGATCGGATGATGTGTTCGCTGCTGGTATCGTAAGATTTTATTTTGTGGTCTGGCCGGTGGGGAGTAACCATTTTGATTCCGCACTTGGTGATAAGCTTCAAATTGGCCCGAAGGCCAGGCTCTTCTTTTAGTGCGTTACCAAATTCTTCTTCAGTGGTATAATGACCATAAATATCGGCATGGTCAAACCAAGTCAGGCCCAGATCCAGGCATTCCTTGATGGCAGTGAGATATTGTTGTGTATTGAATTTAGCACCCCATTGGCCCCAATTCATACAACCTGCAATAACAGGAGAAAAATTCATGCTAAGAAGATAGATGAATATAAAGATACTATTCTGCAACCTGCAACCTGTAGCCTGCAACCTGCAAATAAATGTCCTCTAAACAAAAATGCTTCCCT
>DATGXN010000349.1:0-12301 GCA_035298945.1 Chitinophagaceae bacterium | reverse complement strand
TCTGTATTTGATTGGGCGAACGCCTGCACAGTCAAAAACAGGGCGAACAGGAGAAAATTCATTCTACACTTCATGAGGTCATTTTTTTCGGATAAGCATCAGGCCGTCTCTCAGAGTCAGCAATACTGATTCTATTCTATTGTCGTTTTTTATATGTTCATTGAAAGCCTGTATGGCTTTCGCATTCTTTCCTTTTACCTCTTCCTCTAACACCTGGCCGTGAAAAAGCACGTTATCTGCCAGTATAAATCCACCCTGCCTCAGATCCGGGAGCACCGCTTCATAATAATTGACGTAATTTATCTTGTCAGCGTCTATAAAAACGAGGTCCCAGCTCGCTTTTAACTTTTCTATAATATCCCGGGCATCGCCGGTATGAACCGTTATCCGGTCAGAAAATCCCGCTTTTTCAATAAACTCCCTGGCTATCAACGCGTCTTTTTCCCTGAGCTCGATGGTATGCAAATGCCCTCCCTGTTGAAGACCTGCCGCCAGGCATAACGCACTATAACCAGATAACGTCCCGATCTCCAATACATTATGTGGACGGACCATATAACTGACCATTTGAAGGAATTTTCCCTGAACATGACCACTTAACATGCCCGGATCGGGGTGATACTCATGGGTAAAATCCGAAATTTCCTTCAAAAATGCATCCTCGGCCGATGTATAACGGGCCGAATATGCATTGGCATTTTCATTGATCCATTCCACAAGTGCAAAAATAATGCTTATGAAGCAGTCTTTTGCTGATCATGTGAAATCAGCCAAAGTCCCGTAAAAGTAATTAAACCATTGAGAATCAACAGCTCAAGGCCGATTTCGAACCCTCCGAACAGTTGTGCCTGGTACTTATCGATGATAAAACAGATCAACGGTGAGGCCACTGCCACCCGGGGTACCAGCCGGTCGTTCACTTGTCTTTTCGTCAGAATACCAAACGAAAACAACCCAAGCAAGGGTCCGTAAGTGTACCCGGCAACCTTCAGGATCACCCCAATCATGCTGGGATTATTGATATAATAAAATACCATCACAAAAAGCAGGAAGATGAAAGCAAATACAAGATGTACCCGCTGCCTGGTCTTTTTCTTTTGAACGTCGTTCCAGTCCGTCCTTCTTTGCATACCCAGGATATCTATACAGAAAGAAGAAGTAAGAGCAGTAATGGCGCCGTCTGCACTGGGGAATAAGGCCGAGATCAGGGCGATAATAAAAATGACAGAAACCACCGGAGGCATATGATCCAGTGCCACAAGCGGGAATAACCTGTCGCCAGTGGCTTCGATGCCCTGCGTTCCTGCATAGAGGTATAATAAGCCGCCGAGGAACAGGAACAAAAGATTGACCACCAGCAAGATCACTGAGAAAACGATCATGTTCTTCTGGGAATCTCCTACCGTCCTGACACTGATATTCTTCTGCATCATCTCCTGATCCATGCCCGTCATGGTTATGGTGATAAATGCACCGGCGAGGATCTGCTTGACAAAAAACAGCTTGGAAGCGGGATCTGTAACAAAAATGTTAGTATATCCTTTCTGGTCCATGGCCTGAAGTGCAGCTCCCATACTGAAATCCATTGTTTTCAGGATGTAGATCACACATACCACCAACCCGATCAACATACCCGTGGTTTGCAGCATATCGGTCCACACGATCGTTTTTACTCCACCTTCATAAGTATACACGAGTATCATCACCAGTATGATCAGTGTGGTCACCCAAAAAGGTATCCCAAACGAAGTAAGAATAGCGTCCTGTAGTATTTTCACCACCAGGTACAAACGTGCTGTAGCACCCAGTGTTCTTGATAAAATGAAGAACGAAGCACCCGTTTTATACGATTTGAATCCTAACCTTGAGCTCAGGTAATTATAGATCGAAGTCAGGTTGAGCCTGTAATACAATGGCAATAACACCAGGGCAATGATGACATATCCGATCAGGTATCCGATCACTACCTGGAAATAGGTGAAAGCATCCCGCCCAACTGCACCTGGCACACTTACAAATGTTACTCCTGATAAGGAAGTGCCTATCATACCGAATGCAACGATCATCCAATTGGAACTCTTGTTCCCGATAAAGAAAGAATCGTTATTGGAATTCCGGGAAGTATACCAGGCCACACCCAGCAATAGAAGAAAGTATCCGATCACGAAAGTGAAGAGCATTGTTGGTGACATCGCGAATTATAAAGGGTTACTTAGAAATTGAATCCGAAAGAAAAGAACATACTACTTCCATATGGAGATAGCGGATCCTGGATCACATCGTATTGCAGCATGGCCATCATAGAGCCACGGCCTCCGGTGGGAAATACCACACCACCACCCAGCAGTAATGAGGGGATGAACTTACCTTCCTGTTTATATTCCTGCCCACTGGGATAATATTTTGTACTGCCCCAGACATAATTCATTTCAGGCTGGACATTGAGTACAATGAATTTTAAAGGATTGACCCTGCCAAAAATATTCATACCTGCATATCCATATTGACCCTTTTCCTCGCCGCCGCCCTGGTAATAGATCTTGCTGCTCTGGTATATGAAATTTACACCCCCGCCGGCACTGAAGATCGGCGTGAAACGGTATCCAACCTGGGGTGATACATTGACAAAAGTGAAGTCACCAAATGTGAGACCAAAGCTGCCTCCGAAAAAAAGCCTTTCAGAATCAAAGCCCTGTTTTTCTTTTGTTGGTATCTCATTATCCTGTGCCTCTACAGACAGGCAGATCAAAATTGCAGTTAATGATAGTCCCAGTATTTTTTTTATCATAATCCTGATCATTTTCCTTTTTAAATCAATCCTCTTTGATCACGAAAATAATCTAATGCTGAATAAATGGATAATAAAAGGCTGACATTCGGGAAATTACGGCCGATCAACGGAAATTAGGACAGAGTGATTGCCTCAGGTCTCCATTGGCCTGGCTGTAAAAACCTTTGTATTGAAGATAGAATTCTGTTGCCCCCTGCATATTGTTGTAATTGCCAAGGGGTGAAGTGGTTGCGTCATAAGAGAACATGAACCTGAAATTCTTCCATTGGTATCCGATCATCGGGATCACTGCATCTGCTACCCTGTAATAAATTCCCCCTATCAATTGCTGTTCTCCGTCACCAGAAAGGTTGTAATTGGCATGCATACCCAGAACAAACTCTGTAGCCTGTGCCTGAGCGCTGGCATAGGCTGAAGGGTTCAGGATCCACTGGTCGTTCAGTTTGATCACGGCATCCGCAAAGGCGATATAGCGAGGCACAAGCCTGTTATCGTATGTAGGAGAAGCTGTGAAGAAAGTTTCCCTGGGTTTATTGATATGATGGGCCGAAACACCGGCATGCAGATAAATATCATCCGTAGGGAACCAGGCATAGTTCAATCCCACCTGCATATCCAGATAAGTCATGTTGTTGGTGTTGAACGTTTCACCGGAAGGGGCCTGGACATCAAAGAATTTACCGTTCCATTGATTATCGAAGGTGAACTTTTCAATATCCACCCTTTTGCTGGAAACACCCACATTGAAGCCCGCACTGAGCAATCCTGTATTGCCCAGCATCTGGTGGTAAGCTGCAGAACCATAGATCTTCGTAGAAGTAAGATTGCCGGATCCTGCAACGTCTCTGAGGATCACACCACCCAAACCAACCCATCCTGTTTCAAACCTGTCACGAAATACCTGTGCATCTCCATAAACACTCATGGTTTTATAAGGAACCGGAAGTGAAGACCATTGACTCCGGTAATGTGCTCCGAGCCTGTAATCGGCATCGGGGATAAAGCCCGTATTGGCAGGATTTGTAGTCAGCGGCGAATTAAAGAACTGGGAGAAATGCAAATCCTGGGCACTCACTGAACTCACAGTGAATACTGCCAGAAACATGAATAATAATTGCATCACTACCCTTTTCATAATCATCGGTTATCTTAATAACGTTATATCCCCTTTCTTAGTTGCCCTGGTTCCATCAGCAAATTGCACTTCCAGCGTATAGCCATAGGCGTCCATAGGCTGCAGGGTGCCTTTGTATTTTCCATCCCAACCGTTGTTTTGATCCACGGACTGGAATACCAGCAGACCCTGGCGGTTATATATCCTCCAAACCATCTTGGCAATTCCAAAGCCACGCACATATACCCTGTCGTTGATACCATCACCATTAGGAGTAAATGCATTGGGCACATCCAGTAATGAGAGTACAACGGCGTCTACATTCTGACAAACGGTATCCGTACAACCAAATTCATTGATAGCGATCAGGCAGGTCTGAAAACTGCCGGATTGCCTGAACTGGTGAACAGGATTGACAAGTGTTGAACTGTCTCCGTCACCAAACAACCATTTATAAGAATCTGCATTGGTAGACAGATTTGTGAACTGAGTTGGCGTGTTCTCCTGTGGCGGATTTGGACTATAAGAGAAATTGGCTACAGGACCCGGACGCACCGTGATCTGTTGAAATGCTGTATCACTCAAATTACAGGTATTGGGATCTATAGCGATCAGCCTCACAGTATAGGTTCCAACGTTGCTGTAAATCTTTGGCGGTGGTGTAGGACCTGTGAAACTGGTACCATCTCCGAAATCCCACTGAAATGTTACACCTGCCAGTGAAGTATTGGTAAATACGGCAGTATGGGGCACACAACCTGCAGGTGGTGTTGAAAACCGTGCATCCACATTTGGGGCAACCCTTAATACCTTGGTTACTGAATCCGGAAAGTTACAATACCCTGTATCAACCATTACCAGCCTCACATTGAATGTGCCGGGCCCGGCATAAGTATGATTCACACTTCCATTGCCCATGGGAGCAGTTCTGTTGCCATCCCCAAAATCCCACACAAAAGATTTAGTCCCGAAAGGTTCACCCGGGGGTGCTATGGAAAGATTGTCAAACCTGTAATTCAAACTCGCACAAGGAGGAAGTTTAACAGATGTAAAATCAGTTAATGCTTTATCAGACCGGGCAATAATGGTTTTATACGCTGTATCACGGGGGATACATTTTGAATTGTCAATGGCGATCAGTCTCACGCGATAGCTGCCGGTATTTGTAAAAGTGTGTGATACGTCAGGTGAAGTTGTAGACACTACCGGAGTACCGTCTCCAAAATCCCATTCATAAGACACCGCATTGCCTATTGTATCAGTAAAATCAACTGTTAAAGAAGCACAACCCGTAGAATCGTTTGGCACACCGCCGATGGAAGATTGTAAGCCTGCGATCACGCCCTGGTAGTCGAACAGGATCTTCACAGCAGCAAGGTTGCAATCGCCACCGCTACCTGATCCGAGGGCGCCGTTAACAGGTGCAACAACACCGGGTGTAGTAGGCAGAGGCTGGGTGATCGGAGATGTAGAGCATGCGTTATTACCCAAACAGTTTGCGCATATGGCCTGGTAAATAGCGCCCCGGGTATCAAACCTGCTGGTTCCACCATCCACATGGTCGCCTTCACCACCGGTTTGTCCGAAGAAACTTCCATACAACTGCCTGGTAGCATCTTTCTCCATGACAAAGAAATAGAAATCCCTGCCGTCAGTAGTTGATTTGATCGCATCAGGCGTTACAGGCATTCCGGCCGTCCCGGATGTTTTGGAATCGAAACAACTTCCCGAATTACAGGGGTTCAGTTTACCACCCCATCCGGAGATATATACGTTCTCACACCTGTCTACAAGAAATGCCACTGGAGAAATATTAGGTACAGAACTAGGCGCACCAAATACTGTCGAGTATACATAATTTGAAAGATCCGGCTGCAATTTAGATACAAATTGCTTGGAGCCAGGATTGCTGAATGCGGCATTGGATGTCACAGTCCATGAACCTAAACTGATACCCATGATATAAGGAAAACCCTTAGCATCGAACTGGATACCATAAATAATATCAAGCGATGCAGTGCCGAAATATTTTGAGGTGATCAGTGTACTGCCGTTATTGGCAATCACTGCCACATAGCCATCAATGGCATTGCCATAAGCATTTGAAGCCTTGGGGAAATTAGCACTTGCAGTACCACCTGCTACAAAGATATTACCGTCAGTGGGATTCAGATCCAGCACGAAACCTGCATCATCTTCAGCCCCTCCGAGGTAAGTACTGAATAGTACTGTGTTGAGGTTGGGTGTAAGCTTGATCACCACGGCATCCTGTTTTCCACCCAGCGTTGTCTGGAATGCATTGTTGGTTGGAAAATTACTGGACTTTGTACTGGCCGCTACATAAACATTGTTGGCAGCATCAAGCACAACTTCACTGCGAGCATTATCTCCGTAATTATAAAGTAATGATCCGCAGGTTGGCTGTCCTGAAGCATCTATATTTCCACCATCATCACCAGTCCCGCCTATTTTAATGGACCCGATCAAAGCAGTACCTGCAGCATTGAGTTTGGTTACAAATATGTCAAAAGCACCTCCGGGACCAAATGTGGCTGTAGTAGGAAAATTTGGTGAGGTGGTTCTTCCAAGTACAACCAGGTTACCAGCTCCGTCAGCAATAAGGCTATGCGGAAATTCATCAGCGCTACCTCCAAGGTAGGTTGAATAGATCCGGGCATTCCCCGTGGGACTGAATCTGGTAATACCAATGTCTATACCCAGATTTTGTCCGCCACCCTGGAAGGTGGTTTGAAATGCACCTGCCGTGACTGGGTATCCACCACCATTAAATACTATTCCACCGGCAAAAAAACTACCGTCAGCACCGGGGGTTGCAGTGAAACCCCAGTTGCCGGAACGGCTACCGGTATAAGTTGAAAATATCAGTGTAGGGTCAATGATCAGTTCAGCATCTTTGTCGTACCCTTTTATTTTAAAGCTAACCTGCTGCCCGTTGATCACGTACTCACATTTCACTTCTTTCTTTATACCATTAGCCACCTGGTAAGCATATGGTACCAGCTCTTTTACTTCGCCCACAGATGTTTTGACCAAAAGGTCTCCATTCCTGGAAGCCGATATTTTTTCTGCTCCATCGTATTTCAGGTTGATCCGCGAAATATCCGAACCCGGCTTTACAATGAAATCGTATTTAAGTTGCCCGCCTTCGGTATAATATTTTACATCTATTCCCGGATATACCTCTTTAAACCGCAAAATTGAAAAAGACCTGATGCCTGATTTCCATTTCGACTTATCGTTCCCCAGGAAATAATTATCGTAACCTTCACGCTGTTTTTCAGGTACTACTTCCGGATCATTCGAACTACCCAGGAACATCACCTTAAGAGCATGGGAACGCACTACGAGTTTTTCAAAATCACGATGGGGATTCCCATTTTTTGGATCATCAACATGGGCTTCCTGGGCTCCATGACCATGAAGTTTTTCTGAAAGTTTTGCAAAGTCTTCCTGCTGGTGCTGAAGTATGGTATAGCCCCTGGGGTCAATGAAAAATGCTCCATTGCCCGCTTCCGCCCTGTATTTGAAATTACCTTCCCACTGGCCTTTATTTTCAACAAAATCAAGAGAATAGTACGATTGGCCTTTACTGAAACTCACAAAAGCAAGCAGGAAAAAAAATAGGTGGATTATAGATAGGTAAAGTCGTTTGGCCATCAGTGATAAAAATACATTTATAAACGTAATAGATGTGTTAATTGTATGGGGTAGTTGGGTTGATTTTGGTCATGAAATCTTACTCCAGGCAGTTTTTCCCTGCTGAATAGCAAGGAATTCCTTCAAAACCCGGTTTTTGTCATTAGCCAGATCAGGATCATCTTGCAACAGTAAGGCCGAACTCTGTTTAGCCAATTCAAGGATATCCCTGTCTTCAACAATGTTAGCCAGCTTAAAGTTCATCAGGCCGCTCTGGCGGGTACCTTCAATATCTCCGGGGCCCCTGATCTCCAGGTCTTTCTCTGCAATGGCAAATCCGTCGTTGGTGCTGCACATCACGCCCAGCCTTTCCCGGGCCTCTTTTGAAATATTGTCTCCTGTAAGAAGTATGCAATAGCTTTTCTCGGCGCCCCTGCCTACCCGGCCCCTCAACTGGTGCAGCTGGCTCAGGCCGAATTTTTCAGCACTTTCTATTACCATTACACTGGCGTTTGGGACATTCACTCCCACTTCGATCACCGTGGTGGACACCATGATCTGCGTGTCGTGCTCTACAAAACGTTTCATATTGGTATCCTTCTGATCAGCATTCATTTTTCCATGCACCATGCTGATATAGGTCTGAGGTTCTGGAAAATATGCCTTGACATTCTCATATCCCTTCATCAGGTTCTCATAATTGAGTTTTTCACTTTCCTCGATAAGCGGGAAAATGATATAGGCCTGACGTCCTTTTTTCAATTCTGATTTGATAAAATCCATGACCTGGTGCCGGGAATGCTCGTACCGGTGCACGGTTTTTATCGGCAGCCGCCCGGGTGGCAATTCATCCATCACGCTGTAATCAAGATCGCCATAGGCTGTCATGGCAAGCGTTCGCGGGATAGGAGTAGCGGTCATCACCAGCACATGCGGGGGTATTTCCCCCTTCTCCCATAGCTTGGCCCTTTGTGCAACGCCAAATCGATGCTGCTCATCCACAATAGCCATTCCCAGTTTCATAAACTGCACATCTTTCTCGATCAGGGCATGGGTGCCGATCAGGATATGGACCTCACCCGATGCAACCTCAGCAAGGATCTTTCTCCTTTGCGCCGCCTTGACAGACCCCGTGAGTAACCGAATTTCTACGGGCATGTCTTTCAACAATTCACTGATGCCCAAATAATGCTGCTGTGACAGTATTTCAGTGGGAGCCATCAAACAGCTTTGATACCCATTGTCTGCCGCAATAAGCATAGACATCAATGCCACGATGGTTTTCCCGCTTCCAACATCTCCCTGCAGCAGCCTGTTCATCTGCCTTCCTCTGGCTGTATCCTGCCTGATCTCCTTCAACACTCTTTTTTGGGCACCGGTCAGGGTAAAAGGAAGATATTTTTCGTAAAAACTATTGAATAATTCGCCCACCTTATTGAATACAATGCCTTTGGAATATCTGTGCCTGTTGGACCTGATCATCCCCAGCCTCAACTGCGCCAGGAAGAATTCTTCAAATTTCAACCGGTAAACTGCTTTCTGCTGATCTTCCACAGAGGCAGGGAAATGAATATTCTTATAAGCATCCCATCGGCCTACCAGTTTTTTTTCTGTGATCATATCAGCCGGAAGATTTTCGGGAATGTCTTTCGGTGTTATAACATTGAACAGGTTGAAAACAAGCTTGCCTATGTTACGGCCATTCAACCCGCGGGCCTTGAGTTTCTCCGTTGTGGGATATATCGGTTCAAGAAAATTCTTCCCACCTGCTTTTTCAGGAGTGACTAATTCTATCTCCGGGTGTGTGATCTGGGGCTTGCCCAGGAAAAAACCGGGCTTGCCAAATACCAGGTACTCCCTGCCAACCTCCAGCGACTTGGATATCCAGTTGACGCCCTGGAACCATGTCAGTTCCAATACGCCCGACTTATCCTGCAGCTCCCCTACCAGCCTTCTTCCCCTACCGGTTCCGGTAATATGAAATGCCGTGAGCTTTCCCGCAACCTGGATGAAATCAGTATTGTAACTGATGTCGCGGATCAGTTTAACTTCTGTTTTGTCAATATGCCTGTAAGGAAAATGCTCAAGGAGATCCCGGAACGTAAATATCTGGAGCTCCTTGCGGAGCATATCTCCGCGAACCGGGCCCACTCCTTTCAGGTACTCAACAGGGTTGGATAATATGGATGAAATGGAATTGATGCGTGCAGGTATTGTCTGCAAATTTACTGATATACTTATCGAACATACACTTCTATCATGCCCATGGTTTCAGGACCGCGCCTGGGGGCATAGAAAGAATCAACTTTGTTGTAATGCAATTGGATAGAATCCCTAACCCGGTAAGGATAAAAATTGTTGAGGCCGGGCACCGATTCAAAAAGTACCAGGTCATAATATTTCCGGGCTATCCGGCTTTCAAACATGCCTGCCTCGCGGTTGAACATACCAACACCCAGATGATACCATAAGGGATGATCACTGCCTTTTTCCAGTTCGAAAGGGACTTCGGCTGCCAGGGGCGTGAGCTCCGACATATTCAGCACTTTCAGATCTCTCTTCTTCATCAGATCCATAGCTAATAAGCGTTCCATACCTTTTATGGTAGGTTCGGGCATTCGCATATTACGGAACAGCCCTTTGTCCACCCTCTTCCACATATATTCAGGAATATCCGGGGTGGGCCGCATGACCAGGTAATTGGAACGGTTCACCAGGTTTTCACCTGTTGCACTGGTAGCTTCGCCTGTATTTTTTACGGCACTTAACATGCGGCCGAGATATCCGCCGTAAAGCTCAGACTTCCACAGGAAAACCGCGGCGATCATCAGCATAATAGGTATGGGCTTGGTCCAAGGACCCGGAAGAAACCTGGCCATCACTGTGAACAGGTAAGCAAAAGCAAAAGCCTGGAAGTAGATATTGTTATTGGGAGGTGTATAACTTGTGACCTGGAGAATGGCGGCCTGTGTCAGTATGCCCAGGGTAAGTAAAAGGTGGAGGATCTTCACTTTGTTTTTCAATAATTCCCTGTCGTTATACCACACCAGTATCCCTGCTGCCACTACCATCATGAGCGACAGCTTCAGGCCATGGCTTCTAAGCAGGATATCGTCCAGGAAATCTGAAATATTGAACCTGCTTGAATGCGGGGCCTGCCCCATATTATACCAATAAGTGAATTCATATCTGAACAATGGCAGAATGATGATGGCAGCCATCACGAAAAAACTGAGCAGGTAAATGGGTAGTGATTGCCATTTACCTTCCAGCCAATAGTCGTACAACAACAGTATGATGCAGAATATAAAACAAAGTCCGCCCGCATCCTGCTTGGTGAAGAAACTTATGAAACTGAATACACCTGCCAGTACCAGCCATACTGTTTTTCTTCTTTGCAGCAGGTAGTAAGATAAAAAAGCAAGTGCCACGATCTCGTACACGATCACCGTATGATTATACCAGGGCCAGAAATTTATAAATGAAAAAGACAGCAGGTATACGATTACTGACACCAGGCGTACACCAGGCGTTACTGAAAAACTTTTGAGGATAGAACGGAAAGCAATACCCGAAATGATGTTGATGAATGCCTGGGCTTTGACCAGGGTCACCAACGAGGGTCCGAATATCTTGAAAAACAAAGCGGGCACAACCCAGAACATGTAACCGAGAGGTATTCCAAAATCACGGAACGGTATCTGCCCTTCACTAAGCCTGTAGGCACCTTCCCAGCTCAAAAAAATATTCACCCGGTAAGGAAAAGAGAGAAATACAGGGAAGAGGGAAAACACAAAAATCAAAGTCCATTCTATATAGCCGATCTTCCTGTCAGACATCATACCGGTGCTTGGTTAGGGGAAAAAATAAAGATAAAGCTTTGACGTTTATTATGAAACGCTTTTAATTTCTAATTTCTGCCAATTTGGGGATAATTTTAGATGATGAAATATTTACACCTCATCAGGCCAAAACACTGGGTGAAGAACTTATTCCTCTTTATTCCGCTGTTTTTCTCTGGTGAGATCTTCGCTTTCGATAAGATCGAGCTGCTTATATACGGATTCATAGCATTTTGCCTTGTTGCGAGCAGTATTTATATCATAAACGATTACCGCGACAGGGAAAAGGACGCTTTACACCCAACCAAAATGAACAGGCCTTTAGCGGCTGGTACTATTTCTCCTTCATTTGCCCTTGCCGTATCCGTGATCTTTGCATTGATCGGCTTTGCCATTGCTTACTGGCTGAGGGAAAAAGTATTCGTGATCATTCTTATCTATTTCATTCTCAATCTTTCATATTCCCTGGGACTTAAAAACACGCCAATCGTTGATGTGATGATCATAGCGGCAGGCTTTGTTTTACGGATCAAGGCAGGTGCGGCCATCAGTTTCACCGGTCTTTCCCAATGGCTCACGCTGATGGTATTTCTGCTGGCGCTTTTCCTGGCGCTGGGAAAACGGAGGGATGATGTAATGATCATGACCAGATCGGGCGTGGATATGCGTAAATCAGTGAAAGGCTATAGTTTAGAATACCTCAACGTGCTGATCACCCTGGTTTGCGCGATCATTATCGTATGTTACCTCATGTATACCATCTCCCCGGAAGTGGAAAGCAGGTTCCAGACCCACAGGCTTTATTATAGCTCTTTATTTGTGATGGCTGGCATGATGCGATATCTTCAGCTTATCTTTGTATATGATGATTCAGGATATCCTACCCATGTCCTTTAC
>DATGXN010000348.1:0-1681 GCA_035298945.1 Chitinophagaceae bacterium | reverse complement strand
GAATTTACCTTCTTCCGTATACCTGCCACCACGTACGGTATCAATAACGCGGATGAATACATCCTGAAAGATGTCTTCAGCGAGATACTTGTCTTTAACGAGGAGGAAGATGGACGTGTAAATCTTGTCTTTGTGACGGATGATCAGGGTTTCCAGGGCTTGAGAATCACCATCTTGAAACAGGTGAATCAACTGTTGATCAGTGTAGTTGGTTAGGGACTTCATGGCTTCTTGGTTTTGATTGGTTTGGATTTGGGACACCAATAAACCATGGGGGAGATGAGAAGCCTATTCGGGTTGGGGGAATAGATGTTCTTGTCTTTCCTTGGGATATTGGGAAGACTAAATTAGGGTATTTTGTTAATTAACCAAATTTTTTAAAAATATTTTTTTGACGCCCGGTCTGGTAGAATTCATAGGGTAGTACCCGGATAAGTATTTGCTAAACAATATTCTGGGGTACATTTGTTGTCCTCACATGAAAACGAAAAAGCAGGTTAAGAAGGAGAAAATAAAACCGGAAGAAGGTTCTTCACACAATATTTTCATACATGGCGCGAGAGTTCATAATCTCAAAAATGTCAGTGTTGAGATACCGCGCAATAAATTAATTGTGGTCACCGGCGTATCAGGTTCGGGCAAATCTTCGTTGACCATTGATACACTTTATGCAGAAGGACAACGCCGTTATGCAGAGTCCCTGAGCGCATACGCGCGGCAGTTCCTTAACAGAATGAATAAGCCCGATGTTGATTATATCAAAGGGCTTTGTCCTGCTATTGCCATTGAACAGAAAGTGATTACGCGTACTCCCCGATCTACTGTTGGGAGCATGACAGAGATCTATGAATACCTGCGTTTATTGTTTGCCAGAATAGGGCATACCATCTCTCCTGTATCAGGGCGTGAAGTAAAGAAAGATGATGTAACTGATCTGATCAGGGTGATCAATGAACAACAGGAGGGCGACAGGATCTATATACTCACCAGGTTTCATTATCACGGAAAAAGAGATGCGAAAGAAGAGCTTAATATCCTGATGCAGAAAGGGTTTTCAAGGATCTATGATGCCCATGCCAAGGGCCTTTCAAGGATCGAGGAGATGATGGAGTGGAAGAGCTGGAAACCTTCAGCTGATACTTATGTGCTGATCGACAGGCTGGTGAAAAAAGAATTTGACGAAGATGATCTTCATCGCATAGCTGATTCAGTAGGCACTGCATTTTACGAAGGCGAAGGCGAGGTACACCTGCTTGTGAATGAAGATCATATGCTCCAGTTCTCCAACCGGTTTGAACTGGACGGCATTAAATTCGAAGAACCTGTTCCCAATCTTTTTTCGTTCAACAATCCTTTTGGCGCCTGCCCAGTTTGCGAAGGATTTTCACAGATCCTTGGTATTGATGAAGATCTCGTGATACCCGATAAAAGATTAAGTGTGTTCGAGGGAGCAGTAGCGCCGTGGAAAGGGGAGAAGCTGGGTAAATGGAAAGACCAGTTTGTAAAAGGAGCATCTAAATCCGGATTCCCTGTACACCGGGCGATCGCTGATCTTTCGGCTGAGCATTACCGTGAGTTATGGGAGGGCAACAGGGATGCTTATGGCATCAACGAGTTTTTTAAAGAAGTAGAACAGAATTTATATAAGGTCCAATACAGGGTTTTATTGTCGCGCTATCGT
>DATGXN010000347.1:0-35093 GCA_035298945.1 Chitinophagaceae bacterium | reverse complement strand
TGCCGACTGCACCCTTCCCTGCGCAGCTCCAAATTGTGCCTGGGCAGCAACAAGTTCCCTTTGGCTCACCGCATTCATGGCAGCCAGGGGTTCTATGCGTGCGAGGTCGGCACGTGCTTTTTCCAAAAGAGTTTTCGCTTCGGCAAGTCCACCTTTAGCCTGATCCAGCTTATTCTGAAAAGGCAGCTGGTCAATGGTATAAAGGAGTTGGCCGGCCCTGACCTCACCCCCTTCCTGGTAGTTTAACGACTGTACCCAGCCATCCACACGAGATGTGATCTCTACATCAGACTCTCCCATGGTTTGGCCCACATAGTCAGAGTAGATCGACACATCCTGGGTAGATGCAGGCATCACTTGTACTTCAAGGGGAGGTAATGCTTTTTGTTCTTCTTTTTTCTCGCCGCAGGAGCTGACGATCACAGCAATGGCAAAAAATGGAATGTACCTGGTCAATTTGCGGAGCATAAAAAAAATTAGCGCATGAATAATGCCACTAATTTATGCCATTATAATCGCTTGGTTGACTACTAATTTCATTTTACTGTTACTTATATAGCAGGTTGCAGGTGGCAGGTTGCAGGTTACAGGTTGCAGGTAACAGGTTGCAGGTTGCAGGTAACAGGTTGCAGGTTGCACCATATATTCTACTGGAACCTGGAACCTGCAACCTGTAACCTGCTATATAGTGATATTCAACTTAGAGAGTAAAACACTGGCCATCTTCTCAAACGCCTCTACTGAATATCCGGCAATATGGGGAGTGATGATGACATCCGGACGGGAGGTTAATTTATTGAGTAAATCCCTTTCTTCGGGTGTATAGGTGTCAGGTTTCTCATTTTCGAGCACATCCAGGCCTGCAGCCCTGATCTGACCAGCCTCCAGGGCCTTAAGGATCGCATGGCCATCCTGCACTCCACCGCGGGAAGAATTTATGAAATAGGGCTTGCGGGCCAGGGATCCGAAAAAAGCATCGTTGGCGAATTGACGGGTTTCAGCTGTCAGTGGAAGATGAAGACTGATCACATCAGCATATCTCGAGATCTGTTCCAGGGAGGCTTCTCTTACATACCCTGATGCATAACCGTATTTGTATTTGTCATAAGCCAGAACAGTTACATTGAACGGTGCAAGTAATTTTGCGAAGGAACTCCCCGTGTTCCCATAACCTATTATCCCAACCGTTTTACCGGAAAGCTCCTCACCCCGGTTTGCATCGCGGATCCACTTCCCTTCCCTCACTTCCGCATATGAAGAACAGATCCTGTTCATCAGTGAAAGCAGCATCCCCAGCATGTGCTCTGCTACCGCATTACGGTTGCCTTCAGGACTGCTTTCACACCGGATACCTTTTTGCTTTGCATATTCCACATCGATCAGTTCAAGCCCGCTTCCCAGGCGGCCGATCCACTCAAGAGAGCCCGCCCTGTCGATCATCGCCTTATCGATCTTCAACCTCGTTGTAACAACAAGGCCGGAACAATCAGTTATCAGATCCAGCAGCTCCTCATAACTGATCGCAGGCTTGTTCATTACCTCGTAACCATGCCTGCCCAGCTCCTCATGCAACAGGGAGTGCGCCTTTGCAGTTATAATAACTTTCTTCTTCATTTCATCAACTTCATTAGATCCACATAATCTTTCACTGAAAGATTCTCCGCTCTCTTAGTGAAGATCTCGCTTTGTAAAACATCAGCAGTAAAGAATTGTTTCAGCGGATTTCTCAATTGTTTCCTCCTTTGCCCGAATGCAGTTTTGACCAGGAGAAAAAACTTACGCATGTCCGTTATATTGTGCGGGTCACCGATATTGACCATCCTGATCACCCCGCTTTTCACTTTCGGTGGTGGATTGAAACTGTTCTCGTCCACATCAAACAGATACTCCACCCTGAACCAGGCCTGTATCAGCACGCTGAGAATTCCGTAGTCCTTATTGCCAGGAGGTGCTGCGATACGCTCGGCCACCTCTTTCTGGAACATGCCGATGATCTCATCTACCTCATCTTTCCATTCTATCATGCGGAACATGATCTGGGAAGATATGTTATAGGGAAAATTGCCGATAACGGTGAAATGCCCTGAAAATGGCCTGGGAATTTCAAGTATGCTTCCCCGTATGATCTTACCCCTGAGTGCAGGATAGGTTTTTTCCAGGTACTCGATCTTCTCATCATCCAGTTCCACTGCTTTGAACTCTATTCCCGGTAGCTTGTACAGGTATTTTGTGATCGCCCCGCCGCCCGGACCCACTTCCAGCAGATGGCTGAATGAATGTTCTGTCAGGGCCGCTATAATGCGCTCACAAACAGCTTCATCTTTGAGGAAATGCTGACCCAGCGACTTTTTTAAGGTATACATGCTTTGCCAAAAGTACTACCTTTACCCGCTTAAAGAAATGAATATGGTGCATAGCACACAGAAACCGATTGTAGGTATCACAACAGGCGACCTGAACGGGATCGGCCTGGAATGCATTATCAAAACTTTCTCCGACCAAAGAGTGCTGGAGTTCTGCACCCCGGTGGTTTTTGGTTCCAATAAAGTGATCAATTTTTACCGTAAATCACTCCCTGAATATAATATCAGCTACAATAACGTCAAGGATCTGACCAAACTCAATCCAAAACAGGTCAATATCCTCAGCACCTGGGAAGAAGAAGTGAATATGAATCCCGGGATCATTAACGAAACAGGTGGTAAATACGCCGTGATGAGTTTACTGGCTGCTGCCCAGGCCCTTAAAGAAGGCAAGATCCATGCACTGGTTACAGCACCTATACACAAGAAGAATGTACAAAGTGAGCAATTCCCTTACACAGGTCACACCCCTTTCCTGAAAAGTTTTTTTGAAGTGAAAGATGTGCTGATGCTGATGTGCGCGGAAAATATGAGGGTGGGACTGGTCACCGAACACGTTCCTGTGAGTGAAGTGGCTAAATATATCACCAAGGAAAACATCATTTCGAAGCTGAAGATCATGAAGGATACCCTTCGCAAGGATTTCGGCATAGACAAGCCAAGGATCGCTGTACTGGGATTGAATCCCCATGCAGGTGATGAAGGGCTGATTGGTAAGGAAGATGATGAGATCATCAGGCCTGCCGTGCTGGATGCCAAACGAGGTGATATGCTGGTATACGGACCCTATGCCGCTGACGCATTTTTTGCCCGCGGCAACCATGAGAAATTTGACGGCGTGCTGGCCATGTACCACGACCAGGGATTGATCCCATTCAAGTCATTGGCCAAAGGCCTAGGCGTTAATTATACAGCCGGCCTGCCAGGCATCCGAACATCTCCCGATCACGGAACAGCTTTTGACATTGCTGGTAAAGACAAAGCCGATGAATCCTCTTTCAGGGAAGCCATTTTTGTTGCCCTGGATATTTATTCCCGCAGAATGGGCTATCTCGAAGATCGCAAGAATCCGTTGAGAAGAATGAGCTCTGCAGTGCTGAGAAATGCGGTGGATGAGGAAATTGCTGAATAATTATCCCTGGGCAGTTACTCAGCTCATTATTGTTATCAGCCAAAAAAACGATTCCAGAATTTGATCAAAAGGTAGAATGTCACTATCACCGTCAGCAGATAGTATAAAAAAAGTTTACCTTTTGAAGGCGGTTGCACCAACGATTTTAATCGCTTTGGAGGATTAATATTCGGCAACAAAAAGATAATCCGGATAACATGGGCTATACATGCCAACAGAAGCAGAAAAAATATCACAATATTACTAAACTGGTCAAGCATATATCATACCTCAATTCAATCTGGTCAGTAAAGAAGAATTCTATTACTTAAAAATACTCTCCGAAATTCCTTTATTGATCAGGTAAGTATCATATGTTATCTCTACCCGACCCTTGTTGGATTTGGGCGGTTGATTTTTTGTGTCATTGCCGGCATCATATTCAAACGTCACGCCTTTCGGAAGTTTGTAATCTTTCGTATTAAAGCTGAAGATCACTTTATCGGGAAGTCCATATTTTTCAAACCGGCCATAACTCATCTGCATATCATAAGTGCCATTATCGCGTGTAGTGGTCACCGCTTTCTGGATCAGCAATTTCTTCTCATCAATATACATGGTAGTCAGCACCACATCTCCGTTCTCACTCAGGGGAAGCAGTTTAATGATTTTCACCACCGTGCCGTTGAGAACAGATTCACCTGCGGGCACAGCAGTGTAATCTTCTGACATCAATAGCGAGTTCAGGTTCACGCTCACGCCATTCTTGGGAAGCAATGAAATACCGCCATCTTTTTTGACCCTGAAACGATTTGGCTTTTTGTAATAGATCTGCACATTGGAAACCGGGATCTTAAGAAATGCGACATCGGTTTTAAGCTTGCCCGTGGCAGTATAATCCCTTACCTGGTCGAGTTTGGTACGAACATCACGGATCAGTTTGTCTGCATCCTGTCCCTGCAGCTCCAGGCACCACATGGCAGCGAGCGCTATCAATACATGTTTCATCAGCTTCTATAACAATACCCAGGGTCTAAAGTTCATTCCCCATAACTTGTCCCGACGCCGCCGGGGGTTCTCAACATTCCCAACATTTTAAGCGAGGTCAACCTCGCGGTAAGCCTTGATCAGCGCCAGTTCACCTTCTTTCCCGGGTTTTGAGATCCCGTGTTCCATGCCAAGAATGCCCTTATATCCTTTGTCATTGATATGTTTGAAGATGTTCTTATAATTCATTTCGCCGGTAGTGGGTTCCTTACGGCCAGGATTATCTCCGATCTGGAAATACCCGATCTCGTCCCATACCCGGTCCATATTGGCCATGATATTGCCCTCGTTACGCTGCATATGGTACATATCGAAGAGGATCTTGCAGGATGGACTGTTCACCGCCTTGCAGATCATATAGGTCTGGTCTGAATGACGAAGGAACAGATCCGGATTATCACTCAGGGGCTCCAGTACCATCACCAGCTTACCTGGTTCCAGTATTTCCGCACCTCTCTTCAGCGCATCGATCACATTTGCAGTCTGCATATCAAATGATAATGTTCTCTCATAATTACCGGGAACCACGGTGGCATGAGTGGCATTACAACGTTTCGCCACTTCCAGGGCCTTTTTGCAGTCCACTATCATCTTGTCTTTAAACTCCTGCTTGCCCGTGGTCAGTGAAATTTTCCAATGCCAACTGTCAGATGTGATCACGAACACCCCCATCTTCATACCCAGTTTGGCCAGGGTATCCCCTATTTTAGACTGCTCCTCCGGTGTACGGCTCATCATCCCATTATCTTCTATAGCCCGGAACCCCTGGTCGTAGGCCCATTTGATCTGGTCTATGAAGTTTTTCCCTGCATTATTTTCAAACATACCGTCGTGGGTACCAAATAACATCTTGAAAGCCTGTTCCGGCTTTTGCGATGGTTGAGCGGCCAGGGTTGTGCCTGTCATTGCTGTAGCTGTGCCCGCAAGCAGACTGTTGCGGAGGAAATTTCTGCGTTTCATGATTCAATATAATTATTGATTTTGAAACTTCGTACATTGTTAACCCTTAAAGTAAACCAGTGAGTTCCAGATCCATCAAAGTTTTGCTCAACGCATTTTTCTGTTTTTCGCCATTTATTTTATTTGCCCAGGCTGATGCTTTTAGTCCTTATGCCCTGAAGATCCCGGGGTCTTCTTTTGAATACAAGATGGTGCCCATCAAAGGAGGAAGTTTCAAAATGGGAACTGCCGCAACAGAGAAAGGCAGAAAAACGGATGAAGGTCCGCAGAAGCAGGTCACGGTATCTTCATTCTGGATGGGCGCTTTTGAAGTGACCCACGATCAATTTGGCGTATTTCATAAAGACGAAAGCGTTTCGCAAGGCTCAAAAGTTGACGCCGTCACCCGCCCTACTGCGCAGTATATCGACCTGAGCTGGAACATGGGTAAGGATGGAGGATTCCCTGTTAACAGCATGAGCCAGGATGCGGCCCTCATGTTCTGCCGATGGCTTTATGATAAAACCGGAGTTTTTTACAGGCTTCCCACTGAGGCAGAATGGGAATACGCTTGCAGGGCCGGTACCCAGACCACCTATTTTTTTGGTAATGATGCCGCCCAGCTCAGTCAGTATGGCTGGTTCAAAACCAATAGCAAGAATAAATACCAGAAAGTTGGCCAGAAAAAACCCAACCCCTGGGGTCTATACGATATGATCGGCAATGTTGCTGAATGGACACTGGATCAGTACAGCGCAAAATATTTTGACTCGGCAAAAGCAAAAGATCCTTTGATCGCTCCTGCAACAAGATACCCTCGTTCCATTCGCGGCGGATCCTATCTTGACGATGCTTCATTGCTCCGAAGCGGATCACGCCAGCACTCCGACGCCGACTGGAATATCAGGGATCCGCAATATCCCAAGAGCAGGTGGTGGCTTACTGACGGTATGTTCGTGGGATTCAGGATCGTGCGTCCGATGGTGCAGCCTTCGAAAGAAGAAGCGGAAAAATTCTATAAATTGTATCTAGGTAAATAATTTATCATACTTCAATTAAACCCAACATGGACAAGGATCAACAAAGGCATTCACGCAGGGATTTTGTGAAACAATCAACTATACTTGCAGGGGGCATCATCGCAGCTCCCATGATGGCTAATGCGAATTATTTCTCAGGCGCAGACGATACGATCAAAGTAGCCCTGATCGGTTGCGGTGGCAGGGGCACAGGTGCTGCCATGCAGGCATTATCAACAAAACAGAATGTAAAGCTTGTGGCCATGGCAGACGCCTTCAAGGACAGGCTGGATGATAGTTTTAAAGAACTCACTTCCGACGAAGCAAAAGTGAAGGGAAAGGTTGATGTGCCGGATGACAGAAAATTTGTTGGTTTTGATGCTTATAAAAAAGCGATCCCACTTGCTGATGTTGTAATACTCGCAACGCCTCCCGGTTTCAGGCCTATCCATTTTGAAGAAGCGGTAAAACAAAGCAAACAGATCTTCATGGAGAAACCTGTGGCTACCGATCCTGCTGGTGTTCAAAGAGTATTGGCTGCAGCGGAAGAAGCCAAGAAGAAAAAACTGAATGTAGTGGTTGGCTTGCAAAGACATTACCAGAATTCATACCGTGAGCTTTATAAGCGGAAGGATATGATCGGCGATATCACTTCTGCCCAGGCATGGTGGAATAACGACGGGGTTTGGGTAAGGCAAAGGCAGCCCGGCCAAACTGAAATGGAATACCAGATGAGAAACTGGTACTATTTCAACTGGCTTTGCGGGGACCATATCAATGAACAACATATCCATAATATCGACGTCATCAACTGGTTCAAAGGCGGATATCCGGTAAAAGCACAGGGTATGGGCGGACGCCAGGTACGCAATGGAAAGGACCATGGCGAGATCTATGATCATCACTATGTGGAGTTTGAATATGCCGATGGCTCTATCCTCAACAGCCAGTGCAGGCATATCAAAAACACCATGGCCAAAGTGGATGAGTTATTGATAGGCACAAAAGGCAAGATCTATGCAGGAGCTGCCAAGATCGTTGATCATAAAGGCGGCAACCTGTATTTGTTTGACAGGAAAACAGAAAACAATCCTTATCAAACAGAGCACGACGAATTGTTTGCTGCCATCGCAAAAGGCGAATACAAATTTGCCGATGCTGAAAACGGAGCGAAGAGTACCATGACTTCCATCCTGGGAAGGATGGCCACTTATTCAGGTCAGATGATCAGCTGGGATAAAGCGATCAATTCAGGCCTTGATATCCATCCGAAAGTGTATGATTTCAATGCTCAACCGCCGGTATTACCAAATGCTGATGGATACTATCCGATTGCGACTCCGGGCGTAACGAAATATGTCTAATTAGAGAGTCAGAGAGCCAGAGAGCCAGAGAGTCAGAACTTACCAAACTGACTCCCTGACTTTCTGGCTTTCTATTTTATTGCTTTTACCAACTTTGCATTGGCATCCCAAATTTTGATGTACCCTTCAAAGCTGGAGGTCACTATATATTTACCATCTGAACTCCAGTCAACTCCCCATAAATTATCCTCAGAAACTCCCTCTGCAATCAACTCTCCGTTTTTTGTCCAGATTCTTAACGCATCACTTGCAGTAGCCAACTTGTCGCCCAGCTTTGTCCATGCTACATTTCTATACTCAGATTTACTGATGTTTACTTCCCTTTTCAATGTTCCATCTGAATTCCAGTATTGCAATAATGGCTTATACCCATTTCCCTTATCTCCATAATCACCAATTACAAAAAAATCACCTGACTTATGCCATTTTACACAAAGCATCAGTACATCTTCCTTTCTGTGTTCAAATTTCTTCAGCAGCTTTCCTTCTGAGTTATAGATTCTCACAAAATCACTTAGTGCAATAATTTCATTTCGAAAAGGATGCCAGTCCACAGCAACATTACCTTTTGTATTCTCTTTCCTTATAGTTCTGACTAACTCACCATGCGTATCCCAAATCGTTATCTCGCCTTCGTAATCCGCATTGGCAAGTAAGTTTCCATTATAATTCCAGGCTATGGCTCTTGTTCCATTCGAATTCATTCCCTTAAATCCGATTATCGAGTCTCTTTCAATATCTATGATTTTGGAGCCGTCTCCAATTGCAGCTACAGCCAATAAATTCAAATATGGATGCCAACTCAATCTTTGAATAGACGTTTTGTTCTCTATTATCTTTACGAGATCAAAAGAGTTTCCACTTAAAATCCGGATCTTCTTATCCACACCGCCTACGGCAATGTATTTATTGTCGTGACTCCAGTTCGCCGTCCAAAGTATTCTACTAATATCTTTTTGTTGCCCGCAAACTCCGGCCACATTAAGAAGCATAATTATTGCCATGGAGGAATATGTCAGGATTTTCTTCATTATGACTGGCATAAATTACCATTGGTCAGTCCTGAAAAGATCAACAGGCATTCCTTCTTTGGAAAATAAATTAGGAGTGGCAGTATTGGTAAATCCAAATCTTACTGCCACAGGTTTGAGAACATCTTTACTGGACACTACAACAGTATTCCCTTCGATCTTAGCCACAGCGGGTACAAACTGTTTGTCTTCCCCACAAATGAAAAACGAATTCGGCTCGCCGCCTTTTGAGATCAGACCATTATCAGCGTTTTTGAAACTGATCCTGATCTTATCTTTTTCAATGGCCATACTCTTATAGGAAGGTGACCTGTAGGGGCCGGTATTCTTACCATAGATTTCCGCCAATGCCATATTAGCCAGCCTGTTTGCCACATCAATCTTATTCTTCGGATGGATATCTTTTACATTATCCACCAGGTCACTCACCACTACCATTCCCGTTCTGGGATAAGACTGGCTTTTTGACTGTGATTCCCTGAGCAATGCACCGTTGATATTGTCTCCATAATCGAAAGGTGCGATCTGGACATAATAGAAAGGAAACTCATACCCCCAGGCTTTGCGCCAGCCACCGATCATTTTTGTAAAAAGAGATTGGTATGTGGATGATGAGCCTGCGTTGGATTCACCCTGGTACCATAATACACCTGCAATTTTGAATTTCGATATAGGCCAGATCATGGCATTGTATGCTTTGGCAGGATCTGTTGCCCACCAATCATTTGAACTACGCTTCAATGCAATTTCACTTAACACAGCATCGGCCATGATCACTTCTGAAGGGGTCCATGTTTCTGCCGGTGTTCCGCCCCAGTTTGAACTGATCATCCCCATCGGATAGGTGGTGGTGGCATTCACCTGTTTTGAAAAGAAATATCCAATGGCACTGAATTTCCTCATCTCGTCCGGAGTACATACCACCCATTTTGCATAAACATCATCCTGGGGAAAATCAGAAGTTGTTTTGGGCACATAGAAGAATCTGATCTTGGTATTATTTGCATTGGGCGCTTCTTCCAATGATTGGGGCAGCCTCTGTGTTCCGCTCCATTCCATATTGCTTTGTCCTCCGCAAACCCAAACTTCACCGATCATCACATCTTTAATAACGATCTCATTATTCCCTTTGATCATCAATTCATAAGGTCCTCCTGCAGCAGGTGTCCAGATCTTCATCTCCCATCTGCCGTCGCCACTGGCTTTAACACTATCCCAACCGTTATTCCACTGCGCTTTGACTCTGACCATCTCTGAAGGCCCACTCCAACCCCAGAGTTTCACTTGTGTTCTTTGTTGAAGAACCATGTGGTCACCAATAATGGCAGGAAGTCTGACATCGGCTTTCACCTGCAGGCTTATGATCAAAACGAGAACAAGGATTTTTTTCATGTTGTTACCTGGTTAAACGATAAATGAATAATGCTGCTCTTTTTAAAAGTATTGGAAATTCTTTCAAGTCCAAAGTTTCACCGGGAGCATGAGCACCCGCACCGGAGGCTCCAAGTCCATCCAGACAGTCTACATAGGCTGCCACATAAGATATATCACCCGCGCCCCGTTTACCCGGATCCCCGGCTTCTGTAGCTCCCAATCCCATATCCATAGTCAGTTTGCTCAGCACATCTTTCAATGCATAATTGCCGGGTGTGGGTTCCATGGCAGGGATGCCATTTTCAAAACTGATGTTTGCCGATGTTTGAGCCAGGTTATTTGTAGTGGCAATTCTATTCATCACCTGCCTGGCACTATCTTCCTGTTTAGCAGAAATGAATCTGAGATCTCCGTACACGATGGCCGATGGAGCTATGATATTGGTCTTGCCCCAGGCGTGAACTTCACCCGGTGCTGTTTTAATTTCAGTACCGCCAGACATCAGTCCGGGGCTGAAGGTGAGGTATTTCACACTGCCAAGTTCTGTTCTGAATTGATTGATGATCCTTGCGGCTTCGTAATTGGCACCATAGCCGGAATTTTCACTGAATACGCCACTCGAATGATTTTGCTTGCCGGAAGTTTTCAATGTCCAGCTGCTTGAACCCCGCCTGGCCACAGCCACTGTATTCAGGGCAGTAGCTCCTTCAAATCCCAGGGCGATATCGTGCTGTTTGGCACGCTCAATGAAATCTGCACGGGATACAGAAGTTGGCAAACCGGCCCTCTCTTCATCCCCTGTAAAATATGCGGTGATGGTGGCATCTTTCAATAAACCCAAATCATTCAATACCCTGACTGCTGCCAGGATGATCATATCACCCCCTTTCATATCATTCACACCCTGGCCGGTTACCGTTGAATCGTTCAATTTCCGGTAGGGGTTAGCGGGCATATCGGGTTCAAAAACAGTGTCCAGGTGACCGATCAGGAAAAGCTTTTTGCCTTTGGTTCCTTTTCTGGATACCACCAGGTGGCCTGCTCTTTTCAGTGAATCAGGTAAAGAAACCCAGGTGGTTGAAAAACCTGCTTTTTCAAATTCAGCACCCAGTTTTTTGCCTACCAGTTTCACACCTTCGGTATTCAGTGTTCCGCTGTTGATGTTAACGATCTCTTCCAGGAATTTGAAAGTCTGGGGTATCTGCTGATCGATCTTTTGTAAGATGAGTTTCTCTTCTTTTGAGAGTTGCTGCGCAAAAGAAAAAGTTGAACAAAGAAGAGCTACGAACAGGATTAATGGACGCATGTAACTTTTGTTGCAATATAATGAATAGCAGGTAGCAGATTGAAGTGGACAATATTTTAAAAACTTCCTTAGCTTTAATTACAAACATCCAACAACATGAAACTTCAATTCCTGACTGCGCTGTTGCTGCTGGCATTAGCAGCATGTAATACTCCTAAGCCAGAACCTGAACCGGCCGCTACCACCACCGCTGCTACACCGTCAGCAAACCATGATTACGGTGTCAAATTCACTTACTCGTCAAATTTCGCCTGGGGCGATCCCGCATTGGGCGACAAAATCGTTTCTATCTGGAAGCACTATGATGCCAACACCCTTGATAGCACCTTGTCCTATTTTGCTGACTCAGTTAACACAGATATCCCAGGGCTCCAGGGCACATTCCAAAAAGACTCCCTGATTGCCATGGTGAAATCTGCCAGGGGGCAGGCATCTTCCTGTATATCCACTTATGATGCCCTGACTACCATGAAAGCCAACGAAAAAGAAGAAACAGTAGTGTGCATCTGGGGAAAGGAAAAAACAGTTGTTAAGGGCAAAACGATGGTCAGGGATCTCAGTGAAGTCTGGGGATTAAATAAAGAAGGTAAGATCACCTGGGTAAAAGGGTACGAACTTCCCAAGACACAGTAAAAATAAAGCAGTGAGCAGTGAGCAGAGAGCGGTGAGCAGGAAAATCATCCTGCTTACTGCTCACTGCTTACTGCTTACCGCTATGACAGGATGTCTTTCCGCCTGAAAACTATTACAGACGCTGCCCAGAAACCAATGATATGAATGAATAGGATGGCGGCAGATTTCAATACTGCCGGAAGGTTCTCCACCGAACCCACGATCTGTTCATTATCCGCATTCACCTTCACATCAAAAAAACCCTTCCATCCCAGCATATGGGATGTAAAAAGATAGGGTTTTACAGTATTGAAGATCGGCAGGTTCAGTGTATTCAGTATGGTGAATACGATCACAATACTCATACAGGCAATGATGGGGCCGATTGAATTCTCTGCAAAAATACTCAGGAAAAAAGCCAGGGAGGATACGGTAACCATAGCGAGTGCAGCAAACCCGAAAGCAGCTACATAACGCCACATCACATCTTTCTCAATGATCTGGGTAACCACTTCACTTTTCATAATGATCATATCGTCTGTGCCAAATACCAGCATTGATATAAACAATGCCCAGACTGCCATCCAGATCAGCAGCAGCAAAGTATATATTGAAGAAGCGAGGAATTTCGCACTGATCAGTTTAGCCCGCGACACGGGCTTGGTGATCAGCAGCCTCAATGTACCCATATTGGCTTCACCCGAAATCATATCTCCGGATACAAGCGCGATCAGCAGGGGAACATGCACCAGCAGCGTTTGAAGGATAATATAGGCGAGAAGATAACCATTGAGCACTTTTCCATTCACATCAAAAGTGTCGGCCAGGGTCTGCATGCCGAAATTGATATAACTCTCCCCATCCACATAAAACCCCATTTGTATCAGGCCAACAATGGCGGTGATCGCAAGAAATGCAATAAACGTTCTTGGCTTGCGGAATATCTTAAAAAGCTCGATCCTGATCAGCTCCGGCATATTGATCTCTCCCAGTTATTGTTAAAAAATATTCTTCCAGTGAATTTCGCGGGTTGATGGCAATGATATCAGCTCCGGCATTCATCAGTTCCCTGGAAAAAGATGATATATCTTTCCTTTCCATTCTGATCTGAATGGCACCATTATGCACCTTCACAGGCTGCTGGCCCCAACTACTGTTCCGGATCCAGTTCAGTGAAGTTTCCTGATCAACAGTTTTGATCTCGAGCAGAACATGGGATGGATCCAGTAATTCTTTCATATCTCCTTCAACGATCTTCCGGCCTTTATCAATGATGATCATCCTGGTGGCCATTTGCTCCATCTCACTCAACAGGTGGGAAGAAACGAGTACGGTCTTGCCCTGGTCCCGGCTCAATGAGATGATGAGGTTGCGCATGTCGGCTATGCCCTGGGGATCCAGGCCATTAGTGGGCTCATCAAGTATGATCAGGGACGGGTCGTGCACCAATGCAACGGCAATGCCTAACCGTTGTTTCATCCCCTGGGAAAATGTCTTCACTTTTGACAATGCCCTGTCCGCCAGTCCTACCTGGTCCAGCTTTTTCATCAGCATGGTTTCGGTGGGCCTGATCCCGCTCAAACGGGCAAACACCGCAAGGTTTTCTTTTGCAGTAAGATATTTGTAGAGATCAGGACGTTCAATTACAGCGCCTGTCTGGTTCAGGATCTCGTTCCTCGCCGCCATGATATCCTTCCCGAAGATCTTAATACGGCCAGCGGTTGGAGCTATCAGCGTAAGCAACATCCTGATGGTAGTAGACTTGCCCGCGCCATTTTGCCCGAGGAATCCATACACATCTCCCTGATTCACAGTGAATGAAAGATCATCTACCGCGGTGAAATCAGAAAATCGCTTGCCCAGGTGTTCTACTTCAATTATGGGAGTCATTGCGCATGTTGAAAAAATATAAACAAATTTTTGATCAGGAAGTTTTGTAAATCAACCTATTAAATTTTTTCGTCCTATATGTGGACAATCTGGCCTTGTTAATCCCGTAAAAGCGCCATAATTTGCTCTACGATCCTTCGATCAGGCCGTTCGGCCTACCGTACAATATCTCCAGAAAGCCCCATCCAATTTCACTGAATTCCATTGAAGTACAAAGAACGAAACTATCATTCTTATAACCCTTATTTGAGAAATATATTATCAGAGGATGTGTAACGGTAAAGGCCTCTTTTTTTCAGGAGCCTGATTACTTCCTCCTTTGAGATCCTTCTTATCCTGATGACTACCAGAATTCAAATTTGTCAATCAAAAATTGAATCATGGAAACATCATTCTACACAGGGTTCGGGCATTTATGCAGGTTTATTATCGTAGGCATCTTTGGTGTATTCTTCATCAATGCCACACTGCACGAAAAGCCGATCACCATTTCGAGCACAAGTTCTGCTGGCAGTAAGATGGTTGAATTCAGAGGCGAATCCACCAAAGCCAAAAAGATCGTGTTGAAATGGAAGATGAACCACAACGGTAATTTCAGGTACAACATTGAAAAAAGCAGGGATGGCGAAAACTTCGCGGAAGTTGAAAGCCGTAGTATCAAAGCGGATGATAGCGGGGAATTCTCCTGGGTAGACACCTATCCCAAAGCTGTCAATTGTTACAGGCTGAGAATGACCGACGAAACAGGGAAACAATTCCATTCCAAAACGCTGGTGATCCAGACCTTCAAAACGGGCCAGGTTTCACTGGTGGCAGCAACTCCTGACCTCACGCTGAACGACATAAATATAGATGTGGAGTTGAAAGAAAGGGCCCGTGTGACCATGAATATCCTGGACAAGGCCGGCGCCATTGTTATGCAGCAGAAAGAAAGTGCAGAAATTGGCCAGAACCAATTCAGGATCAGCGGTTCAAACGACTTGTTGGCTGGTGATTATTACCTTAACGTGATCGTAAATGGGGAAGACAGGCTGATGGTGCATTTGATAAAAAGTTAAAAGTCAAAAGTGAAAAGTCAAAAATGAGATAGCTTTTTTGACTTTTCACTTTTGACTTCTCTCAGAGATTCAGATACTGCTTCAGATCCTTCACATATTTTTCAAACGCATGGATCCCTGTTTTGGTGATCTTGCATAAGGTCTGCGGATAATTGTCTTTGAACTGCTTGATGATCTCAATATAACCCGCCTCTTTAAGCTTTTGCAATTGCACACTGAGGTTACCGGCAGTAGCCCCGGTTTTCTCTTTAAGGAAAGTGAATTCTGCTTCCTTTACACTCACCAGCAAGGAAACCACAGCCAGTCTTAGCTGTGAATGAAGGATAGGGTCCAGTTCGTTGAATTCACTCATTCACCACCGGGTTATTCTTTTTACTGAATTTTTTCTGGGCCATATAACCGGGTATGATATACCCAAATGCCACACAGGCTGCATGGATCAGCAGGATGTTTCTGCCCAGCTCTTTATACCATAGAAATATGACGATGGCACCTGCCCAGTTGATATAAGCTCCGTACTTCATAGGCTGGAAACGGAAAGCCGCTCCATGAATATAAAGCCAGAATGCATATAACAGTAACAAGTACCCGAAGTTTACACCTGAACTGAACGCCCCGGTGGCGTTGGCTCCTATTACCATCACCATCAGGCTGATAAAAAACGCATCCCCTATTCTGTCAACAAGTTCCCCGGTATATGTCTTAACGGGCACATCGGCTGTTCTGAATCTTTTCCTGTAAATAGAATACAGCATTAAAATGATCCCCGCCACCCCAAAAACCAGCCACACCTTCCCGCCTCCTTTAAACCCAAATATGATCATCAAATAGTGGGTCATGCTGGCAATGAAAAGCAGCCATCCCCATATGATCCATCCTTTTCCGGAATCTTTCTCTTCATTCTTGGCCCGGTTGATCATCAACTCAATGATCTGCAGACTTTCCGTATTGCTAAGTTTTTTTTCCATGCTATTTTGATGATTTTACTGAGCGCGCCTTAAGAATATATCCCGGTATGATCCAGGCCAGTACCACTGCTGTGGAAACAAAAATGGGATGATACCTGAAATTCACAAATCCTGCTGTTGCTGACAATACCCAGCAGGCAACACCTCCAATAATCAGCGGCCTGAACTTCAGGATAACACCAGACAGGAAAGTGGGCATGCCATAACAAAGCAGTACGAACATGAAGTTGTACAGCCAGAACTGGGGAACGAACTTCTGCAGAAGAAAGAATGTCAGGATCATCATGATCACAAAAGCCAACCAAACATAACCCAGGACCTCATCAGCATAGGTTCTGACTTTCCTTTTCCGGCCTCTTGTTCGCAGGTAGACGATCATATATAGGGCAACCACCCAGGTAATGGACCAGATATACCAGGGCTTGTTGTATCCTATGACTACATCCAGGATAAAATGTCCCAGGCTGCAGAACAGGATCACCCATCCCCAAAGCAGGTACATGGAGCCGTCTTCGCTGAATTCATTTTTTGCCTTGTTGATCATTTCTTCAATGATGCTCAGGCTTTGCTTTTCTGTCAGGCTTTCTTGCATAACTGTTATTTTTCTAATTGACCTGCGACAAAAAATATTTCACCTGGTTCATGCCCCAGCGTGGATGGATGGAAGATTTCGACTTAAAGCTTTCATACTTATTCAGTGACTCTTCGAAAAGTTTTTTTGCCTCGGGCTTGCTGCCCCCGAACTGCTCCGGCGTAAAGAACTTATCCTGGCCCTCCAGCATATATACCCTTGGGTTTGACGCATCAAGCGCTTTTGCTTTGGCCAACGCTTCAGTAGCTTTAGGACCATAGGTTTGCCAGCGGTTCATGGGATCTGCAGTCATTTTTAATGTAGCGATCATCTTCTTCACACAGAACACTTCAGAGTTCTCCTTCTCCAACTGGTCTGCCTTCGTGATCAATACTTCGGCCTTATCTGCCAGCATATCCATCTGAGTTATGTTTGCTGCGCCTGGTTGTCCATTACTCATCATGTAGCCAGACATGACATGACTCAAGGCAGCATAATAGAAAGGCAGCCACTGGGTTTTCTCAGCATCCCCTATCCTTTCGAATGTATTGGCCATATTCTGCCAGCCAGATACGGAACTCACTGTATCAAGGGCTTTGACTTTGTCTTCCATGGTTCTGATATACTTTTCTGATTGTGCATTGGCTCCTATGGCAACCAACAACAAAACTCCTGTGATGATCTTTTTCATAAACCTGTTTTTACTTGCTTTACTTTATTAATGTATTTTAAAGATTACTGTTAATTACATCCTGCGACCGGTCAATCCCGAAGCTGATAAATGCGCCTATGAATACGAATATCTTCGAGGGAGGAACGATCGCTTCTTTCCTGGCTCCATTATATGAATACTGGTAATTGTACACCTGGTTGAATCCAAACACATTGCTGACGGACAATACATACACAGCAAACGCTTTGGCATCCTTCTTCCCGATGCTGGGCAGATAATTGAAGGATACACTCACGTTATGGTAATCCGGAGCGGTTCCCCGGTCGGTAAACTTATAGTTACCAGATCCGGTTGGTGCAATGAAATAGTAGGGCCTCCCGCTGCCATAATTATAAGCCGCATTGAACTGGGTCTTCCATTTTGTTACAAATTTCTTTACAACAAATGAGGCGGTATGCCTGGCTGCGAAATTGGGTTGAATGGCAGATGGAAAATTCAGAAAATCCCTCTTCGTATCCAGGTAGGAATAAGAGATCCAGTAATCCACGGATTTGATCGTCTTCTTGTCACGCCAGAATATCTCGATCCCTTTGGCATCACCAAATCCGGCATTACCAGTAGCAATGGGCCTGTACTGCTGCAAACCGGTTTTTATAAGATCTTCATATTTCTTATAAAATAGCTCGGTCCTGAAAGTGATCAGCCGGTTCACACGCTGGTACTGTAAAATATAATGCGTGGCTTTTGTGAAGTTGAGGTTGTTGAACGCTGGAAAATATTGTGTCTCGGGATTCTGGTAGAACTGCCCATAGGCAAATGCAGCCTGGCTTTCATTATTGATCTTATATGCCAGGGAAGCCCTGGGAGCAAAATTGGTTTTGTTCAGAAGTTTAGAATGTTCAAATCGGCCACCGAGTTTTGCTGCAATGTCATTGGTGATATAAAGATCTGTTTCGGCAAACAGCGCAGAAATATTTTCCTTCACTTCCCTGCTGAATGTCTGGCCATTGTAAGATGTGTAATCAGACTGATCATCCAGGTGATTGAGTTCACCACCAAATCGTACCGCGTTAAGCCCTGCAAACTTTCTTTCCACGATCAGTTTGCTGTTGAAATAATTTCCCTCGTTATCCAGCTTGTAATTCTTGAATTCAAGAGGCGAGATCAGTACCTGATCTTTATCTTCTGAATACAAAGCACTTTCTATCTGATCTCGGTTGTTGGTATAAGAAAGGCCCGTGTATAATTTCCATCTGCCAATAGACTCGCGGTAAGAGAGATTATGATACATGTTCCTGTTCTTCAGGGAAAATCCATCGAGATATCCTATCGTATCAATACTGGGTGTATAGAATTTAAGATCATTGGTACCAAACAGTCCATAATATTTGATCATTCCCGTTTTGGATGTTTTGATCCTGAAATTGGCGTCCACATTATGGAAGATGGGTACTTGCTCATAATCCTGCCTTTGTTTGATCAATGAGAAGGCCAGCCTGAGATCAGTGTAGCTATAGCTTCCACCAAATGAATAACGTTTCTTCTTGTCAAGATGCTGATAACCCCCACTGAGACCTATAACCGAAATGCCCAGGTTGGCAGAGCTCTGATCTGGCAGATCGATCGATTCCAGGATCAGGGCGGAGGAGAGTGCCTGGCCATATAAAGCAGAATAACCTCCTGTGCTGAACACCGTACCCTTAAAAATGAAAGGCGAGAAACGTCCGCGCGTGGCCACATTGGGCAGGGAGCTGTAAAAGAAATTATTTACCAGGCTGCCATCAATAAAGGTCTTGGTTTCAGTAGCGGTTCCTCCTCTTACAAATAAGCCCTCTGATTCACCCACCTGCTGGGCACCCGGAAGTGTTTTCAAAGCCCCGGTGACATCACCATTTCCACTGGCCGTTGTAACAATATCTATAGAATTAAGAACCGTAGCTCTTTTTCTGTCGCTGGCTTCAAATGAACCGGCCGTGATCACTACCGCATTCATTTCATCGATCAATTCTTTTAAGACGATCTCCACCGTGAGGGGCTGGTCAGTGAGGGTGAACGACTGCTGGTATAATTTATAGCCGGTCTGATCGGCCTGGAGCACCACCGTCCCTTTTTCTGTAGTAGTAAAACTGAACCGGCCGCTGGAATCGGAGGTGGCACCATCATAACTGTCTTTAATGCTGATGTTCACCCCCGCCAAGGGCTTCTTTTTAGAATTGTAGATCCTGCCTGAGATCCCCGTCTGTGCTGATGTTCTAATTCCTGCCAATAATGCAAACAGGATGATGATCCATTTGCTCATAATGCTAAATCTTGCACAAACATAAAGTAGTTTATATTATAAACCAAATTATTTTGGGATGACGGGCGGATATTTTTTTTGGGAGAGGTGGGATCAGGAAGATGGGCAAAAGAAAAGCCCCGCATCTGCGGGGCTTAACATATTGAAGATCAACAAGTAAAGGTTTTTGACTTTTTACTTTTGACTTTTTACTTATTACTTGTATGCCGGCATCAGACCTTTTGCCATGTCTACCATCTTCTTCAGACCGTCTTCAGGAAGGTTGCCTTTCTTGAATTCTGCCAGGAGGTCGGGCATTTTGGTCTCCATTTCCATCAGGAAATGTTCTTCAAACTGCTTCACCTTCTTAACATCCACAATAGACAGCAGACCCTGTGTACCCAGGTAAATGATGGCCACTTGTTTTTCAACAGCTACAGGTTCGTACTGGCCCTGTTTCAGGATCTCCACGTTACGGGCACCTTTATCAAGCACATTCTTGGTTGCAGCATCGAGGTCACCACCGAATTTAGAGAAAGCTTCCATCTCGCGATAAAGCGCCTGATCCAGTTTCAGTGTACCGGCCACTTTCTTCATCGACTTGATCTGAGCGTTACCACCCACACGGCTAACCGAAATACCCACGTTGATCGCAGGGCGGATACCAGCGTTGAACAGGTTTGACTCAAGGAAGATCTGACCATCAGTGATCGAGATCACGTTGGTAGGGATATATGCAGAAACGTCACCAGCCTGTGTTTCGATGATCGGAAGCGCGGTAAGTGAACCTCCGCCTTTGACCAGGTGCCTGATAGATTCTGGCAGGTCGTTCATATTCTTCGCCACATCATCGTTGGTGATCACCTTGGCAGCCCTTTCGAGAAGACGGCTGTGCAGGTAGAATACGTCACCAGGATAGGCCTCACGTCCCGGAGGGCGACGGAGCAAGAGACAAACCTCGCGGTAAGCCACAGCCTGCTTAGACAGATCATCATAAATGATCAGTGCAGGGCGACCGGAATCCCTGAAGAATTCCCCGATGGCAGCACCGGCAAATGGAGCATAGAACTGAAGCGGTGCAGGATCTGAAGCAGATGCTGCAACAATTGTTGTATAAACCATGGCACCACTATCGGAAAGTGTTTTCATAACACTCGCAATGGTAGAAGCCTTCTGGCCTATCGCAACATATATACAATATACCGGCTTACCAGCCTGGTAAAATTCTTTCTGATTGATGATGGTATCAACTGCAATGGCAGTTTTACCTGTCTGGCGGTCACCGATGATCAGCTCACGTTGTCCACGTCCGATTGGGATCATCGCATCGATGGCTTTGATACCAGTCTGCAGTGGCTCTTTCACCGGCTCCCTGTAGATCACACCAGGTGCTTTACGCTCCAGGGGCATTTCATACAGTTGACCTTCGATGGGGCCTTTTCCATCGATGGGTTCGCCCAGTGTATTGATAACACGGCCAACAAGACCTTCACCTACGTTGATAGATGCGATCCTGCCGGTACGACGAACTTTCGAACCTTCTTTGATCTCGCCAGCCTCACCCATCAATACCGCACCCACATTATCTTCTTCCAGGTTAAGGGCAATAGCGCGAACACCATTTTCAAATTCCACGAGCTCACCAGATCCAACATTGCTGAGACCATAAATACGTGCAATACCGTCACCTGCCTGGAGAACGGTGCCTACCTCTTCAAGTTCGGCAGAGGTGTTAAAATTCGACAGCTGCTGACGCAGTATCGCTGAAATTTCATCTGGTTTTATATTTACCATAGCGGTTCTTTTTTTAAAAAATTTTTATCTGAGCTTTTGAACATACATGTTCTCAATGAATTGCTTTTTGATCACTGCCAGGTCGTGGCGTATGCTCGCATCGTACAAAAGATCACCTACCTGTAATACGAACCCTCCGATAACACTCTCATCCACCTTATTGGTCACCTGCAGGTTGGCATTTGCATACCTTGGCCTTGCTTTCAGTTTATTGGTAAGATATGTATTCACATCTTCAGACACTGGTGCTGCAGTAGTGATCTCAACAATATGAATATTGTGGTGCGCGCGGTACATTTCGTCGAATGCGTTATGTATCTCCCTTACCGCTACTTCCCTTCCTTTTCTGAACAGCAGATTGAAGAATGAAATTGTGAGCTTGGAAACATAGTCGCCAAAAATAGTGGTGAAGATCTTCTCTTTCTTATCGCCTGTGATCACGGGAGACATCATCAGTACCCGGAAATCGTCCGTAGTATGGGATACGATAGTCTCGATATCCTTCTTCGCTGTTTCAAGCTGGTTGGTTTCAACAGCCAGATCGAACAGGGCTTTAGCGTAACGATGTGCAACTTTTGGTTGACGCATGAACTATCGGTTAATTAGTTTTTTGTAGTAAGATCGTCGGCCAGTTTGCGGATATAGGATTCCTGGTCGCTGCCGGAAGAAAGCTCCCTGCGGATCACTTTCTCTGCCACTTCCACCACCATGTTTCCGATCTGGTTCTTTACATCTGTCAAAGCAGCCATCTTCGCATTCAGGATCGCGTTATTGGCATCAACAATGATCTTGTTGGCTTCCACTTTCGCCTGCTCCTTGGCTTCGCTGATGATCTTGTCTTTTGTCTCCTTGGCTTCTTTCAGCATCTGTGACCTTTCTTCACGGGCCTGGGCCATCAACGCCTCGTTCTCACTTTTCATCTCTGCCATTTCCTGCTTCACCCTTTCTGCAGTTGCCAGTGAATCAGCAATGGTCTTCTCCCTTTCGTTCAGACCGTTGATGATAGCAGGCCAGGCAAATTTCTTCAAAATGAAAAATGCTCCGAGGAATGCGATCAGGGTCCAGAAGATCAGACCAAATGCGGGAGTTAATAATTGCATATACTTAGAATGTGATAATTGTGATAAATGTGCTTAATGTGATAAATAACCGCTCCTCGGCCCTGTGCGTTGGAGCGGTTACTGATTTTCCTGTTTAAACGAACATCGCAAGGATACCTGCGATAACGGCAAACAGAGCCACACCTTCTACGAAGGCGGCTGTAAGGATCATGTTAGCACGAATGTCATTCATTGCTTCCGGTTGACGTGCGATAGCTTCTACCGCGCCTTTACCGATCTGACCGATACCGATACCTGCTCCGATAGCAGCAAGACCGGCACCAATTGCTCCACCGGCATTCGCCCAGGGAGTTGTGCTTAACAGTACATTCAATAAGTCCATACTTGACATTTTATATTGATGATGAATTCACAAATTAATGATGCGCCTCCGCATGTCCTTCCTCATGATGCTCACCTTCAAAAGACTGACCGATGAATACAGCGGTAAGGTTTGTGAAGATGAAGGCCTGGATAAATGCAACCAGTACCTCGATCAGATAAATGAAAATGGCAAACGCAATCGATACGGGGCTGAAGCCAACACCTACACCTGTATTGATACCACTGAATATGAAGATCAGCGAAACCAGGCAGATGATGATGATATGCCCCGCCATCATGTTGGCGAAAAGACGTATCATCAGGGCGAAGGGCTTGGTGATCACACCGAGCAATTCCACAGGGGCCAGGATGGGTTTTACAAAACCGGGTACAGGAGGATTGATCAGGTGAGCCCAGAAATGCCTGTTGGTGCTCGCCATGATCACAATGAAAGAGATCACTGCCAGTACCATGGTGAAGGCAATATTGCCCGTCACGTTAGCCGCTGCAGGGATCAATCCAAATATGTTATTGATAAGAATGAAGAAGAATACCGTCAACAGGTAAGGGAGGAATTTATCAGCCCTTTTACCAAGATTCGGCTTAGCCACTTCATCACGGATAAAAGTGATCACAGGCTCAATGGCATTCTGCATACCTGTTGGCGCCTTATGGGCATTCCCTTTATACTTCGACGCCACACTGGTCATGATCCAGATCAGAAGGGCCAGGGCGATCAGCATCTGAACCACATTGCGCGTCAGGGAAATATCATACACGTCTGAACCATCTACCGCAACGATCTTCTCACCTTCCATTTTGTAGCCATTGTGCTCCGCATGACCGTGTTCGAATTTGGACGACATGAACATGTCAAGTCCTTTGGTGGGAGAATAGACAATAACCGGAAGGGGGAGTGTTACATGGTGTTCTTTCCCATCACTTCCTTCATATTCAAAAAAATGGTATTCGTGGGCATCCATGATGTGACTGAAGATCACCTTGTTTGCATCGAAGCCTGTTTTTTCCTCTTTTTTGGCCTCCTCGTGACCGGCTTCAGCATGCTCTTCATGCTGGGCAAGGACCACGTTGGGATTTGCCAGTAAAAAAACACTGAAAACCGCTACCACAAAGAATTTGACGCTTCTGAAGTTCATGGATGTCTGCGAAATTTGGCGCAAAGATAGGGAAATGGAATGTCATAAATGTGATGAATGTGGGGAATGTGGGAAATGAAATGTGAGAAAATCCATTCACCTCATTCCATTTCCCACATTAAGCACATTTATCACATTTATCACATTCGAATTGCCTGGCCAAACTGCATCTCGTAGAGGTTTGCATAGAATCCCCGTTTGGCCAGCAATTCCTCATGGTTCCCCATTTCCCGGATCTCGCCCTTGTCAAGCACCATAATAATATCCGCTTTCCGGATGGTACTGAGGCGGTGGGCGATAATAATATTGGTTCTGCCGCTGATCAGCTTATCTATGGCGTTCTGGATGAGCTGTTCGGATTCCGTATCTACTGACGAGGTAGCTTCATCCAGGATCAGGATGGAGGGATCGTACAATAAGGCCCGGATGAATGAAAGGAGCTGGCGCTGCCCCATACTCAGTGTACTGCCCCTTTCCATTACATTATAGTCATATCCGCCGGGGAGTTGCATGATAAAATCATGAATACCAATCATTTGTGCGGCTTTGATAACCTCCTCCCGGCTGATCTCGTAGTTGCGCAGCGTCACATTATCATAAATTGAACCTGAAAACAGGAATACATCCTGCAAAACCACCCCTATCTCCCCCCTCAAAACATCCAGCGAATATTCTTCTATATTTCGATCATCGATCAGGATCTCCCCTTTCTTTACATGATAAAGCCTGTTGATCAGGCTGATAATGGAGGTTTTCCCACTACCCGTATGTCCTACTATAGCCAGGGTCTGGCCGGGACGAATATGAAAATTGATGTTTTTAAGCACTTCCCGCTCCTCATTATATCCAAAACTTACCTGTTTGAATTTGACATCCCCCTGCACTTTCTCCGGGTGCCAGCTGCCGTTGTCACTGGCAAAATCTTCGTTATCCAATACCTTGAACACCCTCTCACTGGCGATCATTCCCATTTGCAGTACATTGAACTTATCTGCCACTACCCGCAAAGGCCTGAAAAGCAGGTTCAGCATAATGATAAAGGACACGATCTGCCCTGACACTTCCACCGCTTTCTCCTGGGGAAGATCCATCACCTGCACCCCGGCATACCATACCAGCAAACCCACTGAACAGGCTAGTACGATCTCAACTACAGGAAAGAAAACTGAATAAGCGAAGATGGCATTGATATTCGCATTCCGATGTTCCTTGTTGATCTTCCGGAATTTGCCATACTCTTTTTCTTCCACCGAAAATGCCTGGACGATCTGCATCCCGGTAATATGCTCCTGCACAAATGCATTCAGGGCCGCCACGGCATTTCTCACCCTGATGAAGGATTTGTTCACGCTTTCTTTGAAGAAATAAGTAGCCAGGATCAGGAAAGGAAATGGTATCAGGCAAACCAGGGTCAGCTGCCAGTTGGTATAGAACATGGCAATAAGGATGGCCACAATGGATAAAAGATCTGCAATAATGGGTATCAGGCCTTCCGAAAAAATATCATTAATGGCTTCAATGTCGTTGATGGTTCTTGTGGTAAGGGTCCCAATGGGAGTCTTATCAAATTGCGAAAGGTTAAGGTTAAGTACTTTCTTATATACTTTAACCCGAAGGTCCTTGACCACGGTTTGACCAAGCCATGCAGTGACAAATGAGAAATAAAACCTCAGGGCAGTTTCGATGATCAGTATCCCGATCTGTATCACCGTGATCCAGATCAGGGTATTCAGCAGTCCGTTCTTGATCACCTGGTTGATGGTATACTGGATCAGCAAGGGCCTCACCGGAGAAAGAGCGGCCAGCACAATGGCCAAAATGACTGAAATATAAAATCGCCTTCTATAAGGAGCAGCGAAAGCAAAAACACGCCTGAGTTGTGTGAAATCAAAAATCTGCTTGCGTCCCTCCATGCTGCGAAATTAACACGGAGACACGAAGAAAAACACGGAGACACGGAGAAAAACACTTTGCAACCTGCCACCTGCTTCCTGCTTCCTGCTATTCTTCTCCCATAGCCTTAGTGTATGCCTTGATAAACAAAGCACCCAGGTTCTTATGTGGTGGAATATAATTCTCGAAACGTTCCTTGGCATCCCCGCTTGGGAATTGTAATGCCAGGTCTCGCCAGGTGGTTATCCAGTCTATATTGCGGCCTGCTTTAAGGTCTTCATTGATATGCTTCAGGATGGGTTCATTGACAGTTCTTGTGCCCACTTCCTTGGAAGAGATAATGTGGGCATCAGGACAGGTTTTCAACACATCATCCAGGTTATGATAACCCCCGCAGGATCCCAGAATGACAATACGTGCCGATTCGGGAAGTTGTTTGATGGTATACTTTACATGATAGCTGTGGCCCCTGTGGATCACAATTGTGGGCTCAATATTCTTAGATGCAAGGAAAGCGATCAGGTGCTCCTGTGCTTTTGCATCCGGATCATTGCCTTTGGAATTATCCAGGGGAAGGTTTGCATAAATATGGATAGGCTTTCCCTTTGCTGATTTGATCTCCACCCATTCCTTGTTTTTTGCCACCTTCCATTCAGAAGCGTTGGTGAACATCGACATGAAATTGCCATAGGAATCTATGCCATCTTTATCTCCGTAGAAAAATACAAGCTGTATCACCTTGCCTTCTTTGTCCACCAATTGACGATTGTCAACCGTATATACAGGCGGAATGCCCAGTTTCTCGGAAATATTTATAGTACTGTCAGTAGATGAAGCAAAAATGGTTTGCAGAATATTGTAAATGACTTCTGTTCTCTTGTTGCCCGTTTTCCGGCTGTTCACCAGGTTATTTTCAACTTCCCAGTCGATCAGTTTTTTAACATAGGGAAGGTTTAAGCTTCCATAGGAATCGGCCACGTCAACTGCTTCTTCCAGCGCTCCTGTTTTACCCAATCCACGGGCAAAAGCGATCATCAGCCTTTGCGCGTTACTGTCTGGCATCGTTGCCAGGAAAGGCTCCAGTTTGTTATAACCGGCAGCCATCTTGATGAATTTTTTGAACCTGTCGAACTGCACACTCATCAGCAAAGTATCGCCAGATGGTACACGCATTTTTTCCATCATCCTGTTATAAACTCCTTTATAACTTGAGGTGTAGATCACGTCTTCTCCCAGTACAATGAGATAGTAAAGCTCCTGGGGCGTAAGCGGTTCAACGATCTTAAACCGGATGGCATCGGTTTCATCGTGCAGCGCGTTGATCTCATTGATATAGGTCTCCACAGCTTTACGCTGTAACATTTTAGTGAGTTCATCGTAGGCAATAGCTGTGTCACCACTGCGCAGCCTTTCTGCATAGCTTACCTGGGTTTTGACCAGCAGGCGATAATACTTAAGGCTGTCGTTCATCTGGGTGCCGATCGACTCCAGTGTCTGGCGCCCGCTCATCACCTCATCCAGGAAAGGATAGTACAGCCTTCCGCTCTTGCTATTTGCCATCTCGGCAATGGCTTTCACCATGGGATCGTTACATTTCCTGATCAGCTGCCCCACTTTGGTACGGGTGGCTGCAGCATAATCATAAAACTGGTCAGGATTCAGCCTGGCAGTATAACGGATAAGACTATCCGCAAAAGGCACATCGGCAAAATATTCAAGCCTGGGTAGGATCTGGTCAGGCTTGATTGCACAGAATTTCCGGAAAAGGATGATCCGGGATGGGTTGTAACCGGGGTTGTCGAAGAAAATACTGTTGGATTGATTGACCAGGATATCCCCTGTTTCAAAAGGGTACTTGTCAACAATGGGTTCTATTGAACGTCCCCTGATATCGGCTTCCACCATTTCGGTGAATTCGGCGTAAAGCAAAACTCCTTTTTCCGGCGCAAAGCTTCGGCGGCTCCAGCCATACTGGTAGCCCTTAAGCATATTCTGAAGACCGGTCAGGTATTTTACTTTCAGGCGGTGGTCCAGTTTGCTGTGGTTTTCGAGGGAATCCTGCAGCAGATTGACCTGCCGGATCATCAGGTCAGTAATAATGAGATTGACATCCTCATCTTTTACCGCAAAAACCAGGTCGTCCTTTTTTCCGTCGGTTTCCAGGATAGATTCCTGCAGCTTATCTATATCATCATGCAACTTGGCCCTGCGGATGTCCACCCTCCGGCTTCCCGTGTCAGGATATGCCAGCAACAAGCTGACCTGAAAAGTCAAAAGGCAAAAGAGTAGAAGTTTTCTCACTGTGGACCTGATAATTGCAAATTTAAGTGTAATATAGGTTGACCTTTATTATATATGAAACGTAAGCGGGATCATTTTCTGTATCAACCCGTTAACAATTTCATAATCCCACCCTGGTATGTTGCCTTACCCATGGGGTTATTTTTGCGTAAACAATTTGTTAAATGGACAGAAAGGGCAAGAAGATCCTGATCGCTGATGATGAACCGGATATCCTGGAGATTGTGAGCTATAATCTCAGGAACGAGGGATATGAGATCATAAATGCCCGGGACGGCGAGGACGCACTCCAAAAAGCCAAAGCTTTCAAGCCGGACCTCATCATCCTGGACGTGATGATGCCCTACAAAACCGGGATGGAGGTCTGCAAACTCCTGAGGTTACAACCCGAATTCCAGCATACCCTGATCATCTTCCTTACCGCGCTCAGTGATGAGGTCTCCCATATCAAGGGTCTTGAGTATGGAGCAGACGATTATATCAGTAAACCGGTAAGCCCGAAAATACTTGTCAGTAAAGTCAATGCACTGTTTCGCCGGGCGCCTAAGGCAGACAATAATAAGATCATCACCATAAACGACGTGGTGATCGACCCCATTCAGTTTGTGGTGGAACATAAGGGCGAACAGATCGTGCTGGCCAAAAAAGAATTTGAACTGCTATACCTGCTGGCTTCAAAACCCGGACGCGTGTTCCTCAGGAATGAGATCCTCAGCCAGATCTGGGGGACCGATGTGATCGTTGGAGACAGAACCATCGACGTGCACATCAGGAAGATCCGTCAGAAACTTGGCCTGGACTGTATCACAACGGTGAAGGGTGTAGGATATAAGTTCGAGCTCTAGATTTCCGGCGCCGGGTGTTAACTTTACACCATGTTCAGCGCAAAAAATCTCAACCCCCAGAATATCTCCTTCATCAACGCTACGGCCATCGCTTTGGTTGGCAGTATCGCTAATCTCATATTCATCAGGATATGGTGGGTCCCCCTCGCGACATTTATTACGCTATTCCTGATCGCATATACGCTCACGCATTATTTCGTACAGCGGTTTATTTACAGGAAGATCAAACTCATTTACAAATTCATTTACCAGACCAAAGCCACAAAACGGGAAGAATTTTATTATAAAAATATCCTTCCCCAGAAAAGCATTGAAGAAGTAAGTGAAGATGTGGAGAAATGGGCTGAGCAAAGAAAAGAAGAAATTGAGATGCTGAAAAAGAATGAACTGTACCGGAAAGAATTTCTTCAGAACCTCTCCCATGAATTCAAAACCCCCGTGTTTGCCATCCAGGGTTATGTTGATACACTCTTAAGTGGCGCAATGGAACAGAAAGAAGTGAACAAGAAATTTCTGGAAAACACTTCCCGTAATGTAGACAGGCTGGTTAACCTGATCTCAGACCTGGATGAGATCTCCAGTCTTGAGTCCGGAGAGCAGGTACTTCAAAAATCAACTTTTGTTATTCAGGATCTTATCAGGGAAGTATTTGAAACACTGTCTATCAAAGCCGCGAATAAGAACGCAGTGTGCACGATCAAGAAAGGTTGCGAAGCGCCTATCACTGTGTATGCTGATAAGGAAAAAACCAGGCAGGTGATCATCAACCTGGTGGACAATGCCATCAAATACGGCAAGCAAAATGGATTCATAGAAGCCAGTGTGTATAATACTGATGGAAGGAATATCCTGCTGGAGATCAGCGACGACGGTATAGGCATTTCTGAAGAGCATTTGTCAAGGGTATTTGAAAGATTCTACAGAACCGATTATGGACGCAGCAGGAATATCGGTGGCACCGGACTGGGATTATCGATCTGCAAACATATTGTTGAAGCCGACGGCCACAGCATACATGTAAGAAGCAAGCCCGATATTGGAACCACTTTTGGATTTACGCTCACGAAGGCATAGATATCAGGTGGCAGGTTGCAGGTGGCAGGTTGCAGGTGGCAAAAAAACTCCCCGATGTAGATACATGGGGAGTGACCCAACTTTAGATTGCTTTTAGAACATGAGAAAAAGTTTATTCTCAACTGCTGATACAAAATAAGTCAACCCATGTTAGAGAATCATTAACCCAGTATTATTAAAAAGATTTCACGAGTTTCTCTGCGAGTCCGAACGACAATGTCATTCCCGCACCTCCAAGTCCATTGAACAGGTGCACTCCTTTTACCGGTGATATGAAGAAATAGGGAGCTCCATCAGAAAGCTTTGCATACACCCCATTCCAGGTTTCTATCAATTCGTTTTTTCTGAATTGCGCAAACTGCCCAAGATATTTAAGTATCAATTCATTGATAAACTGCTTATCGAAAGGATCATGCGTACCCCCATATTCGTGTGAATCACCAATGGTCAGTTCTCCCTTACCATTCTGGGAAACCATCACATGGATACCCCATTGCAGATATTCAGGCATTTCCTCTTCATATCTTTTCTTCAATGTGGCTAAAGATGATGCCGCTTTGAAACTATGATAATGGATCAATGAAAGTCCTCCGCAAAGTGCAGGGCCTATTCTCCAGTTATCAGGCTGTGCAGCATACCTCAACATCTGGAGTTTGCATTTTACGGCAGCTCTTGCTGCAAAAATTTCAGGAAACATCGTTTCAAATTCCACTCCGCTGCACACAATGACCAGGTCAGCAGAATATTTATTGTCTGCAGTATGAACAACACCTTCTTCCACTCCAATTACTGCTTTGTTCCAAATGAACTCAATACCGTATCGTTCAGAAAAATAAGCCGGAAAGCTGCTTATTGCCTGCCTCGGATCCACGATCACTTCATCTCCACTGAAGAACCCTGATCTTAAGCCGGCTCCATTCACGGCATCAGATTTAGCCAAGACCTGCGACGGGGTGAGTAGTTCAACAGGTCTTTCGTTCTTATAGATTTCGTAAAGCTCTTCCAAAACCTGGGCTTCATCCTGGTGGTAAGCCAGGTGCAAACTTCCTACGGGGTCACTGAATATTCCTGCCCCGGAACAGCTTTCTTTCCATATCTCCGCACTTCGTTTCGCGGCCTGGTATAATTCACCCGAAGGCTGGCCTATGGGCCATACCATTCCGAAATTCCTGATCGAAGCACCTACTGCAGTATGATTGCGTTCGATCACCGTCACTTTATACCCATTGACAGCCAGCGCCCTCGCCATAGCCAATCCGGCTATTCCGGCTCCTACTACAATTGCATTACCCTTACCCATTGTCTTTGAATTTGTATTTGTACTTCCTGTTGAAATAGAAAAAAGCATAAATGGTTCCGGCAACCCCGATCAGGGACAGGATCAGTACTGCATTAGAATAAAAAACGGTCCATTTGACATCCATATCCATGGACTCCTTGAACAGCATGACCATTACACTTCCCAGGTAGCCAAAAGCATCTGTGATATAAATGAGAAAACCAACATTGCCTTTCAGCCTGAATGCAGCGATCATTCTTTCAAAAAAAATGGCATTGAAAGGAATATATGCCATGTAAAGTCCCAGGCCAACAGCCTGCATCCAAATGCCTCCGTCAAGTTGACCATTTACAAATAAGAGGGAGGAAATTCCGGCTAAAATAAATCCGGCCAGAATGATCAGGTGGATGGTTCTAAACGCTGCGATATTCTTCCTGATCAATACGATCAGACTCATGATTCCAAGAATGATCAAGGTTATCCTGGTTTCTGATCTTGTGAAAACAGATGCGTTATCCTGGTATCCCAGTTCAGTCCACATGTTCCCCATGTAATTATCCCTGATATCCCTCATCACCGTAAGCATGGTATAGATCACGGCAATAATGATGAGGCCGGAACCAAACTCGGCAATGATGGTTTTCCGGTCAAACTTTGACATACTCACCCTTTCGGCGCGTTCGCGAACATCCTCATTATCCGGATGCGGAACCTTTTCCAACAGGTAAAACAGTATGGTGAGAGGTACAACAAAAACAAGCCCTGTCATAAACGGCATCCATTTTTCTGTAACTCCATATTCCATCATCAGCCATTTGGCAACTGACCTGGTAAAACCACCAGCAAAAATGAAACTCACAGCCAGAACAGAACCAATAAAATCGGTAGATCGCCTGCCCTCCGCAAAACTGAATACCACACCCCACATGAAGCCCAGCATGAATCCGTTTACAAGAAAACAAATAATACCTGCCCATAAAGGAAGAATGGCGAAAAGAAACAGTGAGAACCAGGCTGTTCCCACCAGGATCAGCCCCGTCATCCAACGGCCGGTTCTCTTCAGGGCTGAGATGAACCTGATGCCGGCAAATTTGCTGAACATATATCCAATTACCTGGCTGATGATCAGGATGGTTTGATAAGTGATCCCGGAAAACATTTCGCCAGGGAAGGTTGCTACGGTAAACGGCTTTCTGAAAGCATATACACAGGTATAAGCCGAAAACGTCAATACGGCTATATACAGAGCCATCATTACCTGCTTTGCAGAATTATTCTTCAAGATATAAGTTGTGGAAGTTTTTGACAGATAGTTGTACCATTCATCAGTGACCTCATGGCTGTGACAAATGTTTTTCAGCCAGCTCTCTGAAAAAAACGAGAGTCTGTGAAGATGGCTCTGTGTTCTTGGCTTCATCGTCCCAAAGCCTGAGTTTGATCTTTAATTCTGAGTTGGGATCAAGTTCAAACTGTTTGGCTTCTTCGGCTCCCATAACACCACCCTGGAATTCCAGCGTTTTTTTGCTGGCTTCGGAAAGTTTATCATAGTATTCAGGATATTTATAGGTCAGATATCGTTTGGCCTCAACATGGCTTTCGACAAGCATGGCCAGCCTTTCAGAAAAGCCCCGCTCCCTGAGATATTGCGCTCCTTTTGACTCATGAGAAACTTGCCCGTATCCACTCATCGAATCAGACTCTCCTTCAAAAGCCAGGAGATGCCCAATATCGTGAAAGAAAGCTGCCAGTACCACTTCATCGTCATAACCTTCTTTCCTGGCCAGCTCGCCCGCCTGCAACATATGCTCAAGTTGCGATACCGGTTCTCCTATATAATCTTCATCTCCATGCAGAATATACAGGCCGAACACTTCTTCAATTACATCTTTGATCATTCAAGAAATTTTTCAAATGTAGAAATCTGTTTATCCGGATATTTAGACTAAAATCAATAGTAACAAAAAGTTAATCCTTTTGGATGGTTGTTAATGATTTTTGAAAAATATTTGCACCAATGTTTTTGAAGAAATTTCTTTTGATCTGTAGTTTGATGTTTTCAGCAATGAACCTGGCAGCCCAGGAAGATTCTGTTTCACTGATCCCCGTAGTGGTCACTGCCACAAGAACAAGATCCACCATTGAGCAAACAGGTGCCGCAGTAAGTCTGCTCACCAAGAAACAACTCACACAACAGAACAGCAGGTCAGTTCCAGAAGCAATAACAAATCTTGCCGGCGTGTGGATGCAGAAAACCGGTCATGCCGGAGGAAGTCCTTTTATCAGGGGACTTACCGGCAACCAGGTGTTGCTGATGACAGATGGCATCCGTTTGAACAATGCCACTTACAGGTACGGGCCTAACCAGTACCTGAGTACCATCGATCCATTCACAATATACAAAGCTGAAATAGTCAGAGGAGTGGCAGGCACTCTATATGGATCTGATGCCATCGGCGGCGTGGTGAACATCATCACCAATGAGCCCCGTTTCGTATCGGGCAAAGGAGAAGTCCACGGCAATGTATCTGCCAAGTGGATCAGCCGTGACATGGAGAAAACCATCAGCTCCACACTCGCTTATAACAGCAGGAATATTACTGTGGAAGCTACAGGAACATTCAGTGATTTTGGGGACATATATGCCGCGAACTCAAAGAAGCAAACTCCAACTTCTTATGACCAGGGTGCTTTTTTTGGCAAAATAAAATACAGGATAGACGACAAGCATATGCTTACTGCAAGCTTTCAGCAACTATCCCAACAGGATGTTGACCTATACGACCAGGTCACCCAACGAGGCTTTGCCGTCAATAAGATCGATCCACAAAAAAGGCAATTGACCTACCTCCGATGGGAGGCTTCAATGGGGACATTTTTGTCTGATCAAATGCGGATCACCGCATCAAGACAGGTCTCCACTGAACGCAGGGTGAGACAGAGAACCAACTCAACAATCATTAATTACGAATACGATCAGGTATTGACCAATGGGCTGCAGGCAGAGTTGGAAAAAAAACTCAGCAGTCGTTGGAAAATGATCAATGGAATGGATCTGTATGCTGATGATGTGGAAAGTTCTGCATTTGATCTAACCACGGGAGGTTCTTCGGTCAAACCAAAACGGGGACTATATGCTGACGGATCTTCCATGCTGGCGATCTCCCTGTTTTCACACCACCAGTTGAAATTTGGACAATTCGAGATCACAGGTGGATTGAGGGCAAATAAATATTCAGTCAATATTCCGGACACATTGTTTGGAGAAGTTGCGCTGAAACCATTTGCCCTGGCCGCAGACGCAGGGCTCATGTATGCGATCAATGAAAAATGGAAACTGGTTGCAGGAATGAGCACGGGTTTCAGAACTCCAAATGTGAACGACCTCAGTTCTTTTGGGAAATTTGATTTCGGAACGGAAGTGCCATCCCCGGATCTTAAGCCCGAAAAATCATTCAATAAAGAGCTTGGCATCAAGAGAGTTACTGAAAAAACCTATTTGCATTTTTCAGCCTACCATAATAATCTCACTGATCTTATAGAAAGGGTCAGATCAACATATGAAGGCGACAGCCTGATCAATGGAGATAAAGTGTACACGAAAGCCAATACGGGCAATGCGGTGATCTATGGATTGGAGGCAGAGTTCTACACCTGGGTCAGTCATTCATTCCGCGTCATCTCCCATCTTACATATACTTATGGCCAGAACAAAACGGCCAACG
>DATGXN010000346.1:0-11959 GCA_035298945.1 Chitinophagaceae bacterium | reverse complement strand
CACCCTTTTCTGCACAGGGAAATCGAGGATCTTAAAGGTGCTGGCAGCCCGGTTAGTGGATAGCGATGCAATGATCTGCACTTCATATTCTTCATAATCATTGATGAGGTCGCACACATCACTGATATTCTGGTTATTCAGGAAATCCTGTATCTCCAGTTTGTCATCCCTGGAGATGACCTCTTCAAATTTTTCGAAAAGACTTAAGCTTTCCAGTTCCATATTAGGTTTTGCCCCGGACTGTAAAAATACTTTTTTTGTCAGACCTTAGTGAAATGATACTTCCTTGTTTATTTGTGGCCGGTACACCGGAGAAAGGCAGAGGCGTGTTTACTGCTGAGGATCTGGGGAAAATGACGGTCATTGAGATGTCGCCGGTGATCGTAATGCCCAAGCAGGAAAGGGCTATGCTGGATAAAACTCTGCTCTATCACTATATTTTTGAATGGGGTGTGAAACGCGATAAATGTTGCATGGCCCTGGGCTATGTGGCACTCTACAATCATTCCTACATGTCAAATTGCGAATATGAGATGGACTATGATAACGACATCATTTCCATAAAAACAGTGAGGCCTATTAAAGCCGGTGAAGAACTCACCATTAATTATAATGGCAAATGGAATAATCAGTCCAAGGTTTGGTTTGATGTGAAAGACTGATCAGCTATACTTTTTCAAGATGTTCTTTACATCTTCTTTATAATGTCCGCCGAACAAAAGAAGATGAACCAGCAAATGATAGAGCTGGAAGATATCCACTCTTTCCATATGTCCTGGTGTCAGCGGGTAGACTTCATCGTAAGCATGGTAGAATGAATCATCATATCCTCCGAATAATCTTGCAATGGCCAGGTCAAATTCCCTGTGTCCATAAAAAACAGAAGGATCGAAGATAGCGGCCTTACCTGTTTGGTAGACCATGAAATTTCCTTTCCACAGATCTCCATGCAACAGGGCTGGTTGTTCCTCCGGAATAAGGGCCGAAAGTTTTGCACACATTTGTTCAGCATGATGCACCGTTTCTGCAGTGAGCATCTTGATCTTCTCCGCCTTATAAACCAATGGCATAATACGCTGGGAGGAATAGAATTCGTGCCAGGTGCCACGATTTTCATTGAGCTGATGCAGTTTGCCGATATAGTTATCGTAATCCAGTCCATACTGCTCACGGGTATGCTTATGCATGGCCGCAATGGATCGTCCGAAATCCAGCCAGAAATCTTCAGCAGGGTTTCCTTTTTCTAGGTATTCCATCACCACATAGATCTGCTGGTGAAATTTACCATCGAATAAAGGCCTGGGTACTTTAAGTGTTCCTGCATTGGCCAGTGTGGCCAGGCCCCGAGCTTCTTTTTCGAAGAAGTCGAGTCCAAATAAAGCAGCATTGACTTTGATAAAGAACTTTCCTTTGGTGGTGTACAGTATATAGGTTTGGCTGATATCTCCACCTGGGGCAGATTCTCCATGTGTTACTTCAACAGGTTCATTGAAAAAATTGGAGAAACAAGTGGTCAGGTGCAACTGGAAATTCTGATTGATCAACATGCGGTCAGGATTAGGGTAAAGATAGTTATTGTTGGTTACTCCTTTTGATCTGGTCCAGCTGATCGTCCAGGAATTCCTTTGAATACCATCGTCCTTCGGCCATCACGCCGGCTATCTTTTTTGCATTATCGATGGACAGGAGCGGGTTTTCGTCCAACAGGATGAGGTCGGCACGGGCGCCGGTTCTGATGATACCGATATCGTCCCTTTTCAGGAATCTGCCAACATTATAGGTTCCGGTTTTCAATGCTTCGTAGGGGGTCAGTCCGGCTTCTGTATAATATTTCAGTTCCTGGTGAACCGAGAAGCCTGGCACATCAAAAACCTGGGGTGCATCCGAGCCCAGCAGGATACCCACACCATAGGCATGCATATAGTAAACCAGCTTCTGCCTTAGTTGCATAAAGGCAATCACGGTTTCCCGGTTATAGGCTGAATCTTTTTCAATATTTTTCTTGGCTTGGATCCAGTTGGCCAGTGTTTTCCTGTCTATATAAACCATTTCAGGATCAGCGGCGAAATCTTCGGCTGTGCGTAAGGGTGAGAACCATCGTTGTGAAAGTGCTTCTGTGGGAACAACCCAGATATTATTCTCCTTCAGAGCGGTCATGAGTTTGGGTATGACGGATGTGTCCGCATGGTCCGCTATATTCATGCCGAAAGGACCGATCTCTTCAGGTTTCATATGTTCAACACCACTGACCATGGCTTCAATAAATCCATCCATATGATCAATGGTGGCATAGCCAGAAGAGATCGCCAGCCAAACACCTACATCGGCAGATACATGTCCTGCGAAAGGGATCTCCTGTTCTTTGGCAGATTTTACGATCGCCAGAAATATTTCTTTGGAGAGACCGGGATGAAGTTTTAAGAAATCAAAGCCAAGGTTTTTTTGTTGTATCACCATGGCTGTAGCCTGCTCAGGTGAAGCCACTGTTTTTCCACTGAATGAAGGACCTGCCGTGTAGATCCTCGGTCCCATGATGCTACCGTCTTTGACTTTTTCACGGAGTTCGATATGCATCGGATGCCCGAGCATGCCCCTGATGGTGGTAACCCCGTTGGCGAGAAAAAGTTTAAGCACTGTTTTCATGGGTTCGAGATCGGCAACCGGGGGAATATGGGCATGCATTTCTGCCAGGCCAGGCATCAGGAATTTTCCCGTACAATCAATGACCTTATTATCGCTGGAGATCTTTTTTTTAGTAGTTGGTTTGATGGATATGATCCTGCCGTCCCGGATCGTGACCATCTGGTCAGGTATGATCATCTCCTTGTTCATGGGTATCACATTCACGTGCGTGAAAATGAAATCACCACCCTGTGCCCTTGTAAATATTGCAGCAGCTAAACAGGTCACCAATAGGAAGATGGATCGCATATTGAGTTTTACACCTAAAAGTTAGTTCATTTTCACGGATCAGGGTAATTCGAAGGCTTCTACATAGACTCCTTGCAGGATATGCCAGACCAGGTAATGCCCGATCCTGACCGACAGCGATGCGAAGAATCCGTATTTGCGGAAATACCAGGCTTGCAGAAGATTCATGGCAAAGCCCGATATAGTGGCGTAGATCCGGAACCATAACGCGCCATCGGGGTATTGCATGATGGGCTCGGCCAGGGATGAAATAATTGCTACTGCCATGAATACCGGGGAATGATATTTCTCATCGGTGAACCTGGTAACGGGCAGCATGATCAGCGTGAATGGCAGAAGCCTGTAGATGAGTTCCATGTAGATGGCCCCGTTGACATAAAGAAAAACAGAGTAGGGAAAGGGCTGAAGAAATGGCGGAAGCGTGGAGTATGGTTCGGGATGTTGGAAAATTCGCACCGTTAAAATATCCAGCATGCCGAACAACAGACCTGCCACCAGGGGGATCAGGAATCTTTTCCTGTTACTGATATTCAGGTCAACTGGCTGTGGAAATCCGGCTTGTTTTTGGAAGAATAATAAGATGGCAACCAGTACCATCAGAAAGACCTCGATATTGTCCACATACCTCACCTCACAGCTTCTGATCATCATATAATAAGAATACGCATTGGCTGTGATAGCCCAGAAACTCACAAATAAGAAAGCCGTCCAGCCCGGCTTGTTAGAGAATGCGTTCATAAGCGCAAAGTTATCCGGGCATTAAAAACGTTTTACCACATAATGATGTGAAAAAAACATTTATCCATGGTGTTTTACACATGGAAAAAGAATGGGTTTAATGTTATTTGCATGAACAAGTCTGAACAGACAGAGAGGTTGAAAAAAGGATGTCTTACATTTGGCGGTAGATATCACTTAAAAATCGCTTTATGTCTCAAGACCTTTTTCAAAGTCCGGATTATTATGCTCTAGATGAACTATTGTCGGAAGAACATAAAATGGTCAGGGATTCCGTAAGGAATTATGTGAAAAAAGAAATCTCGCCGATCATTGAAGATTATGCGCAGAAATCGGAATTTCCGCAGCATATCGTTAAGCAACTGGGGGATATGGGCTGTTTCGGGCCTACTGTTCCTGTAGAATATGGTGGAGGAGGGCTGGACTATATCAGTTATGGATTGATGATGCAGGAACTGGAGCGAGGGGATAGCGGTGTTCGTTCCACAGCTTCTGTGCAGGGTTCATTGGTGATGTTCCCGATCTATGCCTATGGCAGCGAGGAGCAGAAACGGAAATATCTGCCTAAGCTGGGCAGTGGGGAATGGCTGGGATGTTTCGGTTTGACCGAGCCTGATCACGGGTCTAATCCTGCCGGCATGTTGAGTCATTTCAAAGATGCAGGTGATCATGTGATCCTGAACGGAAGTAAGATGTGGATCAGTAATGCTCCATTTGCTCAGGTGGCCGTAGTGTGGGCAAAGAATGAAGAAGGTGTGGTGCATGGCCTGATCCTGGAGCGGGGTATGGAAGGGTTCACCACTCCTGTTACCAAGGGCAAATGGAGTCTGCGGGCTTCAGCCACTGGTGAGTTGGTGTTTGACCATGTAAGAGTGCCAAAGGAAAATATTTTACCGGGTGTGAAGGGGATGAAAGGGCCGTTGAGTTGCCTGAGTAAAGCAAGGTATGGAATAGCCTGGGGTGCGTTGGGCGCAGCGATGGACTGTTATGATACCGCGCTGAGGTATTCCAAAGAGAGGATACAGTTCGGCAAGCCGATCGGGGCTTTCCAGCTGCAGCAGAAGAAGCTGGCGGAGATGATCACAGAGATCACCAAGGGGCAGCTCCTGGTATGGAGGTTGGGCGTATTGATGAATGAAGGCCGGGCTACGGCGGCGCAGGTCAGTATGGCCAAACGTAACTCCTGTGAGGTGGCGGCACAGATCTGCCGGGACGCCAGGCAGATGCTGGGTGGTATGGGGATCACGGGTGAATATCCTGTAATGAGGCATATGATGAACCTGGAAAGTGTGATCACCTATGAAGGGACGCATGATATCCATCTCCTGATCACAGGTATGGATGTTACAGGCTTCAATGCTTTCGGATAAGCAGAAAAGATGTCAAATGAGAATATTTATTATTGGATTCATGGGCTCAGGGAAGTCAACCTGGGGTAGATTAATAGCGGAGAAACTTGGGATGCCGTTTTATGATCTGGATGATATGATCGAAAAACGCGTGAATTTGAAAATCAATAATATCTTTGAAAAGAAAGGAGAAAGTTATTTCCGGAAGATCGAGGCTGTTGCTTTGAGAGAATTGTACGAGCAGGATAATTTCGTTCTGGCATGCGGAGGTGGTACTCCCTGCTACTATGATAACATGTCGTTCATGAATTCGATGGGGGTATCTGTTTGGATGAACACACCCAAACAGATCATGGCAACCAGGTTGCTGGAAGAGGCTGAGAACCGGCCGCTGATCAGGAATCTATCACCATCCAAACTGCAGGAATTCATAGACGATAAACTCGAAGAGAGACTGCAGTATTACAACCAGGCGCAGATCGTGATCAATCCAACGGAAACTACTCCCGACGAATTGATCCTACAACTGCAACAACATGCATAGAGTTTACCTCAAGATCGGCGCTTTCATTGGAGCTATCAGTGTTTTAATGGGTGCCTTTGCTGCCCATCAACTGAAACAGTATGTGTCCCCCGACGTACTGTCCACATTCCAGACCGGGGTCACTTACCAGTTTTACCACGCGTTTGCCCTGTTAATAACCGGTATACTGCTGAAGCGTTATCCAAACGATTGGATCGTATGGGCGGGCCGATTATTTGTTGTTGGCATCATACTGTTCAGCGGTTCCCTTTACCTGCTGGCTATGCTTAAATCGATCAAGGATGTGGGCCTGGGCGGATTTGGACTGATCACGCCTGTAGGTGGACTGCTCCTCGTCGCCGGCTGGATCAGCCTCATGGTGGGTATCCCTACCAATAAACCTGTTAGCAACGATTAGTTAATCGGGCTAAAAATCTTAGGTTTGTAGCGAGATATGGCGAACCGAATAAAAACCGTCAAAAAAAGTCCTGATCCGGGAAAACTGACAGCTGAGAAAGAGGAAAAGGTCGTTTTGCGTGAAGTGGTGAAAGATGAAAGAACACGCAAGATCACTGGAGCCGTTCTCCTGATGCTCTGTTTCTTTTTCCTTGTTGCTTTCACTTCTTATTTATTCACCTGGAAAGAAGACCAGGATAAGGTATTCCAGCATGGAATTTCCATCCTTGCTCCCAATGAGTACCCCATCGCCAACCTTTTAGGCGCTTTTGGAGCTTATGTGTCTCACCTTTTCTTTTATAAAGGATTTGGGGTCGCATCTTACCTGTTCTGTTCGTTCTTTTTTGTTGTAGGAGCCAACCTGCTGTTCAACCGTAAAATATTTTCGGTCGCCAGGAACATCAAGTACCTGGTTTCGGGACTGCTGGTATTCAGCCTGAGCTTTGCTTTTGTTTTCCGTAACAGTGAATTTCACTGGGGTGGTGAAGTGGGCAATCAGCTCAGCCGCTGGTGCATTGGCCTGATCGGAAACCTGGGTACTGGCGTTTTAATACTCGTCGCATTCTTTTCTTATATGATCTGGAGGTTCAACCCGGTATTCAGTGTACCGAAATTGAAGCTGCCGGAACGTAAAGCCAAAGAAGAAGAGGAAGAAGTTGGGGAAATGGATGTTGAACCTGAAGAAGAGCCGGCAGCATTAAAAGGTAACAAACTGAAGAAAAATAAAATTCCTTTAGTGGTTGAGGAAACGGACGAGGTGGATGAGGAAGAGCCCCCATTCAAACTGGTGGAGAAACAGGAGCCGGTTGTACCTGTTGTTAAAGAGACAGCACCGCCTCCACCCCTGGCAGAACCGGAGCACATAAAATACATGCCTCCATTGTCAACCGTGAATGCTGACGGACTTAAACTGGAGATCAAAACAGCTGAACCTGTTGCAGAAGAAGAGGAGATACCGGGCGCTGAGAAAGTGGCTAAACTTCCACCCTACGATCCTATTCTGGACCTGCGCGATTATAAGTATCCAAAACTTGACCTGCTGGATCAGCACAGTAACGAGAAGATCGTTATGGATGCTGCGGAACTGGAAGCCAATAAGAACCAGATCATCAACACGCTGAAGAATTACGATATCGCTATCCAGAAGATTTTGGCTACGGTAGGTCCAACCGTAACGCTGTATGAGATCGTCCCATCTGCAGGGGTAAGGATATCCCGGATCAAGAACCTGGAAGATGATATAGCTCTAAGCCTTTCGGCATTGGGTATCCGTATCATCGCACCTATACCCGGTAAAGGAACCATTGGTATCGAGGTGCCGAATGTGAAGAAAAGTATTGTGGGGATGAAGACCATCCTGGCCTCGGACAAATTCCAGAACAGCCACTATACGTTACCGATAGCTTTAGGTAAGAAGATCGATAATGAACATTTCATCGTTGACCTGACTACCATGCCCCACCTGCTGATGGCCGGTGCAACAGGCCAGGGTAAGTCTGTGGGTGTGAATGCCATCCTGGTTTCCCTGCTGTATAAAAAGCACCCTTCGCAGTTGAAATTTGTGCTGGTGGATCCCAAGAAAGTGGAGTTGAGTTTATACAGGCTGATCGAGAAGCATTTCCTGGCCAAACTGCCCGGCGAAGATGAGTCTATCATTACCGATACAAGAAAAGTTGTCCATACCCTCAATGCGCTTTGCATTGAAATGGATAACCGATACGACCTTTTGAAAGAAGCAGGTTGCCGTAATATCAGGGAATACAATGAAAAATTTGTTGCAAGAAAACTGAATCCGGAAAAAGGACACCAGTTTTTACCATTCATTGTATTGGTGATCGATGAGTTTGCTGATCTGATCATGACGGCAGGTAAGGAGATAGAGATGCCCATCGCCAGGCTGGCGCAGTTGGCCAGGGCAGTGGGGATCCACCTGATCATCGCAACGCAAAGGCCCTCGGTAAATATTATCACCGGTACCATCAAGGCCAACTTCCCCGCCCGTATCGCTTTCAAAGTATCCAGTAAAGTCGATTCCCGGACCATATTAGACACAGGCGGTGCCGAGCAACTGATCGGCCGGGGAGATATGCTGATCTCTTATAATGGCGAAGTCACCCGCTTGCAGTGTGTATTTGTTGATACCCCTGAAGTGGAAAGAGTGGTAGAGTTCATCGGTAAACAGCGTGGCTATCCCCAGGCCTTTATGCTACCTGAATATGTTGACGAAACCAGTGAAGGGAAAGATGTGGATATGTCTGAGCGCGATCCCTTATTTGAAGAAGCTGCCAAGCTCATTGTAGCAAGCGGCGTGGGTTCTACATCATTACTCCAACGCAGGATGAAGCTGGGTTATAACCGGGCCGGCAGGCTGATGGACCAGCTCGAAGCAGCTGGTATCGTGGGTTCCAACCAGGGCAGTAAAGCGCGAGAAGTGATGGTCAAGACAGACTCTGAGTTGATGGAGATATTGAATCAATATGGGATATAAATTAGCTAATTAGCCAATCAGTTAATTGCATATTTCGGATTTCTTTCACATTAAGCGAGTAAACCCCTTGCCCTCTATTCCAGTCTATATATCGTATCTTTGCAATCAATTTTTAACTTAATCTCTTCAGATGAAAAACTTGTTAGCCATATTCTTCGTGTTATTTATTGCTACTAACATTCACGCTCAAACGAACACTTTGGGTAAGAATGACCCCGATGCAAAAAAAGTGCTTGATGCAGTCAGTGCCAAGTTCAAAACATATAAATCCCTGAAAGGAAATTTCTCCCTGGAAGTAAAAGACGCTGCAGGAAAAGTGCAGGGTAAGAAAAATGGGACCGTATCCATGAAAGGGGTTAAATACCGCGTAAGCATTACCGGGCAGGAGATCTTCTGCGATGGTAAGAATGTCTGGACTTACGACAAAGCCGCTAATGAAGTGCAGGTTGCGCAGTTTGATAACAGCAGCGCATCCATCACTCCCCAGAAATTATTTACCAATTTTTACGATAAGGATTTCCTGTATAAGCTGAATGGCGAAAAGAAAGTGGGTGCCAAAACCATCCAGGAAGTGGAACTTACTCCCACAGACAAAAGCAAGCCATTCTTCAAGGTGATCTTAAGTGTTGACAAAGCCAGTAAAATGCTCACCAGCACCCAGATCTTCGAAAAATCCGGTAACAGGTACACTTATGCCATGAGCAATGTGGTGACCAATGCAAATATTACAGACGATACGTTTGTGTTTGATGCGAAGAAATACCCCGGTGTTGAAGTTGTTGATCTCCGATAATTCTGGAAGAGAGTCAGATAGCCAGAGAGTCAGAGAGCCAGAAAAGAAACTCTGACTCTCTGGCCTTCTGACTCTCTGCCTCTCTAATTATTTCCCCCACCTAAACGTCTTTATATCAAACCCCGCCAGGTCCAGAACCCGGTCAACCACGGTGGCGGCTACCTCTTCCACAGTTTGCGGTTTGGAATAAAATGAGGGGGTGGCAGGACAAATGATCCCGCCGGCCAGGGTAACAGTTTCCATGTTCCTGATGTGTACGAGGTTGTATGGTGTTTCACGCACCACGCAGATCAGTTTTCTTCTTTCTTTTAATACCACATCGGCTGCCCTGGTGATCAGGTCGTTGGAGATGCCGGATGCAATCCTTCCCAAGGTCCCCATAGAACAGGGAACAATGATCATAGTATCAAATTTTCCAGAGCCCGAAGCAAAAGGGGCCGAAAAGTCATTCTTATTATAGATGGGAAATGGATAGTTCTTATAATCACTGTTGCCCAGTTCAGTTTCCCAAACTTCGCGGGCATTGTCGGACATTACAATGGCCAGCTGGTCCCATTGGCCGTTGAGCTGGCTCAGCTTATCTAACAAAAGCTTAAAATATATAGATCCACTCGCTCCGGTGACCGCCAGCACTAATTTTCTCATCTTTTTCGTTATACTTTGTGTAAATAAACAAAATAACATGCAAAAAGTTATTGCGGCCTTGTTACTGTTGATGTTGCCACTTGCATGGTCTTTCAAACCCGTACCCAAAGACCAGATCAGGTGGATGAGCCTGGCTGAAGCAGAAAAAGAATACATCAAAGGCACGGGCAAGCCGGTGTTGATCGACTTATATACCGACTGGTGCGGTTGGTGTAAGGTGATGGACAAGAAGACCTACAGCCACCCCGAAGTGATCAAATACATCAATGAGCACTTTATTCCGGTCAAACTGGACGCCGAAACCAAGGAAAACCTGAAATGGATGGGGCGGGATTATAATTACCAGCAGCAGTATAAGGTGAATATGTATGCCGTGTACCTGACCGATGGGAACCTTTCTTTCCCTACTACAGTGTTTATACCGGCCGGCAAAAACCCTGATCCCCAGGCAGTACCTGGATTTTTGGAGGCTAAAGACATCGAAAGTCTTCTGAAATATTTTGGGGATGGGCACTACGGCAAGACGCCTTTCAACGATTACATAAAAAATTTCACAGGTTCCTGGAAATAAATGCAATAAAAGGATTTCCGCCACCGTTAATACTATGGTTTTTCATAGGATATTGGATTTAAAACGGGGCTGGATTTCTATCCTGGCCTCTTTTTTTTTGTTACACTAATTACAAGTATCTCCGATAAGTAAAAAGTCAAAAGTAAAAAGTCAAAAACCGGTTCTTGAAACCAATTTTTGACTTTTGCCTTTTGACTTTTTACTTAATAGGGGCTTTGAACTGCCTTAAGCCTGGTTCGCCATATCCGGTATCGCCTCCACCTTATACTCGCCGGCATCCAGCTTGTGCTTAGTTTCTTCGAAAGCCTTGAGTGTCAGCTTGATATCTTCGTCGGTATGGGCTGCAGTGGGGATCAGACGGAAGATGATATGCCCTTTAGGAATAACCGGGTAAACCACAATAGAGCAGAAAACATCATAATTCTCCCTCAGGTCCATCACCATGGCCGTAGCCTCTTCCACACCGCCTTTCATATATACGGGCGTCACCACTGAATCTGTTTTACCGATATCGAACCCTTTTTCTTTAAGTCCTTTTTGGAGTTTGAGGGCGTTTGACCAGAGATTTTCTTTCAGTTCAGGATGATTCCTAAGCAGTTCCAGTCTTTTCAGGTTGCCTACTACCAGCGGCATAGGCAAACTCTTAGCAAAGATCTGGCTACGGATATTATACCTGATATAATCGATGATAGCTTTGTCACCAGCTACAAAAGCGCCGATGGAAGCCATTGATTTGGCAAAAGTGGAGAAATAGAGATCGATCTTATCCTGCACGCCCTGTTCTTCACCAGCCCCGGCGCCGGTTTTGCCCAGCGTTCCAAAGCCATGAGCGTCATCCACCAGCAGCCTGAAATCATATTTATCTTTCAATTCTACGATCTCTTTCAGTTTTCCCTGGTCACCGGCCATACCGAAAACACCCTCGGTGATCAGCAGTACACCTCCGTTACCCTGTTTTTCAATCAGTGCTGTGGCCCTTTGGAGCTGCTTTTCGCAGTCTTCCATATCATTATGCTTGAAAACAAAGCGGTGGCCGGGATGAAGGCGTACGCCATCGATGATGCAGGCATGACTTTCTGCATCGTACACGATCACATCGTGACGGCTGACCAGTACATCGATCACGCTTACCATACCCTGGTAACCGTAGTTCAATAAAATAGCATCTTCCTTGCCTTCAAAAGCGGCGAGTTCGGCTTCCAGCTGCTCGTGCAGATCTGAGTTCCCACTCATCATCCGGGCACCCATAGGCAGGGCCAGGCCAAATTTAGCAGCAGCATCGGCGTCTGCTTTCCTCACTTCGGGGTGGTTGGCCAGCCCGAGATAATTGTTCAAACTCCAGACGATCTTCTCTTTTCCCCTGAAAATCATCCTGTTACCGATCTCTCCAACCAGTTTTGGGAATGCAAAATATCCATGAGCTCTTTTCCTGTGCTGGCCCAAAGGTCCCTGGTTGCGGAGTAGT
>DATGXN010000345.1:0-27877 GCA_035298945.1 Chitinophagaceae bacterium | reverse complement strand
ACTGCTGCTAAATGTATCACAGACGTGATCAGTTCAACCGGTCAGATCAATGTTGACTTTGCTGACGTTTGTACGGTTATGCGTAAGGGTGGTGTTGCGATACTCGGATCGGCTACCGCCTCCGGAGAGAACCGTGCACAGCGTGCCATTGAACTGGCCCTCAATTCGCCGTTACTTAACGATAATGATATCCGTGGTGCTAAATGGATACTCATCAATATCAATTCCGCCGAAGGTGAGAACGAATTCACCATGGATGAAGTAGAGATCATCCAGAACTACCTTCTTCAGCATGCCGGGCAGGATACCGATGTGATCCTTGGTTTGGGTTACGACACCAACCTGGACGACAAGATCGGCATCACCCTGATCGCCACTGGTTTTGAACACCGGGATCCGTTTGAAGGCACTATGATGCCTACGGCTGCAGAGAAGAAAGACGAAGACCAGAAGATCGTAATGACCCTGGGAGTTGAAGGCGAAGAGAAAAAAATGTATGGCCAGCCTGTGCTTCCTTTTGAAGATAAAGATCCACTGGCTCCTAAGCTGGTGAACCCCGTATCCAACGTACCCTCCGTATCCGACCATACCTCTGTAATCACGGAACCCAAACTGACCCAGGCACCTCAGGCGTCAAAACCCGAGGTGTTTGTGCTCAGTATGGATGAAAAGCCTGCACTTCCCATTGAGGAGAATCCGCAGGTGATGGTACTGAAGATGGAGGAAATGGATATGGCAGCACCCGGGCAGGAGTCCATGAAAATGATCTTGCGGGAAGAAGAAAAACCAGCAGCACCGGCACCTGTTGTTTCACCAGTGTTTTCCGTTAAAATGGAAGAAGAGAAACCCATGCCTGCTATGCCCGAAACCCCCGTTGCTGTTGAGTTGCAGCCGGAACAGGTTGAGGATCTGCCAGTTATGAAGTTCGACCTGAAAGAGGAAGAAATTTCAGAAGAATTTGGAATGCTTTCTTTATCTTCAACTCCTCAAGTTCCTGTAGAAACTAAACCAGCCGAAACCGTTAAAACGGTTTTATCCACAACCGATATTGTTGAAAATAAAAAAGAAGCTAGTACCACCCCGACGTCAGGTGGTTTCTTGGCCAAGCCATCCAACATCTATGCTGAGGACCCGATTGATTTAAAATCCAATCAGGAATCACCTTTTGAAGAGCTGGTCACTAAAGGTAGCGTGGAAGAAGATGGGCCAATTTTCGACATGCAACTCGTGATCAAAGAACAAAAAGCGGTGGAAGAGCCGGGCACACCTCCGATTCATGCAACTTTGGGTTCTGTCGAGGAACCTGCGATGCAGGACGAGGCAGAAGATCAAAAGAGAAAAGCGGCGGAACGTTTGCACAAGTTGCGCAACTTGTCGTTTAACATCAATGCTGCTGATCCAAACAATGAATTTGAAAGTGTGCCGGCTTATATCCGCCGGAACCTCGAAGTACATAATACTGCCCTTACATCCATTGAGAAGTTTTACAGCAACTACACGGTAAAATCGGATGAAAATAACCAGGGCCAGATCAGCACGATAAATACTTTTTTGGAGGGAAAGAAGCCTGACTAATCAACATAGTTATCCTTTCCCCCGAAAACTCAATTTTGTTCATAGTTGTAACTACTTAAACCCTGCGTTTTAACGCGGGGTTTCTTGCTAGTGAGCAGTAAGCAAGAAGCGGTGAGCAGAATAAGCAGGTATTTTCTGCTCACTGCTCACCGCTTTCCGCTTACTGCTGGCAATAAACATTGCAACATTGAATTTATTTCGAAAGCAGCTTTTTTAATTAAATTTGCTTAATGGCTACAGTTCTGATCACCGGCGGCACAGGAATGATCGGTACGCATTTGAGTGAAATGCTTGCCGATAATGGGTATGATGTGATCATTCTTTCACGTAATCCACAGGAGACGGCCCGGGAAACAGACCTCCATACCTCCAGGCAGGCTTTTTTTCGTAATAATGGTAACATCTACTATTCCAGGTGGGATATTGAAAAACAATACATTGATCCTTCGGCACTGTCTAATGCCGACTACATTGTTCACCTTGCGGGAGCTGGTGTAGCCGATAAACGCTGGACGGAAAGCCGTAAAAAGGAGATCGTTGAAAGCCGCACCAAAAGCAGTGAATTACTGGTTAAAGCCCTCAGGGAGCGTAAGCACAAAGTACGTGCGGTGATCAGTGCATCCGCCATAGGATGGTATGGCCCGGATAACGGGAGGCCCTTTGTGGAATCCGATCCTCATTCCCATGATTTCCTGGGCGAAACCTGCTACCAATGGGAAAAAAGCATAAGTCCTGTTGAAGAATTGGGCATCCGGCTGGTTAAACTTCGCACAGGTATTGTTATGAGCAGCGAAGGTGGAGCCCTGAAAGAATTCAGGAAACCCTTACGCGTAGGCGCTGCAGCCATTCTCAGCGACGGCAGTCAGGTGATCAGCTGGATTCATATCAACGACCTCTGCAGGGTATTCATGTATGCCATCGATGAGAAGGAAATGAGCGGCGTATATAATGCGGTGGCCCCTCATCCTGCCACAAACAGGGAACTCACCATGACCCTGGCAAAGCATATCACTCACTCCCGGCATTTCACATTGAGAGTTCCTGCCTTTGCTCTCAAAATTGTACTGGGCGAAATGAGCACAGAAGTACTCAAGAGCGCAACAGTGAGCAGCAAGAAAATTGAAGGGGCAGGTTTCTATTTCCAGTTCCCAACACTGGAGAAGGCCATCGACGATCTGTACTGATCAGTCGTGCGATGAATGGTATACATTGGTAAATTCTCCCAATACCGCTTTATTGTCTGAGAACCTTATTCGGTAGAGATTCAGTGACCTGATATCTTCCAACCTGACTTTCCTGAATTTAGGATGCATGGTACCTCCGGGCAAGCCCGCTTCAATATTGGGATCATACTGGAATTCCGGATCCACCAGCGTACCCCTGGGGTACATGATGCCCGGCACACCATAACCCCTGAAGTCAAGGTCCATCGGGTGTTCTAACCCTATCGTATGACCGAATTCATGGGCTGCCGTTGTAGAACCTTCATAAAGATTATCGTATTGGAAATACCCTGAATTGCAGCCAAGCCCGTCAACAAAAGAAATATTGTGAACAGATCTTTCCTCTATCCTGAAATAATTATTCCGGGGATCCAGATTGCTAACTACATCAACAGGTGCGATGGCTCTGATAATGTCTGCTTCAATCCTGAATTCAAGATCCAGCATCATGTTATTGATCTTCACGGACGCCTGCGGCTCATTCCACATGGATTCGATCTCAGACCTGATCCTTTCTGTGACCAGTTCATCCGCGGCATTTCCATAAGTGATGATCCTTGCATGAAATACCAACTTCCCGTTACCCGTATCGATCTCCAGTTCACCCATCACTGTTCTTTGGGGATGAATTTCGGCTGTGGTGGAGGAACAACAATTTCAGGACTGATAGGAGGAAGTTTTCCTTTCAACTGATCCGCCTTATTCATGGCCGGATCAAAAAAATACCAGTTCTTTCCTTTGTCCCTTGAGATAGCCACGAGTGTAGATGTAAGTATCACGTCTGCTATGGAAGAACTGACTTCGGTGGTCTGCGGCAATGTGGTTTGAAGTTCTTTGTTGAATTTGATGATCTTACCGGGATTACCGTAGGTGATCTTTTTTACCTCGCCGCCAAATGTTTTGAATATGGCAAACATGGAATCCATCATCTGCGTTACCTTCTCAGCGCCACCTCCATATGCCACCAGTTCCGGCAACATGTATTTTGCAAATCCTTTGGAATCACCTGCCACCATGGCCCTGCCCATTTCCAAAGCCTGGAACTTAACGGTTGTTGCCGCAGGCTGGGCATAGGAAAGTAAAAAGGTAAAAGTAAAAATTAAAAAAACTGTAAGCCTTTTCATCATCGCGAAAATTTATCTGCAACCTGCAACCTGCCCCCTGCAACCTGCCCCCTGCAACCTGCCCCCTGCCCCCTGCAACCTGCAACCTGCAACCTGCTTCAAAGGTCTCTCTTCTTATTCACAATATAACAAATTGCCCAGACCAGCGCTGTCAGTATCACGGTATACAATACATGCCTGTCTATGGCAGCAAGATTAGTTTTATATGTGGCTTCATCCAGCCTGCCAAAGAAAGCCGGAGGTGGGATCATCTTATCGGAGATCTCCAAAGGAAGGTATTCGCCAAAATGCAGCTTCTTCACTTTTGATATGCCCACTGCTGCGTTCTCAAGGATGATATAATAAAATACAAAAACGCCCAGGGCTATAAATGAGCGCCTGATCAGGAAACCCACCAGGAATGCAATTGATAATTGCGCAAAGGTCTGAAGTGCAAACAGCCATATGTATTTGCTTTGCGACCAGGGATCCGCCACTTCTTTGGCTGTGGCTACCTTGCCTACAACAACTGAAACAACTGTAAAAAGAATTGATACCAGTAATGATATGATGAGTACATTGAAAAACTTTCCGATCAGGAAATTATTCCTGGACCATCCGTCGATGATATTCTGCCTGCTTGTTTTATAGGTATACTCATTGGTAATGAGCATGATGATAACAATGGCCGGGATGAACACAAAGATCGAGCTGAAAAACGCAGTAGTATGGAATGTTTCTGGCAATTCAAAAGGATTACCCAGCAGGAATTTCACTACCTGGCCTGCGTCTTTTCTTTTGGTCAGGTCCTGGTATTCGTGCCAGAACAAATAATTGACACCCGGATAAGCAGCTGCGGTCATCAGCATAACAAGCCAGAACGCCCAGTAATTCCTGATCTTCAGCCACTCCGTACGTAATATTTTCAGCATGATCAATTTCCGGTTAATTCAAAAAATTTAGCTTCCAGTCGTTGTTTCCTGAATACCAGGTGGGAAAGGGTCAGACCTTTGCTGAAGCAGAACGCATTGATCTCTTCCGGTTTTGCCGTACCCTTTTCAAAGTACAGGTGAAAATAATTTCCGTCTTTTTTCATTTGCGTATATCCTGCAAACTCCATCAATACTTTTGTCAGCAACTCATCGTCTTCTGCGCCAATTTCGATGATATCTTCATCAACAAGCACTTCATCAACAGCACCGTGGGTGATGAGGTTCCCGGTTTTCAATATGGCAACATGTGTGCATACTTTCTCTACTTCATCAAGCAGATGGGAAGCCATGATGATCGTATGTCCCTGCCGGTGCAGGTCTTTGATCAGTTCACGCATCTCTGCAATACCTACGGGATCGAGTCCGTTGGTGGGTTCATCAAGCACCAGCACCCTTGGATTGCCGAGCAGGGCCGCTCCAATGGCCAGCCTTTGTTTCATGCCCAGGCTGTAACTCGAGAACCTGCTATTTTTACGTTCTGCCAGTTTCACTTTTTGCAACACCTCATCAATGCTGTTTTTGGTACCCCGCTCACTGATGCTTTGGGTGACACGAAGGTTATTGGCACCTGAGAGATAGTGGTAGAAATTCGGGGTTTCAAGCAATGATCCGATCTTCTTCCTGATCGCGGGCGACCCGGGTTCACCAAACCATTTATAATCTCCTTTATCGGCTTTTAATACATCCAGGATGATGCTGAGCAGTGTAGTTTTACCTGAGCCATTCGGTCCCAGGATCCCGTAAACCGATCCTTCCGGAACTTCAAATGAAACACCGTTCAGAGCCTTTATTCTTCCATAAGATTTCTCAACCTGTTGTAATTGCAGTACTGCCACAGTAACAATTTGGAGTTAAGATAAAGTGTGGACGCTGCATTTCGCTTTTTATTATTATGAACGGTTAAAACAATTCCCCTTCGTTCCATTTTGGCCGCTCTTTGTCCATGGACACTGAATAGCTGATCAGGAAGTTGAGCTGAATATAGGTCTGTGCCGCAGAATAAAGGAAAATTCCTCCGTCCAGCTGGTCCTGCGGCTTATGATAATATTTAGCGCGCCATTGCTTCACGTATTCCCTGAGATCAAAACCCGGGACATTGGTTTTGTTTCCGTACTTGCAATTCACAGCTGGTATATGCTGCCTCACGAAACTGTATTGATCGCTCCTGACAAAGAAATTCTGCTCTGGTTCAGGATCATCTTCAATATCCAGCTTAAGCGTGTTGGCTGCAAACTTCACATGTTTCATCATCGTAGAATGTGTGGCCCCCAGGGGTACTATAGATAACATGGGTGCAATGATCGTGGGCATATCTGTATTGACATTGGCCACGATGGCGCTTTTTGGAATACTGGGATTTGATGCGAAATAAGCAGATCCCAGCAAGCCGGATTCTTCGCCAGATACCATGGTGATCAATATGGAACGTTTCGGCTTAACGCCAGAATTTTTATAAAGCCTGGCGATCTCCAAAAGCGAGGCCACACCCGATGCATTGTCGTGTGCACCATTATAGATGGAGTCGCCATCTACAGGCCTGCCAACACCCACATGGTCCAAATGCGCCGTGTGTACTACATATTCATTTTTCAGCACAGGATCTGTGCCGGGGATCATCCCAACCACATTCCATGTTTCAATATCAATGTGTTTGGTTTTGAACTGCACCGATAGTTTCTTGCCGAACTCGAAACTCTGGGTCTTGCCTGATTTCAATGCAGCAACAACTTCGTCGAAATTTTTTCCGGAATTCAGGAAAAGGCTTCGCAAAAAATTATAAGAACCGGTTATGAATACGTCCACATCTCCAATATACCTGCTGCCGTAGGCTTCTGTTTTTGCAGGATTCATGGCATTGCTCAGGGTGCCCGTTGATGGCGGTAAAACCTGGGGAACGGGGGATGCCACAATCAGCCCGATAGCTCCTTTTGATCTGGCCAGTGCCATTTTATAACCCACATTCCCAAAATGCGCCCCGTATGTGGAAGAGAGACCCTCCGGTGTTGTACGTAATACCACAACGATCTTGCCTTTTACATCAATGTTCTGGTAATCAGAATGCTTCCCGGGAATGTCTACACCATAGCCTGCAAAAACCAGCGGTGCATTACTGATGTCCACCGAGGACTTAAGCGGATGAGGGGAAACGATAAGATCAGTCCGGAATAAAGAATCGGTATTGCCACTGTTATCGCTCAGTAGCATTTTTGCAGATCCCGCTTCCAGCGTTGATTTCCTGATATTGAATTTATGAGTGAAACCTCCGTCATCTCCCGCGGGCACAACACCCATTTTTTTGAATTCTTCAACTACATAATCAACCGCCATTCTATAACCTTCTGTTCCCGGAGCCCGGCCTCTTAATGCATCATCGGCAAGGTATACGATATGGGCTTTGTATTCGGCCGTGTCAATGGCTTCCATGGCCTTTTTCGTCACTGGGGTAATTTTAGCTTCCTGGGAAGTTCCTGCCAGATGCAGGATAATAAATGTTGCTACAAAAAAGATCCTTTTCATGTTTTGAAAATAAATCAAAAAGGTGAATTAGAGATACCTATGGATTGAGCCGGCTTTATTTTACAATATGAAGCCATTCAAACAGCCAGGGCAGCAGCGCAGTTCTCCATATGGTAAAAGTTCCAAACATCAGGATGATGATCAGGAAAAGCTTCAACAGCTTATGCCTGATGTGGAGCTGTTTGCCAAGACTGAAAATCATCCAGATAATATATCCGATCTTAAAAAGATCAGAATAGATCAACGGAATGGGTTGCCCTGAAAAACTAAAACTTAAAACTGCCAGCACCACGAACAGGAACTGAAGAGCTATAATGGTCCCCAGCCCATAAATAACTGTGACAAGCGTTTCGAAATAGTTCAATCGCGGCCTCGCAGCCAGGAGGTATATATATAAAGCCTGGAAGGGAGCAACTGTGGTAAGCACAATACTCAGGTGACTGATGGCATACCTTGTGGATGCACCAGGGCCGAAATAGTTTTCGTAATCGATCACCCTGTTTTCACCGAATATTTTTTCCAATCCGTAAAGAGACAGCAGGTAGATTGTTATCCAGACCAGGAAATATGAAACAGGGGGTTGATAAGGTTTTCTTTTGCCTTCTATATAGTTGATTGCAGTAGTGCCCGGGTTGGTGAGCAAGTGTACAGTTGTGAAAAGAAACCCTTTTTCAAGATGAGTGAAGAAATGAAATATCTCGTGAACGATGTAATGCAGGCTTATCCTTTCCAAAGCCAGTTTCTGTCCGCAGTGGCTGCAGTAATTTCCGTCAGACTTCTTGCCGCAGTTTTTACATGTTTTCATGGCCTTTAATGAAGTTCAATGGTCTCCACATCGGGTATATCTTTCAGATTAAGTTGTATATGTTTGATATGGGCTTTGGATCTGAAGTCATGAAAGATCTCGAGGATATCGTGGTCTATATAAACACTGTCCGATCCGTTGATATCCACGATCGAATATTCGGGGATCTTATCAAGCATTTCCACAAATCTTTTCTTATTCAGGAAACTTACATTAAGGGCCAGGTCAATCACCACATGAGAAATATGACCATCATGTTTTTCTTTCATCGTATATCCTGCGCGATAGGTGTGTTTGATCAGGAAATAGATCGAGTAGATGAAACCGATCACCACGCCTATCAAGAGGTCAGTGAACAAAATTGAAACAATGGTGATCAGGAAAGGCATGAACTGTTCTCTTCCCTGCTTGTATACACCAAGGATCATTTTCGGTTTGGCCAGGTTGTAACCCGTACGGATAAGTATCAGTGCGAGCACCGTATATGGGATCAGGTTGATCAGGGGTATGGCAACAAGGATGGCCAGTAATAGCCAGATACCATGTGTTACTGACGATAATTTTGTTTTGGCACCGGCTTCTGCGTTGGCCGAACTTCTTACGATCACCGCTGTAATGGGAAGTCCCCCCACAAGACCGCTGAACACGTTGCCGGCGCCCTGCGCGATCAATTCCCTGTTCTGCGGAGTTATCCTGTTATAGGGATCAATTTTGTCAATGGCTTCAATACTTAGCAATGTTTCTAGCGTGGCTACAAAACAGATCACTACCGCATTTTTCCATATTCCGGTGTTACTGAAAATAGCCTGTACATTGGGCAGTTTCACCTGTGAGAACACATCATGGGGCACGTGCACATATTGAGTTGGCTTCAATTGGAGAAAGGGAATGAATTGCTGAAACAGGAATGCAATTATGGCACCGGTCAATACAATCACAAATGAAGTAGGAAGGAAGGGTAGTTTTTTAGCCAGGTATTTATTCCAGAGAAAAAGCAATCCGTAGGTCAGCAGGGCGATGGATACGGGCCCTGGTGAAATAATCTGGAAAAAACTTCCATTCTCAAAACTATGATTGAAGGTGAGAATATTGAAGAGCTGGTTGGTCCAGAAGTCCGGCCTGTCGTACCCTATGAGCAGGGGTACCTGTTTTGAGATCAGGATGATGCCAATGGCTGCAAGCATCCCTTTGATCACTGATGAAGGAATGAAATGGGTAAAGCCTCCCAGCCTGAACACGCCCAGGAGGATCTGGAGAAGGCCGGCCACGGCAACAGCCAGAAAAAACAATTCAATACTGCCGAATTCTACAATGGCTGCTGCACAGATGGCTGTAAGGCCCGCAGCGGGTCCACTTACACTCAGAGATGATTTGCTGATCAGTGATACGATGATACCGCCGATTATTCCCGCCACAATTCCTGCATAAACGGGTGCGTTGGAGGCCAGGGATATTCCCAGGCAGAGGGGAAGGGCTACAAAAAATACGGTGATACTTGCTTTGAAATCATGCTTAATGAAAGAAAGCAGGTAGAACCTCGTCTTCCTTGATATGATGTTCATGTTGCCGCAAAGTTCGCAAATTCATTTGTGATTTGCGATGACTTCTGCGAAAACAGTCACCCGAGGTCAATTCCTCACAGGCTTCCCACCCTTCAATACGCTTTGTATCCTTTCCAGTGTTTTGCGTTCACCACAAAGTGAGAGAAAGGCTTCACGTTCGAGATCAAGAAGATATTGCTCAGATACCAGGGTGGGTTCGCTGAGATCACCGCCGCACATGACGTAGGCAAGCTTACGGCCAACCAGGGAATCATGATCTGTAGCATATCCGCCACGCCACATGCCGTTGATGCCTGCATAGAGTGCCCCCAGGGCCTGTCGTCCCAATACCTTGATATCCTTTCGAGGTACCGGTGTAACATAACCACTGTCGTAGATCTCTATCACAGATCTTTTTGCTTCGGCAATTCTCCTGTCCTGGTTCATCACAACTTCGTCTAATCCTTTCCGTAATATGCCCAGTTCAAACCCCTCTTTGGCAGAGGTGGCCACTTTTGCTGTGGCTATAGTGAGGAATCTGTTCTTCAGCGTAATGGTTTCAGGTTCGTCTTCGTGCATTTCATCGGCAGCCCTTAACACAAATTCCTTGGTTCCGCCGCCACCTGGAATAAGTCCTACCCCCATCTCAACCAGGCCTATATAGGTTTCAGCCGCCGCACAAACCTTATCTGCATGTAAACTCAATTCACAGGCTCCACCCAGGGCAAGGGCATGAGGTGCAACAACCACCGGCACAGAAGAGAAACGTGCCCTGACCATGGTATTCTGGAACATCCTGATGGCCATGTCCAGTTCATCGAATTCCTGCTCTATGGCCAGCATGAAGATCATGCCCACATTGGCACCCGCCGAGAAATTCTGGGTGCTGTTGGCTATAACCAGTCCTTTGTATTTTTCTTCTGCCAGCGAAATGGATTTCTGAATGCCTTCAAGTACTTCACCACCGATGCTTCCCATTTTTGTATTCCACTCCAGGCCCAACACGTCCTCGCCCAGGTGATATGTATTGCAGGCACTGTTCTTCCAGACAGACTGCCCTGCAAAGTTCTTCATCACTATGAAAGCAGATTCCTGGCCTTTGGCTACCGTGGTTACATAAGTGCCGGAAGCAGGTGAATAACAAACTTTATTTCCATTCTCGATTTTATAGAAAGATGTATTGCCCTTAGCAATCATTTCTTCCACCCAGGGTGCAACAGCATAACCCGCTTTCTTCATTTGCTCTGCTGTTTTCACCAGGCCCAGCACATCCCAGCTTTCGTACGCACCGATCTCCCAGCCAAATCCGGCCATCATGGCATCATCTACGCGGTATAATTCATCAGAGATCTCAGGGTAACGGTGACTGATATACGAAAACAATCCAAAATGGAAATGACGGTAGAATTCACCCGCCTTATCGCCGCCACTGCAGAGCGCTTTGAGCCTTTGCTTCAGGTCGTCCAGAGGTTTGGCTGCCTCTACGGTAGCAAATTTTGGCTTATTGCGTGCCCCATATTCCATGGTTTTCAAATCCAGCGTCAGGATCTCGGTCTGGCCGCCAGACTTCACCTTCTTGAAAAATCCCTGGCCTGTTTTGTCCCCCAGCCAGTTATTGTCCACCATTTTCTGCAGCCATGCAGGGATCACAAATGCAGCGCGGGCTTCATCATCAGCACAGTTATCGTAAACACCTTTAGCCACTTTGACCATGGTATCTATTCCCACTACATCTGCAGTACGGAAAGTGGCCGACTTAGGCCGCCCTATTATGGGTCCGGTCAACGCATCCACTTCATCAATGGTAAGTCCCATTTTGTCCACCAGTCCAAATATGGCCATGATGCCATATACACCGATCCTGTTGGCAATGAATGCAGGCGTGTCTTTACACAACACAGTTGTTTTACCAAGATATAGATCACCATAATGCATCAGGAAATCTATGATCTCCGGATCAGTAAATGGAGTAGGGATGATCTCCAGTAATCTCAGGTAACGTGGAGGATTGAAGAAATGCGTTCCACAGAAATGCTTTTTGAAATCGTCAGAACGGCCCTCCGCCATCATATGAATGGGGATGCCTGAAGTATTGGAAGTGATCAGGGTGCCGGGTTTGCGGAATTGCTCCACCTGCTCGAAAACAAGTTTCTTGATGTCCAGCCTTTCAACTACTACTTCTATCACCCAGTCGCAACTTGCGATCTCTTTCATGTTATCGTCAAAATTCCCCGTAGTGATCCGCTTGATCACATCTTTGGTATAAACAGGAGAGGGGTTGCTTTTTATCGCAGCCTGGAGGGCATCATTCACCAGTTTATTCCTGGCCCTGAGATCCTTTGACTCTTTGGCTTCATTAGGTACGATGTCCAGTAATATGACCTGAAGTCCGATACCCGCAAAATGACAGGCTATCCTTGATCCCATAACTCCGGAGCCGAGTACCGCAACTTTCCTGATTGTCCTTTTCATATGATGAGCAATTCAATTAGTTAGTTAAACAACTATTCCAAAGATAGGGAATTTAGATTATTTACTGATCAGATATTTAACCTGAGTAGACAGGCCTGAAAATATAAAAGAGCATTAAAATAATTTAATGCTCTTTCCCTATCAATCTGATGTTAACCGGCTAAACATCTAACCGGCTAACCCATTTACTTCCGTCCTTCGTAACGCAGCATCCAGCTCACTTTCCCGTTTTTATCGAATCCCCATACCTCATTCACTTTTCTTTTGATCTCCTTGCCGCCCATGGTGCCGATCTCTTCGCCCCAAATGGACACCAGGCTTTCATCTGGGTGGTCTTTGGTTTTCAGCGGAATGATGGCATCAATTTCAGTTTTAAGGGCAGAAAATTGGGCCCTGTCTGCCTTAGCTCCGGCAAGGGCAGTATCAATCTGGAGTTTTGCGGCAAATGCAGGAGTCTCCATATAAAGAGAATCAGCAAAAAAAGACCTGGCGCTGTCCAGGGTGTTATTATCAAAATGTCTCCAAAGCGCAATGACGGTCTCGCCTTGCTGAGTATCACCCATCTCCCAGTTGGAAGAATACCTGGACTTGACAGAATACTCATGGGCAGTGGCCGCAGGGGCTGCTTCAGTTGTGGACGTTGCCGGTTCCTGTTTCGGGGTGTTGCAGGCCACCGTTGTTAAGATCAGTGCAAGAGGAATGAGTTTCATGAGAAGATGTTTTGGTTTAGAAAGACAAAAAGGTAATGAAAATTTTCATCTTCATTACCTTCTTAAGATATTACCCTGACCAGTCAGATCAGGTAGTAGCGGCGGTTTTTATCTCCTTTCCGTCTTTGTCATAGAAAACGAATTTCTTTTCAACCCCTTTTTTCATTTCCAGTCTGTACAGTTTCTGTCCCTTGTTATTTTCGACCAGGGCACAGGACTCATTTTTCCAGTCTGAAAACCTGCTTTTTGAGAGGCTGGAGTTCACCGCTGCGGGCACCTTTGATCTTTCAATATATAATTCAGTAAAATCCCAGGTTCCATCCATGTGATAGTATGCACGTTGGGTACCTTGTTCATCCTTGAATTTTACCTGGTAATCAGTGACATTGTTGATCCAGTTCACTTCTTTCGCATTGGGATATTTTTTCCCAAAATGACTCTGTGATTTTTTGGGGACATTGATCACCTGGGCTTCCAGTGACATGATCAGGAACATACCCATCACGACTGTTATTATGTATTTCATGGTTTAAGTTTATTGATCAAAGGTACTCTATTGGCTTATCTTAAATTCAACACGCCTGTTCTTTGCTTTACCAGCAGCTGTTGTGTTGTCGGCGATCGGCTGATCCTGGCCAAAACCAGTTGCAGTCAGCCTGCTCTCCTTCACACCCTTACTGACCAGGTATTTCTGAACTGATTCTGCACGGCTAACCGAAAGAACCTGGTTTTTGTCTGGCTTACCGGTATTGTCAGTATGGCCAGCGATGGTCAGTTTGATGTCTGGATAATCTTCGTTCAGGATCTTGGCCAGTTTGTTCAGTTCATTTTTCGCGCCGGAAGTCAGTGTTGAGCCTCCTGATACGAACTGAATGTTGCTGGCTTTGAAGTTGATCTGAGGACAGCCACCGTTTTCGGCTACGCCGGCAATAGTTGGACACTTATCTTCTTCGTCGTTGATGCCATCACCGTCTGTATCAGGGATAGGACAGCCCTGGTATTTTGCAAGACCTGGAACCTGTGGACATTTATCTTCTTCATCATTAACACCGTCTTTATCAGTGTCTGGAATTGGACATCCTGCGTATTTAGCCAGACCTGGAACATCCGGACACTTATCTTGTTCATCATTTATACCGTCTTTATCCTTGTCTGGGATAGGACATCCCTGGTATTTTGCAAGGCCTGCCACGGTTGGACATTTGTCTTCCTCATCATTGATACCATCGCTGTCTGTATCAGGAATAGGACATCCCTGGTAACGTGCAAGACCAATGACGGCGGGACATTTATCGTCTTTGTCGAGGATTCCATCGCCGTCAGAATCAGCAAGAACATGTTTGCCGAAGAGGCGAAGTTTCAAACCGGCCTGAATATTTGTATTATAGAATTTCCCAACCGTATTAGGGTTGTTGGTATTATCCATGTTGGTGAAGCCATGGATGTAGCGTGCAAACGGAACTACACGGCCATGCGGAAACAATTCAAATCCAAGGTTACCCGCTATGCTTGTGCTGGTGAGATCGCTTTTGGTGGTGTTATTGTTTTTATCGTCGACCCCGCTAAGGAAATCAAATTGGGGACCAGCTGTTATGGCAAAGTTTTTCCCAACATGAAACTTGAGAAGCAACGGAACGGAGATGTAAGTGGCTGTTGCGTCTTTCATAAATGTGGTTGCAGCATCTGTATTGTACGCATACGAGTTGTAAATCAACTGAGGCTCAAGGGATATCCCATTGTTAAGGGGAATATTCAACCAGCCGCCCGCTCCCCAACCAACTTTATACTTATAGTCAAAATTGTCGTTATCTGCGATGCGGAATTTGGTGAAGTTGGCAGCACCCAGTAAGCCTCCACTTACTGTGTAATGATCTTTTACGATCTTATTTTGTGCCATTGCGATGTTTACAACGAAAAGAAAGACTAATAAAAGATATTTTTTCATGATCAGGCTTTTATAAAAATGTGTTAGTAGTGAAGTGGTTGTAATCAAAAAACAGGCCAAATGAATCCCTGCTGGTTTGTGTTTTGCAAAGATAGTTTTCACGACAAGCGGCCGTTTTACAAATATATTTCAGATTATGCAAAATGGGTAGATCTGATGATGTGAAGGCATAATTTGTTGACGAACGCCAATTTGCCTAAAATGTTGTGTTTCTTTCAAAGATTTTGACTCAAATTTGATTCTCCCGGAAGATTATTACAAGCAGGGATTTATTTTTCTTTGGCGGTATTATTCAGCCAAAACCCGCATGTATGTTCTTGTCCAGACTGTCTTTGATTGCTTTCTTTTTTTCCTTTTTAATGATGCGTTGCCATGGTAATACAGACACGAATAACGGCGATGACCAGTTCAAAACTGATTTGCTGAGGACCAATACTGACACTTCTCTGCAAGGGATCAGCCATCCGCTCTCAGGTATTGAATTTGACAGTAACCAGGTAGAAAGATTCCTCGTTAAATTTCCTGAGTTCAGGGATTATTCAAGGGAATTCAGGAATTTTTATAGGAGCAGGTCATACAATTATGCCTGGTACGACGATCAGGGACTGATTGAGCCGGCCCATGTATTATTGGCGCATTTGCAGACATCAGATTCAATTGGCCTTCCCATGAAAATACCCTACAGGGATACACTTCAAAAGCTATTTCATTACGATGATCATGCAGAAGACCTAAATCATTTGAAGCCGGATATCACTTCGGAACTATTGCTTACAGGGCAGTATTTTCACTATGCTAAAGTGAAATACGGGCAGCGCCTCAGCGCTAGCCAGGAGGATCTGCAATGGTACCTTCCGCGAAAGAAATTGAATTACGAACAGCTGTTGGAGAAAACGCTTGCCGGTGAGGATGTTGATAAGGTGGCAGAAGGTGAAATGAACCGTCAGTTCAATGCATTGCGCAAAGAGTTGAAGCGTTATCGAGATATAGCTGGAACTAATCCAGATCCCCTTGAGCCAATTTCTGTTTCGAAACCGTTGAAGCCGGGAGATAGTTCTTCGGCTGTCATCGCGGTCAGGAAACGTCTTCATTTGTATGGGTTCCTGAGTTCTGCAGAGGGCAATGATATCTATGATAAGAACCTGGGTGTTGCAGTGAACCGCTATAAAAAAACCCAGGGCATGAAGCAGGATTCATTGGTGACCGGTGAAATGGCTGCTTCATTGAATGTGCCGGTAAGGAAAAGAATAGAACAGCTGCTCACTAACATGGAAAGGTTTCGTTGGATGCCCAAGATCCCGCATGAGGGCGAGTTTATTTTTGTCAATATTCCGGAATACAGGCTTCATTATTTTGAAAGTGGAAAAAACACATGGGACTGTAATGTGGTGGTAGGTAAACCAATGAATAAAACAGTGATCTTCAGTGGAGATATCAAGCATGTTGTGTTCAGTCCTTACTGGTATGTTCCACCAAGCATTGTTTCAAAAGAAGTCAGGCCTGGGATGAACAGGAATCCTAATTATCTCGCTTCCCATCACATGGAGTGGAATGGAGGAAATGTTCGTCAAAAGCCGGGTCCGGCCAATTCCCTTGGATTGGTGAAATTTATTTTCCCCAATTCAAATAATATTTATCTGCATGATACCCCGTCAAAGAGCCTTTTCAATGAAGACAACAGGGCATTCAGTCACGGTTGTGTGCGGGTAGGTGAGCCGAAGGCCCTGGCCATTCGCATACTCCGTGATGAACCGGCCTGGACTCCGGAAAAAATTGGAACCGCAATGAATTCAGGTGTGGAGAAATTTGTGCCTGTTAAAAAGAAGTTGCCCGTCTTGATCGGGTATTTCACAGCTTTTATAGATAAGGATGGTGACCTGAATTTCCGTAAGGACATATATGGGCGCGATGACAGGCTGTTCAGTATGATCTCGGGCAGTAAATAATTGATCAGGGATCATTTTATTCGTCATGTAAGAAAGCCTTTTCGTACATAATTCCGGTTGACAGGTACGATTGAAAATTTTGGCACAAATTTAGATTCTATATTTAGCCAACCGGATGCTGAAAATGCATCTTGTTTTTGTGGATCGGTCTAATCTTAATGTCTATTGTCGCCACCTCACTGAGGTGGCAATTTTTTTTATGAGGGTTCGCTGACTAAAACCGCCAAAGGGAAGATCTTTGGCGGTTTTAGATTTTGATATCGTTGCCTTACTCCCTGAGCCAGGCATTCTTCAGTTTTTCCTTGGAAGGATCAACGAATTTAAACCCGGACCCGTCCACATAGTTAAGCTTAGCCTTGCCTTTCAACTCAACGATCTGGCCATTTCTTTTCACTTTCATGGTCACTGGCTCATCTTCCTCCATCCCATATCCTGCTATCATCACATTCATTGGGGTACTGGCATCCAGGGGCGACTCGTTCATCTCGATGATCTCATCTCCGTTTTGTACGCCCAATGCATTCATGAAATTATTCCCGTTATCGCGAATTATCGCAATCGCTTTTTTGTTGACCGTATCCACCATCAGGTAGGGTCTGTTGTTAGCAAGGAAAACTATAGGGGTAGGCTCTTTTACAATTGCCCGGTCAATGCCCACGCGTTTCAGGTATTTGGCATAGTCAATAGGGGTTCCCTTCACAACATGTTCCTGTAGAAATGCTCCAACTTCCGGATTGGTCATCTGGGTGATCTCTGAAATGATACTGTTGTCGTCAAATGGTTTGTCAGGGCCATATTTTTTTGAGAGTTCGCCCATCATATTCAGTATCCCTTTCTTTCCGCCGGAAGCCTCTCTTAACATGATATCAATGCACATGGCGATCAAGGCTCCTTTCTGGTATACGTTGGGGTACTGTGCCTTCATGCCAGGTTCCAGAACATTCTTACTCATTTCTGTGAATGACTGGTCATCTTTATACATCTGTTTGGAGAACTTTTCTTTCTCCGCCATCTTGGCAAGAAATTGCTCCTCAGTCATCAGCCCCTGGTGCACCTGGAAATGGTTGGCAAAATATTCAGTGAAGCCTTCGTACATCCACAGGTGCTGCGACATTTTCGGATTGTTGAAGTCGAAATCCTGTATCTCGCGGGAGTGGACATTCAGGGGTGTCAGGGTATGGAAGAATTCATGGGAGATCACATGGATCAGGTCCTTGCTCCTCATAGACTCCTGGAATACTGCTGTAGTGGAAGTGTTATGTTCCAGCGCCCCGATACCTCTTGCATCGTCGGCCATATAGGAAGTGACATAATTTAATACAGCATACCTGGGTGTATGATTGATGTTACCGAGGTAAGCCTTCTGGGCGCGCATCATTTTTTCGAGGTCGGGGAAAAGTGAACTGGCAGTAACAGACTTTCTGCGTGGCGAATACACGCTGAGTAATACTTCCATGCCATTGATGTTTGTAGAGGCAATGTCGGGTTCGGAATACATGATGGGATTGTCAACCATCTCGGCATATCGACTTACAGTAAAATCATCAATGGTTTTTGAAACATTCCCGTCTTTAAGTGAACTGGCTGCCTGTAGATTTTCAGGATGGCTTATAGTGATCTTATACGGGACATCTTTCTTGCCGGAAAAATAGCCTGCAAAACCGCACATGTTGAGTACAAAATTCTTTCCTGCAAGTATGTTGGTTCCTGCCGGAGAAAAAATCGTATGGCTGCTTTCGTCAAAGGCATCTCCCATTTCAGAATCGTAAGTGTCATTTACGAGGTAAGTGATCTTTTTGAGTTTGTTGGCCTGGCTGATCACCCAGGTATTTGAATCGGTCCTTGATATGGGGAGGCTGTTTCCCGAACCATCAAGGGCCTGAAAATCCACCACATATCTGCCATAGTCTGCAATTGCGTATGTGCCGGGGATGATCTTGGCCAATTGATAGGTGGCAGTTGAAGAAGATGATGGAGGTGGTACTACATTTACCCTGACCTGGTCGTTCCGGACATTGGCAAGATCAATTGATATCTGCACAGCATCTGCCTGGGATCCGGTTGTTCTGCGTGAACTTGAACAGGCTGAAAGAAAGATGATGCAGGCGGCGAAAAAAATGGAACGCAATTTCATAATGTTGATCGTTTTGGATGGATAAGTACGTTGTATCAGTGACCTCCATCCAATATCGCACTTCTTTGCAATAGTTATCACCGCTTGAAGTTTCATATTAGCTAACTAAAATTTGACACATTTTATTCGTCATTGAAAAATGGCTGTTCATCCATTGGCTAATTGAGTATATCCGGGATATGATAATTTGAACTCCGTCAATTATCATTCCAGAGCAGAAAAAAAATCACGCATGAAAAAGCTGTTCCTTTTTTTATTATTCACTACTGCCTTCATGGCTGCATTCAGCCAGTATGTTACACTTTATGATGACTGCGATTACCGCGGCAGGTCAAAAACACTTACACCAGGAAGGTATAATCTCGACCAGGTTGGTTTTGGGGCAAATCGTTTGTCGTCCATTCGTATCCCATACGGATTGAAAGTAGTCATGTATGATGCACCAACACCGGGGCAGGGCACTAAGATCAGATTGACTTCAGACAGTCGTTGTTTTGACTCGGATTGGAACGAAAGAGTACAATCAGTAGTGGTGGAAGCGGACAATACAGGTGGCGGAAACAATAATAATAATCAGTACCCAACACAGCAACCCGTTTACCCGGCTTATGGATCCGGCGCACAGGTGATGATCTATGAAGACTGTGGGCTGAATGGAAACGGTGTTAACCTGGTGCCTGGCAGATACGACAGCAGGGCAATGGGACTGAGAAATGATGTGATATCTTCTTTACGCGTTCCCAAAGGTTACAACGTCACGGTATTTAAAGAAGGGGGCTTCAAAGGAGAATCCATGACTTTTTATTCAAACGTTTATTGCCTCGATAGCAGGATGAACGATCAGATATCAAGTATCATTGTAAATGGACCGGGTGGTAATAACTACAATAATTCACCCTCATACACTGATAACAATTATTCTTCAGCAAGGGATAAGGTGACTATCTATGATCAGTGCAATTATGGTGGTCAGGCGGTGCCTTTAAGCCCTGGCAGGTATAATTACAATGCAATGGGCTTGCAGAACGACAGAATATCATCCCTACGTGTACCCAGGGGATTCAGGGTTATTGCCTATGCCTCCAAAGATTACCAGGGTCCTTCAAGAGATTTCAGTTATGATGAAAGCTGTCTTGATGGCGAATGGAATAACCAGATCTCTTCTATCGTTGTGGAAGGCCCGGGTGGTAATAGCGGTAATAGCGGTAGTTATAACCCACCTCCTTCATACTCACAGCCCGGATCAAATACTGGTTATGCAGGTGTTACTGCTTATGTAGCGAGTTGGTTCAGGGGCGAACATGCTGTCTATAACGAAGGAAGGCATGATCTCAGGAATGCTTCAGTGAAGAATAATATTTCATCGCTGGCGATCCAGCCGGGATACAGCGTTACTGTGTATGAAGATTTTGGTTTCAGGGGCCGGAGCCAGACGTTCACCAGCTCAGTGGCGAATCTGCAGGGCTTCGGGTGGAATGATAATATCCGTTCAATAATAGTCAACCGTACTTATTAACCATTAAACTAATCAATAATGAGAAAAATATTCACGATCATATCTGCAGCTATGCTGATGGTGTTTGCGATGGCATGCGGAAATGCCGATACTAAAGAAACTGGAAAGGATACCACAGCCGTTACTGTAAAATTTCCCGAACCCACCGATAGTACGGCCAATGGTTTACATCCATACTATCCCACTGAACAGAATATACTTGGGCAGTGGTATTTGCCAGAACCAACTGATTCCACACCTCGTGAGACGGAGTCTTATATCGAGTTTCTGGCTGACAAGTCCATCAAGGTCACTAATAACCCTGGGTTTAAAGCGCTGAAATGGGAGCTTAACGGCAATGTGCTGATCATGTCCCATCAGTCAGGAGACCCCATTGAAGCAAACCGTGTGGTTAATGATACGCTGGTATTGGAGGCAGTGTCCGATACTTCACTGACTTATTATAATCTGCATGAACCCAACTTCCTGATGCGGCTTACAAAAAAGAAATAAACCAGGAATAAAAAGCCAGGATCAGCTCACTGCTGATCCTGGTTCAATAATATTTTCGGGAAGTATAAAATGCAGCTTGCCTTTACTGTCTTCCGCCATCAGGATCATACCCTTGCTCTCTATCCCGCGCATTTTCCTGGGGGCGAGGTTCACCACCACCACCACCTGTTTGCCAATGATCTCTTCGGGTTTATAATGCAAGGCTATCCCTGATACCACAGTTCGCTTTTCAAAGCCGAGGTCCACTTCGAGTTTCAGCAGTTTATCGGCCTTCTCCACTTTTTCGGCACTAACGATCTTGCCTGCACGAAGATCGAGCTTTGCAAAATCGTCGTAAACGATCTCGGGTTTCATTTCAGCATATGCGGGTGCTTCTACGGCGGCGGGTGCACCGGCGTTCTTGGCTGCTGCTGCTTCTGCTTCAGCTTTTTGCAGTTTTTCGATCTGGGCAGCCACTTCGGCATCATCGATCTTCCTGAATAATAACTCAGGGGCTCTCAGGCTGTATCCAACGCTGAGGAGTTTTGTTTTCCCGGCATTCTCCCAATCCAGCATTTTGTCCACCACTTTCATCATGTAAAGCATTTTACGGGAAGTATTGGGAAGCCATGGATTGGCCAATACCGCGAGATTTGCACAACACTGAAGGCAGAGATGCAGGCAGTTGTCGATCAGTTTCTGGGCTTCTGGTAATGGATTGCCCATGCCATCACTATCCTTGGCTTTGATCCAGGGTTCTTTTTCCTGCATGTATTTGTTTCCCTTTCGGGCCAGGTCGATCACTTTGAACAGGCCATCGCGGAAGCGGTAATGTTCGATGTCATCTTCCACAGCCTTTGCCACCTCGGAAAACTGGTGCATCAGTTCGCGGTCTTTTTCATCCATGACGTCTTCGTGCAGCTTGGGTACTTTCCCATTGCATAGTTTGTGCATCAGCACGAAAGTCCGGTTGACATAGTTCCCGAAAATAGAAACCAGCTCACTGTTGACGGCATCCTGGAATCCTTTCCATGTGAATTCACTGTCCTTGGTTTCCGGAGCGATCTGGGTCAGGTAATACCTGAGCATGTCAACGGCCTGCGGACCACCGTTTTCTTTCTTTACAAAATCATCGATATAATCCTGCATGTCTATCTTCCAGTTCCTGCTGGTGCTCATTTTATCACCTTCGAGATTCATGAACTCATTGGAAGGCACATTGTCCGGAAGAATGAAGCCGTGCAGTTTCAGCATCACCGGGAAGATGAGGCAATGAAAAACAATATTGTCTTTGCCTATGAAATGAACCAATTTGGTTTCTTTATCGTACCAATAGGGTTCCCAGTCTTTCTGGTTATTGATCGCCCACTGTTTGGTAGCGCTTATATATCCAATAGGTGCATCGAACCATACATACAGCACCTTGCCTTCCGCTTCCGGCAAGGGAACTTTAACGCCCCAGTCCAGGTCCCGGGTCACGGCCCTGGGTTGTAGCCCTCCGTCTATCCAACTCTTGCATTGTCCCAGTACGTTCACTTTCCAATCGTGGGCATGCCCCTGGAGTATCCATTCCCTTAGAAATGCTTCATGCCTGTCCAGCGGCAGGTACCAGTGTTTGGTTTTCTTTTTAACGGGAGCTGATCCGCTAAGTGTGCTGACAGGGTTGATCAGGTCATCGGGGCTTAGGCTTTTTCCGCATCTTTCACATTGGTCGCCATAAGCACTGTTGTAACCACAATTCGGGCAGGTGCCTTTAATGTATCTGTCGGCAAGAAAGCTTTTAGCTTCCTCATCGTAATACTGTTCAGATTCCTGCACGGAGAGATCGCCCCTGCTGTTGAGGTAAGTAAAGAATTCGCGGGAAGTGTCATGGTGAACTGGTGATGAAGTACGGTCATATATATCAAATGAGATCCCGAGGTCTTCAAAATTCTGTTTGATCACTCCATGGTACTTATCGATGATGGCCTGGGCCGTGGTTCCCTCTTTGGTGGCCTGGATGGGGATGGCAGTTCCATGCTCGTCACTGCCGCAAACAAACACTACATCTCTTTTCTGGGCCCTTAGGTATCGCACATAGGTATCGGCTGGCAGGTAGGCGCCTGCAAGATGGCCTATATGTTTCAACCCGTTGGCATAGGGTAATGCGGAAGTGATCAGGTATCTTTTTGGAGTCATTTTATTATTATAAGGGATGCAAATTTACCTTAAACTGGCGAAATGGGTGTTTTGGGCTGATTTTCCCCGATCTTTTAAATTTGAACAAATAGAAACGGGCTAAAACCAAAGGCGGTTTTACATTCGCTCCAAGCTGATTGCTATGAGAAGATTTTTTCCGCTTTGGTTGTTGGTAATGCTGCTGACAAAGGCTACAAGTGCCCAGGACAATCATTACGAATATATGAAAATGGGTTCCCGCAATTCTATTCTGGCAAATGCTGGACTTGCCCGTTTTGAAGACCAGTCTGCTGTGATATTCAACCCCGCCACATTGAGTTTTGCGAACCAGTCCAGTTTCAGTTTCAATACAACTGCTGTAGGGTATAGTAATATCAATTTTCAGAATGGCCTGGGACAGGGCTTTGACATTAAATACGGGAATCTTAACATATTGCCAAACATGGCGGCTGGGGTATTAAAGCCAAAAAAGGACAAGAAAGATTTTGTTCTTGGATATTCCATATACCATCCGATCAATGACAGGTTACGATTTACAGACCGGAACCAATACCAGGAAAATGTTGTGAACGATGCAGAAAGCCCGGGACTTGAAAATTACCTGGCGCAGTTAAATATTTCCCACGATGTAGATGAAGTCACTGCCATCCTGGGAATAGGATGGAATATCAGCGAACATGTTGCCCTTGGCGTGTCTCAGTCATTCACATACAGGAGCGAGGAATACCTGAATTCATTTACGGCCAGCGCCGTACCGGTGAATAGCCAAACTTCCAGTGTGGATTTTGTTTCTTTCCAGAATAGTTTTTATACGAGATACTACAAGGTGATGGCCATCACCAAGCTTGGACTGGCGATGCAGCTGGGTAAATGGGATATAGGAGTTACCGCCCACCTGCCCTCATTGGGGATAATGGGTTCAGGGGAAGTCATGGCCCAGGGAACATTTTACAATGTTCACCCGGAGGGAGACTTGTCTAAACCGAGACAAAGTTTGATCGCCAGTGGACGGGCAGAAAAACAAAAAGCTACTTATAAGAAATCGATGGCCCTTGGTGTAGGTGTTTCCAGGCCTTTCCGGAACGTAAGATTGTATGGCGCAATAAATGCCTATTCAGGGGTCAGGAATTATAATATTATGGATCCTGGCGGCGCAGATTATGCCCAGCCACCTAATAATATTGGAACAGATCCTTCTTTCATGCGGGTTTTGGCAGGTAATCAAACGGTGATCAATGGTTCTTTTGGCGTGGATTGGAATCATGAGGGAAATAAACACTGGCTTTTTTCATTTCACTCGGATAAATATTTCGCTGATATTGACAAGAATTATAAAGGACATTACCTGACCATAAAGAACTGGGATAATTATCATCTTGCCATCGGAAAGCAAAGATCTTTCGGTAACAGTGATTGGGTGATCGGTATGCGATACAGTTTTGCCAAGAAGACTAATGCCACCCAGCCCTATAGTTTTGATGATCCAACGGAAGAAAATTACCTCCAGGGGAAAAGGCAGACGGGTACCGTAATTGCAACCAGTATTCAACTTATGTTGAGTTATGCATTCAGATTCAGGTAAGCATTGTAAATTACCGTTTCAATAGTTGATTGCCGATGAAGCGTAAAGAGTTCCTTTCCATTTTTCCAGCCCTGGGTGCGGCCGCCAAAATAGAGCCGGAGGAGTCATTACATGTTGTTACCATTCCTCCCTATCTCAAAGCTGGCGATAAGATCGCGATCACTTCACCTGCAGGGTATATAACACTTGAAGATATACAGCCTGCGAAGCTGATGCTGGAACAGTGGGGTTTGGTAGTGAGAATAGGCAATACCATTGGTAAACGCGATTATACATTTGGCGGAACCGATGAGGAGAGGCTGATGGATCTCCAGCTGTTACTGGACGATCATACTGTCAAAGCGATCATGTGTGCCAGGGGAGGATATGGAGTGAACCGGATCCTCGATAAATTGAATTTCTCACGTTTTCTCAAACAGCCCAAATGGGTGATCGGATTTTCTGATATTACTGCCCTTCATCTTCACCTGTTGCGTAATTGTAATGTGGCATCGATACACTCTAAGATGTGTAATAGTTTCCCACAAGATTGGGCTGCTGCAGAACCAGTTGTGCAGGAGAGTATCCTTTCTATCAAAAGAGCACTTGATGGAACAAAAATGAAATACACGGCACAGCCGAATGATAACAACAGGACCGGGGTAGGAGAGGGTTTGTTAGTAGGAGGTAATCTATCCATCATCATCAGTATGATGGGCACCAGGTCAGAGTTGAATACAGAAGGGCGTATTTTATTCCTGGAAGAAGTGGGAGAGTATATGTATAGCCTGGACAGGATGTTGATGACATTAAAAAGAGCCGGAAAGCTTAGTAAGTTAAAGGGGCTTGTGATCGGTGGGTTCAATAAGATCAAAACCGATGATGCCGGCGAAGAGTTCGGCCGTAATTTATATGAGGTTGTGATGAGTAAGGTTGCGGAATATAGTTATCCTGTTTGTTTTGGATTTCCTATTGGGCACCAGAAAGAAAATTATGCGCTGAAGCACGGATTTAATCATCTGCTTACTATTAGGAAAGACGGTGTTGAATTAGTTAGCAGTTAGCAGTAAGCAGTGAGCAGAAGAAATTAGTGCTGCTCACTGCTTGCTGCTTACTGCTCACTGAAATTGAAGTGCCGCCGGTTTCTCCGGCAACCCCGGCATCCTCATCATTTCACCACAAACAGCTACAATAAATCCTGCGCCGGAATTGATGATCAGGTCATCCACGGTGATCACGAAATTCTTATAACGATGGATGTCTTCAGGTGTATCTGTAAATGAATACTGTGTTTTTGCAATGCAGACAGGGTATTGCTGGTAGCCCATATTTGTGATCTCTTTCAGTTTAAGCCGGGCCTTTTTTTCCAGGATGATATCGTCAGCCCCATAGATGCCCATCGCTACCTTCCTGATCTTGGCTTCAACAGGATCATTGATCTCGTAAGTATGGTGAATATGTTCGGGTTGGCTGGCAGTCAGGGCCACGATCTTTTCAGCGGCTTCCAGTGCGCCCTCACCACCTTGTTTGTAGGCATTGTTCACCGCATAGGGAACATTGCGTTGTTCACACCAATTGCGGATAAGTTGCAGTTCTTCGTCCGTATCAAAATCAAACCTGTTGAGTACTACCAGCACCTGCTGGTCAAATGTTCTCAGAATATGAAGATGTCTTTCCAGGTTCCGCATACCTTTCATGATGCCCTCGGGGTCTGCGCTGGCGATCTTTGCATATGGAACTTCACCATGCAGTTTTAACGACTGTGTGGTAACCACCAGCACACTCAACGCAGGAGTGATTCCCCCAACCCGGCATTTGATATTGAAGAATTTTTCCGCTCCAAGATCCGAACCGAAACCCGCTTCAGTAATCACATAATCGGATAAATTCATGGCATATTTGGTAGCCATGAGGGAGTTGCAGCCATGAGCTATGTTTGCGAAAGGTCCTCCATGAACGAGAGCAGGAGTGCCTTCCAGTGTTTGCACCAGATTGGGTTCCAATGCATCTTTTAAAAGTGCATGTATGGCACCGCCTACGCCCAGGTCTGATACCCGGAATGGTTTTTTGCCTGCGGTGGTGGCCAATAATATGTTATCGATCCGGGTTCTCAGATCTTCCTGGTCTTTGGCCAGGCAAAGTATGGCCATTAGTTCTGAGGCCGGGGTAATATCAAATCCTGTTTCTGCGGGAATGCCGTTCTTGCCTCCATGCAAACCTGTGATGATATAGCGTAAGGAACGGTCGTTCACATCCATGACCCTTCTCCAGTAGATCTCCCTGAGTTCTTCGGGTGTGCCTTGACGGTAGTAATTATAATTGTCCAGCAATGCTGCCAGCGTGTTGTTGGCGGCGGAGATCGCGTGGAAGTCGCCGGTGAAATGCATGTTGATCTCGTCTGCCGGAACCAGTTGCGATCTGCCTGCTCCGGTGGCTCCGCCTTTCATGCCAAATACCGGCCCAAGTGAAGGCTCCCTCAGTGCAAGCATTACATTTTTTCCCAGCCTTTGCATAGCATCTCCAAGTCCGATGGAGGTGGTTGTTTTTCCGTTGCCTGCTTTGGTGGGTGTAATGGAAGTAACAAGGATCAGTTTTGAATTCCTGATCTTCTTTTCATCAAAGCCAGGCAGACTGATCTTTGCTTTGTACTTACCGTATGTGATGACTTGTGCAGCGCTTAAGCCCAATTTGTCTGACAGGGCGGTGATGTGTTGTATGGATGGAGCAATCATATATTCAGGTTGCAGGTGGCAGGTTGCAGGTGGCAGGTGGCAGGTGGCAGAATGATTGCAACCTATGACCTTCCCCTTAAAGCAAAATTGGGTATTCGGGGGTCCAATAGCATTGACAACCGTTTTGTCTGCTACTGATTCACGTCATATGTTTATCTTTCAAAAAAAATAGTCCTTGAAACCCATCATCATTCCCCCATATCTGAAAAAAGGTGACACCATTGGCATTGTTTGCCCGGCAGGATATATGCCGGCAAAAAAGCTGTCCACTGCCATCAGGGTGATAGAGAATGATTGGGGCTTTAAAGTAAAACTGGGGACCACGGTGGGTCATCAATACCATTATTTTTCCGGCACTGATGAAGAAAGATTGCATGATCTCCAGGTGATGATGGATGATCCGGGCGTGCATGCCATTCTTTGCGGGAGGGGCGGATATGGAACGGGGCGGATCAT